>CAYFOR010000019.1:0-33682 GCA_964344785.1 uncultured Piscirickettsiaceae bacterium
CACGTTGGAATGACGGCCTCGCTTCAGGGCCATTTCATATTGGACAAGACTACCGATTGCACCCCCAGACGACACTCTATAAACTCGTACTATGCCTGAGCAGATTCCTCAAGATAGTGTCGGTCTGATCACTCCGAAGATGCACCACTGCAAGCAGCCGCTAGCGCTGGAGTGCGGCACTACCCTGCCAACCTACCATCTGATCTACGAAACCTACGGTACTCTGAATGAGGAAAAAAACAATGCGGTACTGATCTGCCATGCGCTCTCCGGCAACCATCATGCAGCCGGTTACCACAGTATGGAAGATCGCAAGCCCGGCTGGTGGGAGACCGCAATTGGTCCAGGCAAGGTGATCGACACCAACCGTTTTTTTGTGGTGAGCCCCAATAATCTGGGTGGCTGCGATGGTTCGACCGGTCCAACAACCGAAGACCCGGAAAATGGGGAGCGCTATGGCCCCGATTTTCCCTTGGTCACAGTCGAAGACTGGGTCCATAGCCAGGCCCGTCTGGCTGACGAACTCGGTATCTCCCAATGGGCAGCTGTTGTCGGTGGCAGTTTGGGGGGAATGCAGGCGCTTCAGTGGTCCATCAGTTACCCGGAGCGTCTGCGTCATGCCGTAGTCATTGCCGCCGCACCCAAACTGACCGCGCAGAATATCGCCTTTAATGAGGTGGCCCGGCAGGCGATTCGTACTGACCCCGATTTCCATGAAGGGCGCTATCAGGACCATGACGTAGTCCCTCAAAGAGGGCTGCGACTTGCCCGAATGCTGGGTCATATTACCTATCTCTCTGACGAGTCGATGGGGAAAAAATTTGGTCGGGAGTTGCGTGAAGGACAGATCAACTACAGCTTTGATGTCGAATTTCAGGTAGAGAGCTATCTGCGATACCAGGCTGACAGTTTTGTCGGCAAGTTTGACGCGAACACCTACCTGCGCATGACCAAGGCACTCGACTATTTTGATCCGGCAGGCAAGTACAATGATGACCTCGCAGCAGCATTGAAACCTGCAACTGCACAATTTTGTGTCATATCCTTCACCAGCGACTGGCGCTTCTCTCCGAAACGGTCCAAGGAACTCGTACGTGCACTGCTGGATAATGACCTCAAGGTCAACTATGCCGAAGTCACTGCCAATCAGGGGCATGATGCCTTTCTGATGAAGATCCCCCACTATCTCGATATTTTCGGTGCCTATATGCAGCGTATTGCACAGGAGGGTGGATTTTGAGTCAACTGAGGGCGGACCAGGAGATCATCTGTGACTGGATCAAGCACGGCAGTCGCATTCTTGATCTGGGCTGTGGCGATGGAGCTCTATTGCGCTATCTGATGGATCACCAGCAGGTAGAGGGGTATGGACTGGAGATTGATGACTGCAAGGTACTGAGCAGCCTTGAAAACGGTATCAATGTGATTCAGTCTGACCTTGATCACGGATTGAGTGACTACTTTGATGACGACTCCTTCGACTATGTCATCATGAGCCTGACGCTACAGGCAATGACCTATCCCGACCAACTACTTGATGAAATGCTTCGGGTTGGTAAACAGGGAATCATCACTTTCCCCAACTTCGGTCACTGGCAGAACCGCACACAATTGATGTTCGGGGGCAATATGCCGGTCACCGACAGCTTGCCAAATCAATGGTTCAACACCCCCAACATCCACCTCTGTACCATTCTGGACTTTGAAGAACTCTGCAAACAGAAAGGGATACATATCCTGGAACGAACGGTGGTTGACCGTGAGCACCGCGAGGCAACACTACTCAAACTGGCACCCAATCTATTGGGTGAAATCGCCCTGTACCGATTTGAACGGTTTCCATATTAGTGCTACTTCTACTATCATCCATATGGATGAATATCAAAAAAATAGAACAGGAGGAAATATTATGAAACTGATATTGAAATTGACCTTGATGCTTTCCATGCTCCTCCCCCTGAGCAGCCATGCAGAGCGCTCTGTTGAATTTGGATCATATATCGTTCACTACAACGCCTTCAAGGCAGATGCCATTCCAGCTGAAGTAGCCCGGATACATAATATTGTTCGCAGTAACCGCAGAGGTTTGGTCAACGTCACCGTATTGAAAAAAGAGGCCGACGGCTCCACGCACCCTGTCCAGGCGCGGGTCTGGGGGACCATTCGCAACCTGAACAACCAGCTCAACAACCTGGTCTTCTTCCCTGTTCAAGAGCAGAACACGATCTACTATCTGGACCAATTTCGCATTAGCGGTCATGAAACCCTAAGCTTTGAGCTGTTTGTCGAACCAAAGGATGCTCCGAATGGGCTCCGTGGTGACATCAAGTTTACTCAGGACTTCTTCACCAATTAACCCCTGGGTATCTCTCTCACCGGCCTCCCACCAGCGCTCCTTCGCTGCAAAAAAAACCCTCTGATGGGGAAACCATCAGAGGGTGAATGGGAAGCAAGCCCCTTATGACTAAATGATATTGCGTGGTGCCCAGGACATGGAGCGGAACTCCTTCTTGTACTTGGATTCACCAATCTTCTTCACCTTGGCAACACCCATCTTGTAGTTGTAGTTACCGCTGATCTGATCAACCACACGGTTCTGCAACGCATTGTTGGGTTGGCGCATATCCAGCATGTTGCCATACATCAGCCCCTTCTTCACATGAGGCGCCACAATGGCAACTGCCGTCACTGCAGCCTTGGTGAGTTTCAGATGCCCATTCTTCATCAGGGTAGAGAACTGGAAGTCATCCCCATGTACACCGAGAATAGTATCCTTGTGCTCAACCACACGATCCGAATAGAGCATGACCTGATCACCAGACTCAATACCGCGAGCCTTGGCATCATCAGGGTGAATCTCCACCCAGTTTTCGGGCCAACGCTGGGTAACATAGGGACGACGCTCTACATCATCGAAACCGGACTGCCAGATCTCGTTGATACGGCCATTGGAGAACCACAGCTCATCGCCCTTCGGTGAGAGCCACTCCCAGAAGTCGGAGAACAGCTTCCATGGATGCTTCTGGATGTTGACCTTGCCGGTCTGCGAGTTGAAGTGGGTCATCTTCTTGTTGGTCATGTTGGCACCCTGGTTGACCCCCATGCGCTCCATGTCCGCCTCAGTCAATGTGGTGTCATGGAGTCGCTTGGTACCGTGAAGCTCACCAGTCCTGTAGTTATAGACGGTTGGCCCCTGGATACCGGTCGTACCAAACTCACGCATCTTGTCATGCAAAGTCTTGCCTTCGCGATGCGCGGCAACCTTGATCATGTGGTAGGCCTTGCGGTTACCACGGCTGGAGCGTGAAGACTCTTCCGCCACCTCGTTGGCGTTCTTCCAGTCAAAACCCTCGTAACCCATACGGCTCGCCAGTCCTGCAATGATCCACCAGTCCGGTTTGGCCTGTCCGGGCGCATCATAGAACTTGTTGTAGATACGCAGACGACGCTCACCATTGGAGCGGGTAAAGTCCTCTTCGCCCCAGGTTGCTGCCGGGAAGACCACATCCGCAAAGCGGGCACCAATCGGATCACGCAGATAGATGTCCTGATTGATCACCACCATACCGCCAGAGTCGGCTCGACGCTTCAGACTCTCGATGATCTCGCTCTTGTCATAGGAGGTGACCTGATGAGGATTGGCCAGCACCAGCTCATGGAACTTCTGATAGAGGCTCTGTGAACCGGTCATTGCCTGAATCCAGGTAGTACCGATCACATGGGCAAAACGGGTATGCCCGGATACCAGATAACGATCCGTATCCAGTGCGCGACGGCGGCGACCTGGGCGCTTCTCCGGAGACTTGTTGCGAGGATAACTGCCACCACCGGCACCACCACGCTGGTGACCACCGAAGCGACCGACCACGCGACCAGGACGACCACCAGCACCACAGATGGTTGCCAGAGAGGAGACCGCGTTGGTGTTACCAGTGTTATTGGACCAGTAATACCCCTTCTCGATACCAAATGAGGCCTTGGTACCCTTGCCCTTGTTGGTCAACCACTCGGCTGCCTTGATGATGTCTGCCGCAGGCACTTCACAGATCTTCGCGGCATTCTCCACCTTGTACTCATCCTTCGACATGACCCACTTCTTGTAGCCATCAAAGCCGCCCTTGACCTGGAACATGCCCCAGGTAGTGCGCCACTGCCAAGGCGTATTACGGGTACCCTGACCGAAGCCTGAAGAGGTCTCCCACTTGCTGTTGACCCACTTATTGACCCACTCCTTGTCCTCCCATCCGTTCTCACAGATGACGCGGGCAATCGCACCCATCAATACGGTGTCCGTACCGATCGTCAGCTGGAAGTGGATGGTCTGATCCGGTCCCTTGCTCTTCGCATAGGCGATACCGGCGGTGTCACGTGGATTCAACCAGATAGTCTTCATCCCGCGGTCAATCGCCGGCTTGATGAACTGGGTGTAGATAATGGTTTTGGTCTCATACGGATCGGTACCATGAATCTGCAGTACATCAGCAGCGCCCCAGTCATCATAAGATGGACCAAAGTTATCGAAGCCTGCATCACGGAAACCCGGAGTCGAGGTTACATCGGATGGGGTATCGTGGAAGGTAAACGACGCAGTATTGACGTTACGACGCGCATACTTCTTGATCGCATAGGTGTTTTCCAGATACTGGTAGGAGTAGGTCTTGACCGAATAGGCATTGGCACCGTGATTCTTGATCACATAACGACCCACTTCCGCTGCGATATCCAGTGCAAAGTCCCAGCTTACCGGCTGCAGTGTACCGTTGATCCTTACCAGAGGGTTGGTGAGGCGGTCACGGGTCGGCGTCTTGGGATTGAAGCACTTGGCCGCCAACAGACCACCACGCATTGAGGAGTCACCGGTCTTGTTAACCGCCTGGGTATCCTTGTCCGGAATCACGATCACATTGTGAGGCCGGCCATCGTGCATGACGACATTGTGCTGTGCGGGTGCTACCCACTCCTGCAGTGCGCTGGTTGGAAAATCCTTGCCAAAGGCGTTCTCGGATGCCTTGGGGCCGCCGTCACCGGACCCAACCGGCCAGCGGTAAACCTTGTATCCACATGCCACAATACAGTAGTCACATGCTGTGGTAAGCACATCCGCATGCTTGGGTGGCAGTGGCGCGGAGTCTTCCGGAAGATAGTAATTCGTAGCCATTTCTTAGTTTCTCCTTAAGATTCCGTTGTATCAGACATGAGGTTCTGGTTGCGGCCGTAGATCAGCCCCATCATGCCAACTGCGTAAATATCATCTCCATCCAGCTCAAGCAGGACCTGAGGCAGGCTCTCATAAGCCTGACCGGAAACAATAATGCCGTGACGACGCACATCATAGGTAGAGAGATGCAGTGGACAGGCCCCCATCACCCGATGCTCATCTTGCGCATGGTAACGACCCAGCATCGGCCCTCCCTGATGCGTACAGAGTGCACTGAAAGCGACCAGATCGCGTTGTGGCCCAACACCGCCACCACACTTGACGCCCGTCTTCACCATCAGCGCGATGGAGTTCTTGCCATCATCCGGATAGTTGATATTGACTGGAACATTGTCCTTCATCTCACTCAGCTTACCGACCAGCTTGCGTGGATAACCGACCACACGCGCCTTGGCCTGCTCAGCCTGTGCAGTTCCGGGGAACAGGGTGATGGAAACAGTACTCGCCGTTGCAGCCGTGGCACCGCTGTACATCAGGAACTGACGACGATTGAGCATGCACTTGCCGTGCTCTGTTGCGGTCTGGTCCTCTCTCTTCTTCACTGTCACTTCTGATTTCGTGCTCATTATTTCTTCTCCATCATCAGCTCTGCCTTGGTGAACAGAGGCGCATAGTCAGGCATCTTGGGGCGATCAATGGCAATCTCATCACCAGAGAATGCCTCGAGGAATGCCAACAGATCCTCTTTCTCCTCATCCGTCAGACCAAGCGGCTTGATCAGCTTTGATTTGGTCTGCGGGAAGGAGGTTGAGCGACCATCTTCTGTGACACCACCACGGTTGTAGAAGTCGATGACCTCTTCCAGGCTGTTGAGTGTTCCGTTATGCATATAGGGTGCGGTGTATGCGGTGTAACGCAGCGACGGTGTACGGAACTTGCCGATATCCCACTTGTTCTTGCCACGGAAGTAGTAACCCGGATCATCCTTGAATGTCCGATACATCTCCTCACTGGACCCCTTGGCATAGAGCTCATAGCGGAAGGTGATCTGCGCCAAGCCATCCTCTTCCCAACGTGGCAGTGTAGGTACTCCGATGTTGTAGAAGCTGAAGTCAGTCGCCATCGGGCCGTTGTGGCATTCGATACAGTTGGCCTTGCCGTTGAACAGATCCATGCCACGCAACTGTTCCTCACTCAATGCACTCTTGTCGCCATTGAAATAGTTGTCGATCGGTGCATCACGCTGTACCAGCTCGGCACGCTCAAAGGCGGCAATCGCACGGAAGGCGTTACGGTAGAGCGGGAACTCGTCACCAAACACCTCCTTGAAGCGCTTGCGATACTCCGGCATCAGCGCCAGACGCGCCTCCACCAGATCAAACTCCGCATTACCGGCTACCGCACCGGATGCAGCAGACTTCGCCTGTGCCTCCAGTGAGTTGACCGAACCGGCCCAGAAGATACGTGGGTAGTAGGCCGAGTTCACGGCAGTCTGGCTGTTACGCCAGTGTACGGTACCCGGATAGCCACGGGAGACATCCTCTGCCCAGCCCCATCCCTGATCGGGATCATGACAGGCGGAACAGGGGGTAGAGGTGTCACCACCCACAGCCGGCTCAAAAAAGAGCATCTTGCCAAGCTCTACCTTCTCGGGTGTCATTGGGTTATCTGGAGGAACCGGAACCGGCCCCAGTGCTGCCAGTGGCGGGTTATCCTCTCCACCAGCAGGCGTCAATCCCGGTGCTACAACCGCACTTCCGGCCATGGCCATCTGCATTGGTTTCACCTTGGCAGGTGCCTCAGATGACTCCGAGACAGCCTGAGAGGTGCAGCCCACCATCAATGTTGTACCCATTGCGACCGCAACAGCGATCGGGTGTGTCTTTCTCTTTTCAAACATAGTCCAACTCCTGATCGCTTATTTGTTCAATGGTGCACGAGTACGATTATCAACCTGAGTCCAGTTGGGAATCACTTCATACTCGGCAGGATATGGCTCACTCCAGACAAACGCCGAACCAGTCAGTGGATCACCGGAGAGTGCCTCCAGATAGGCCACCAGATCACCCTTCTCGCCATCAGTCAACCGTAACGGCTTCAGCAGTGGGCTCTTGTTGCTGTCTTCACCACCGCCCTGATTGTAGAACTCCACTACATCGTCCAGAGTTGCCAGCATGCCGTTATGCATGTAAGGGGCGCTGTACTTGAGACCACGCAGTTGAGGCGTCATGAACATGCCACGATCCGAACCGTCTGCCTCATGGCTCTGCACTGCAGCACCGATATCTCGTTTGGTGTTGAAGATATTCTCCACACCCATCGCGATCCCGTAGGCAAGATAGGCCTGGTGGTTCATTGGGTCCAGAAAGATATCCAGATTCTCGGGTACACCTGTATTGTGACGCCCGCCATCGGAATAGAGTGAACCTGTGTGACACTGGTTGCAGCCTGCCTTCCCATCGAACAGCGCCGCACCACGTTTGGCCGACTCACTCATGGTGCCGTTATCCACAGGTGCATTGCGTGTGGTCAGCGTTTTCATGAATTCAGGCAATAGCTTACGTACTGCACCATTGGATGGCTCACCCATCCCCGCCGCCTTGAACATCTCCAGATATTTGGAATCCTGCTTGACACGCTCCTGCATCATCCGCATATCCATGTTCATGATGTAATCTTCAGTGATCATCTCACGGGTAACATCATTGAGATTGGTACCGATACGACCATCATGCATCCAGGTCTTTTTGTGGGCGGTATTGATCAAGGAAGGGGCATTACGGAAGTGACCATTGCCAGGATACCCTGGTGAGAGTGCCTCCTTGCTGCCAAAGCCGTGATTTGGGTCATGACAATCAGAACATGCAATTCCCGCATCACCGGACAGGCGACGATCAAAAAAGAGTCGTTTTCCGAGCTCAGCCTTTGCGGCGTTTACATCAATCTTTTTCACCGGACCATGACCATGACCGGCTGCAAATGATGCAGACACCCCGACACTCAGGCTCAGAGCAATGGCCGTAGCCACTCCCCTTCGCACTGTTTTCAGTCGTTCTCCCATTATGTTTCTCCCTAGCTAGAGTAATTGGACAATTCGTTCAAATGACTTGCTTCTGCCCTTTTTTTCAGGGCCAAAGATAAAGCCTCAGCGTTGAGTGCATAAACCATACCAACCTAGATCACACCATTAAATACCATTAGATAACAGCCAGTTTAATGAAATACAAATATTAGAAACCAGAAAACACACACCAGAACTATGAACATTTCGTTCACTACACAGAGTGATCTCGAATCAGGCCATCAGCAGATTGAACAAACTGTTCCAAACATGACTGCGCCATTGTGGTCGACTGTCTTGTGCCCTATTCCGACCGACCTACATCAGCCAATAGCAATGTAGCCATCCCTGGATACCTCAGCGGCTCGACAGCCACCCTGTATCGCCAGGCAGTCGATGCCTGACGTATCATTGTGCGCTGATCCGCCGAGAGCATCTCTTGGCATGGCTGGACCGTCAGCAACCGAAACAGCACGGCATCAGACGCAGGCAGTGGACCACTCTCCAGCAGCGGCTGGGATAACTGATAGCGCAACAACGGCTCTTTCAGGACAAGCCATCCATCTTTCCGATAGAACTGACTCCAGCCCGCAACAGCCAGTCGGCACGCCTGCCCGAGTAGTGGCCGGTCATGAGTTACTGCTGCCCAATCCAGCAGGCCACGTGCAAGCAGCGCATAATCTTCAAGCAGCCCAGGTGACTGTGCCTGACCCAGAAAACGTAGTGGTTCTCCCTCACGGTTGACCATTTGAGACAGCAGTAATGCCTTGAGCCCTTCACCGGCCATAACCACACGCTGTTGTAGTTCATGGCCGTCACGCTCTCCGACAAACGCCGCCAACGCACTTAAAACCAGACCATTCCATGCGGTCAGCACCTTTTCATCACGTGGCACCAGGGATCGCTTCGATTGTGCCTGCTGCAGCATGGCTCTCGCCTGCTGGAGCAGCAATGACTGCGCAGTATGCCCTGCATCATCCTGTTCCCAACCGTGGAGCAGAATGCCGTCATCAAGCACCACTGAATAGGGCCTCCAGTTCTGTTCGAAATCGGAGCGCACCCGATCAGACAGAATCTCATCAAACGCCTCATCCTCCCAAAGATAGTGTCCCCCCTCCACACCATTCTGATCCACCGCGGAGAGGCTGGAGATAAACCCGCCATGCTGTAAACGCATCTGATCCAGTAAAAACCGAAGCGTATCCCATGCAGCTTCACGGTAACCCTCATCCTTCAACTGACCGGCTGCACGGATATAGAGTCTGGCAAGCTGTGCATTATCGAAGAGCATCTTTTCGAAATGCGGTACAGACCAGTCCGGATCAACCGTATAACGAAAGAAACCGCCCCCAATATGGTCACGCAATCCTCGATTTTTCATGCTGTCGAGGGTTGTACGCAGAAACTCATCCAGTGCCTGGTCATCAGAAACCGCATGCAGGTCCAACAACATACCGAGGACCGGCACATCGGGAAACTTGCTGCTGCGGCCAAAACCACCACTCAACTCATCCCCCTCCTCCAGAACCTGCATCACCAAATCTTCCACCGACAGACCCTGACCATTCGGCTCCGGGTCGACATGAATCTCCGGATCAGCAGACAGCTTCTCTGCCACCTGTTTGGCAAGTGCCGAAAGGTGTGTTGCATCCTGCTGCCATCTACGTTCGATATTGAGCAACACCTCTTTCAGCCGCTGAGGCTCCAGATAGACAAAGGCCATCAGCGGATATCCGTCAGGAGTTATAATGACATTGAGCGGCCAACCGGCATGACCACGGGTCCTGCGTGCGAAATCGATCAGTTTTCCATCCAGGTCCGGTGACAATTCACGATCAACCTTTACCGGGACAAATGCCCGGTTCAGTATCCTCGCAATCTCTTCATCACGAAAGCTTTCACGCTGCATCACATGACACCAGTGACAGGCAAAGTAGCCACTGGACAGAAAGATCAGGCGTTTTTCTCTGTTGGCTCCGGCCAGCGACTGCTTGTCCCAAAGCTGCCATTGGGTCGGATCATCCGCATGCATGGCCAGATAGGGAGAGATATGACCATCCAGCGGTGATGCTGTAACGGACAAGGTAGGTGCAAGCAGAAGCAGGCACAGCAGATACCGCTGCACGAAAAAACAACCTTGTCCCCTTTCAGCCAGCATCACCGACGACCACACGCTCTACTTTCTTAGGCAACCTCTTCTTGTGCCCCACTACACCACACAATGCGTAGATACCCAGTTCTCTCTCATCTTTGACAACAAGAGATCGTAATGATTCAACCGTACCCGAATTGTTACCAGAGATCACACTCTGTTCCGGCGTTGGCTCCTCACAAGCATCAAGCCCGCGAAGAAGAGCGCCAGTGAAATTCCACCTGAAATACCGTAGAGGCGTGAATAGTCAACCTGGGGAGGCAGCACCAACCAACTCCAGGTAGTCAGTGTGTGTTTGGCCCCCTTCTCCCCATTACTACCGTCCCAGTTGGCAAAAGAGACGGGAAGGAACTGTCCTTCAATGAAGTTGAGATCACCGGACTCTCCACCATTACGAGGGCGCTTCATCAGCACCCGCCAAATTCCATCCTGCCATACACCATGTGCCTGTAATGAACGATCATCCAACCGGGGAGAAATTTTCTTGTCCGGCCCGGAGGCATCCAGCAACATGGCACTTTCCTGTACTACAGGGTCAACTCTGCCTGCATTCCAATACCACATCGTGGTAGGGTGGCTCGCATCGCCATGTCGGTAGAGTGGCTTGACGACGACCGGAGTGGTCTCATACGCCTCCTCTTTCGGGAACTGCACGGCTATAGCATCAGAAAACATCTCCAGATTCTCATCCTGAATTCCCATCGACACCTCTTCACCAGGGCGACTATCGGTACGATCACCAAATTCCAACAGCAACGCAATCTCGCGTGCGTCATAAAGAGCACGGACGGTAATCGCATCGTTAAGCGGGGTAAACAGACGCTCCTCCTTGATGATATTGGGTACCAGCATCAGTGTAGTCGCCTCCGCCTGCTGCCAACGCGGATCATCGACTGTTTTTGGCAACGCACCTTCCAGCTTGGCTGCGCGAATCATATTATTATCACCAAGAGGAACGGTTGCCTCTCTCAAGCTGTAAACATAGTTGGCAATATGCCAACGGTCTTCCAGGCTGACCGGGTCCTTGTTCCCCTCTTCTGTAGCACGGTGAGCAGGCATGGGTGTACCCGGTATACCGATCGAAAGACGGGTATAGATATTGCGAATCGTCTGCTTCCGGCTCTCCTCAGAGCTTTCACCTGCAGTGAAATTGGTGGTACGCCAGGTCCAGGGCTTGGTCAGGTCACGTGGCCAGATCCGATTTCCCCAGTCGTCAGCCAGCTGTTTTCCAGACATAATGTTGCCCCGTCCGGTATTGCCATGACACTCGGTACATGACTTCTCGAAGGCGACCTTACCCTTCTCGATCGACTCTGCACTGTAGGGAATCTGTCCCTCTTCCGGTTCACGTTCGGTAATGACACGGAAATCCTGTTTTTTGTAGAACCCGGTGTCCTCATCGTAATCCTCGTCATTGGCATCTTCCGGAGGCCATGATGCAGTGACATCGAACGATTTGATGACCGGGATGAGGCTGCTGATCTGCTCATCCGTAAGCAGCGACCCCCACCCCGGCATGGCGGTTCCATCCAGCCCCTCCTTGATGGTCTGGAACAGATCCTCATCCCGTGGCAACGTCATCCCGGGTGAAGTTTTGTATTTGAACAATGCCAACGAAAAGTCGCGCGGCTTTGGATACATCAACTCAGCCGCAACCCCATCCCCGGCACCTTCTTCGCCATGACAAACCGCACAGCGGAGCTGATAGAGCCCATTTCCATCCCGCCTCTTGCGTTCAGCAAGAACTGTATCCCGTATACCGGTTGCCGCCTCTGAATCATCCAGGTTCCAGATTCGGGGAACCTGACCATTGTAATCAAAGATGAACATCAGTACGTTCCAGATATCCTCCTCACTCAACATCTCATGCCAAACCGGCATTGCCGAGTTCCAGGGGGTTCCCTCCTTGGGCAACCCAGGGCCACCCGTTGCAGCACGCCAGAACAGAAATGCCTCCTGCTGCTGGGGAATCACCGTAGGGTCCTGAAAGTCGATCGGCTGCGGGTTGAACCCTGCTCCATAGTGCCCCTTTCCATCCAGCAGGTCACCATGGCAGAAGAAACAGTTCTCATAATAGACATCGCGCCCTGCAGCAACCGATTCACTGTAGAGCTCCATCGCCGCCTCCTTGTCACCACTCTTCCACTGCTTGAGAACCTCGGTACGCACCGGACTCTCCAGACTGTTGAGGTCAAATTTCTTTCCCCATATCTTTACGCTGGAGGGGGGGGCCGGATGAACCTGTCTCAACTCCACAGGAGAATCGAGCAACGGCATGAGCATGTTGAATGTGGTGTATCCGACTACACCGGGGATAGCCAACAGAAAAAACCAGCGAGTGACGGTCAGCCGAATGCCGTCCCCACGCAGAACATTCTGAATCGGAGATAAAAATTCGGCCCAGCGTTCATCATCATAAGAGAAGTAGAGCAACACGCTGACAATGGTGATCACCATGAACTGGATCACCAGAGACTGCGGCATCAGCGGTGGGAATGCATGGGTAAAAAAGAGATACGCTGCCACTATGACCAGCAGTGCCTGCCAAAATGCCGTTATGCCAAATCGTCTCATCGGGCCTCTACTCCAGCTACCTGCTCATATTTCAATTCGTCCACTTCCATGCCTTTCCTATTATTGCTGCTGCAGCGCCTCGACGATCATCATCAACTCCTTCACCGTCATCTTTTCGGCAAAGTCAGCAGGCATCAGTCCGGGAGCATACCCCTCTGCAACCACTGCATTGGGGTCCACAATCGCCTGTTGAAGCGTCATCGCATCCATTCGGGCACCAATCCCACTCAAATCCGGCCCCAGGTCCCCCCCCGTGCCATTGATCACATGACAGGCCACACAACCGTTTTGTGCAATCGCCTCCTCTCCACTGCTGGCCGTGACGGCAACTGAAGATTCAGCCGTTTCAGACGGTGCAGGCGGCGCTTCTGTTGGTAGAGCAACCGTAACCTCATTACCATCCTTGGCCTGCATGAATGCGATGATGGCATCCATCTCCACAGTAGTAAGGCTGATGGGTGCCTTGTCGATGGCCGGCATGGGCGATTCGGTGTCGTTACTGCCCTTCTTGCCATAGGTGGCTACTACATAACGGCCGGGCTCCACCATCGACTCGCGCAGATACCCCTCGGCATTGCTCGATCCCCCCTGATAACGTTCATCGGCAAGCCGCTCATTTGAAGTCTCGACCATATTCATCACCAGGATATCCGGTGCCCGCCCCAGATTGTTATGACAAAGGGTACAGGTTCCCTTGCCACTGAACAGCTCTTCACCCATTGCCACAAAGCTGTCCATCGTGAGTGCACCGAGGTCCACCTCCTTATCTACAGGTGCTTCACCTTCAATCTGCGGCAGGATATTGGCCACCAGCGTAAAGACCAGAATCAGTCCAATACTGAATCCAAGGGTTGAAAGCAGCACATTTCCCCGCTGATATTCCATCCTCATCACGCCCCTCCCCCGGTAGCCGTCGGCGGTACCTGCTTCTGTCCACTCAGATTGGCCACCCAGAAGACGAACAGCACAAAAATCAGGAATAGCACCGTCACCAGAGTCACCATATTGCCGGCATAACCTATCGTCGGAATATAGTTATCGGGCGAGTTGTCCTTCATGACCGTATAGACATGCCAATGGGTCTTTACCGAAGAGCGCACATACCCCATCAACCCCATCAGCCAGGTGAAGGCGACCGGCAGTGCAAACAGTGCATACTGTGAACGGTTGGAGACCTTGCCCCAGACCGCCGGATACGTCACTTTCGCCCCCTTGTACATCATCCCGTCGATCACCACGCCAGCGATGATCACGATCAGGGTCGACATCACCTGGGTCACACTGGAGCCAACCTTGTAGACCGTATTGGTGAAATAACCGTAATAGACCCCGGCAAAAATGATGTTGACGATCGCCGCGATATAGATTGCAACCAGCAGTGCGTTGCCCAGAGGTGCCCAGCTTACGGTTGCCTCCTTCTCGGAGCGGCTGTAGAGCTGGAATGAGAGGAACGTCATGATCAGCATCAGATTAACTGCGATATTCTTTGCCGGCATGATACCCAGTGGCCCAAGAATATGGTGATGGCTTCCTCCCAGTGCAGCGACCTCACTCGCTGTCAGCAGCAGGGTATGCGGCGTCATCCAGATCAGGAAGCAGAGCACTAATACCAGTGCAATCCACTTGATCAGCCCCTGATAGCGCTTTGAACCTGCTGTACGGGACATCCCCGACCAGAGATAGTAGTTGGCTGCCAGCAAAATGGTGCCGATCAATACGGCCTGTACGATAAAGAGCCAGGCCAGAATACCGCCCATTGCAGTGATCCCCATCTGCTGCGAGTAGGCATAAACCTCCGCCATGAGCCAGTAGCCTGCAAACGGCAGTGGCAGGAAGGCAAGAATCGCAATGAAGTTGGAGGTGTACCCCATCCAGTCATAATGGGCCTTTTGGGCCTCGGTCTGTGCAGCAAGGAATTTGAAACCCGCATAGGCCCCGACTACCGCACCGCCAAAGGCTATATTGGCAATGAATCGATGAAGGTTGACCGGGTTCCACAGCGGTCCCTTCATCACCTCCCAGATATTGCCGATCACCGCACCTACCTCATTGACCCCGGATGGTGCCATCATGAAGGTGGCCCAGGAGTTGGATACGAACATCAATGTCAGACCTGCCCCATTGAGCATCAGCCCAATCGAAAGATGGAGCCATTTGCGATTCCCATAGCGCATTGCGCCCCAACCGTAGTAATAGGTGTAGAGAAAGAATGTCTCCAGGAAAAAGAGCAGCGCATAGACCAGCATCTGTGCCCCGAACACATTCATCATGTAATCCATGAAGGTGGGATACAGCAGAAACAGCGCCAGTGCCAGTGAACCGCCAAATAGTGCCGTAATGGAGTAGGCTGTAAGGCTGATTTTCATGAACTCGTGAGCCATGTCGTCATAGCGATCATCCCCGGTTTTCACCCCCATGATCTCGATCCCGACCACAAACATCGGAACCGCAAGAACCAATGCACCAAAAAACAGATGCATCTGCGCGATCACCCAGACAATTGCCCGGCTACTGACACCAACATCGGGATAGTCTTCACGCCCCGGTTGCGGGGCCGGTTCCAGAACGGGCTTTTCACCCTCCAGATACTGCACCAGGGCCTCGGCGCTGTTGACAAAGCCGCCATGATCCAGTGATCCCATCCAGCCGATCGAGAAGATGGCTGCCGCCAGCAGCCAGAAGCCCCAGGTACGTCTCGTTGCTCGGTTCATAGTGCCACCCTACTGTGCTGGCGTGAGGTCAAGATTGAGTGGAAGCCCCTGCATACTCATCACCAGATGGTCCATCGTATAAAAAAGCAGAAAGGCGGCAATCAATGCACCCAAAAAGAGAATTCCCCTGTTCATCGGTTCTCCCAATATCTTAAGTTTTGTCTGGAGCGTGTTAACACGTATCGGCTCCGCTCCGTCCATCCTCCATTCAGTGGTGTAGAACCACACCGCCTGAATAGATCAGCAACCACCAGAAAAAGATCGTCAGCCCCACTGCGGTTACCAGAAAGAGTTTTGGTCCCCAGTTACTCTGACGCTGCCTGTGTGAGGTTATCCCCTCTCGACCACTGTCATGTTCCACATTCCGGTCCGTCATGTCAGCTCCCTTAATTTTTCCCATGACAGCGTCGCTAGCAGATTTTATGCCAAGCAAAAACACACAAAAATATCATATTGTTTTAATTTAACAAAAGACAAAAATTGAACATTTCATTCAATCTGTAATGCATACTCTCAAGACCATATCAGCAGCAAAATGAACGAATCATTCAATCAAACATGGAACAGATTCATCCATTGAACAGTTTGTCCAAGAGGCCATACTCACAGCACCACACAACACACAAAAAAATATATTATTTTCAATAAGTTATAACAATGGCATGGCTAGTGCATACAGCCCCTGCAAACCAACCATGGTTATTAAATGAACAGATTCAGGTAACTGCTTTATGAACCGAACCGAGACATTAGAGGCACTGACCCAACTGCTGCATACCGGAGATGAAGCAGACCGCTGTTATGTCACTCAGGCACTCGGCAAGCTGACTGAACCGCTGGAGCGAGACGATATCGTCCATCAACTGCTCCCTTTTCTGAAAGACCGGGATATTGATGTCTGTGTCGATACCGCCACCACACTCGGCAAGTTGGGCGGAGAGGGTGTCACTGATGCACTGATCGAATCACTGGAGAAGGACCCTGACGGAGAGGTCAAACGTGCGGTAGCCGAGGCACTTGGAGAGCTGGGTGATTCCCAGGCCATTCCCGGTTTGATTCGAGTGATGGAGGAGCGCGATGAAGGGATTGAGATCATTGAGGATGGTTGGGACCTCTGGTGGGATGTACAACTTGCCGCAGTGAAGTCACTGGGCAAATTGAAAGCAGCCAATGCAGTACCCAATCTGCTCCAGCTACTGGACAGCGAAGAGGGGGAGGATATTGAGGCCGACATCCTCAGAGCCCTGGCAGAAATCGACAGCAAAGAGAGTATCGACGCACTTGAACAGGCTCTTAAATCGAGCCAGAGCCCTCGTAGACAGCGGCGGATAGTCACCGCATTGAGTAACGCCCAATCGGCTGACTCCACCAGGATTCTGGGGCGTGCACTGCAGTTTCCACATCCACAGGTACGTGCTCACACCATTCAGGCACTTGAGTCACAGAACGCCAAACGCTATCTACCAGCCATCATGTTGCTGATCAAGGACCCCAACGATGAGGTTCGGAATGCCGCCACCCATGCAACCATGGTGCTGGGAGATATGAAACAGCCGACTCAGGAGAGTATTGATCTCTTCATTCGCCTGCTGGAAGATGAAAGTGCATTGGTCCGTGCTGCCTCACTGAATACCCTGGCCAATTTCGATCACTCTATATTGAGCGAAAAGTTCATACCCAACACGGATGCCGTTGAGCGAGTCATCACACTGATCGGTGAGCACGACATCGAGGCCTCGATTGCGGCTACCCGCCTTCTCTCCAAACTCAACATTACGGATGGTGAGCTGCAACTGGTCAATCTGCTTCAGGACCGGAAGCGGGAAGTCGCCACCCGCAGGCAGGCTGCATTAAGCCTTGCTCTGATGGAGAAAGTTGGGCCTGCTGCGGTCAATGCACTGTCGGAGTCGCTACGTGATGAGGAGAAAGTGGTCAGGCTCGCTGCACTGGCCGCCCTTGCCGACTGCGAAAACAGCTACCAGCCACCCGAGGCCGACCAAAATGAGATGGCTCCGATGCGGCCACTGGAAATCATCCTTGCAGCCCTGCGGTGTGAGATGAAACTGGTCGATACAGAGGTTGCTGGTGAACATACCGATATTGGTGATGACGCTGCAGCTACCGATAATGTTCAACATGTCCAATTCACTGCAACAAGCGAGCATGCCGAGGCCAGCAACACCGATACCAAGGTTCCACTTCCCGATTTTCCAGAATCTCCCGGGCTCAACGAGGAACAGCATGAAAGCCTCTCTACACTGGACAGTATTGCCATGGACAATGTAGAGGCAACATTGATCGGCGAGGTCGAGGATGTGAGTGAAACACCGGAACTGGATGAAGAGACCAGTGAATACCTCGATATTGTGGACAAGAACAGAGAGGATGATCAGCGCCGTGAGCGGCGCTTCAAGAAGGCAGATATCTATACAGACGTGCGCCGTATGGCTGCAACCATGCTGGGGCGAGGCGATAGTGAACGTGCCATCGAAGCATTGATTGAAACCTTACAAGATGATGACCAGGAGATTCGTCGTCTCGCAGCGGATGCGCTGACAGAAATCGCGACGCACCACCCGGGGCTCCCTGCTCTGTTACAGGCACAGGGGGCACTGATCTCAATGGCAAACTTTGGAGATCAGGAGCTTCGCATGGCTGCACTGCGTACCTTGGGACAGCTGGAGAATCGTGCTGCGCTACCCATACTGCTTGATGGGCTGACCGACGATGATACTGTGGTACGGATGGAGTCGATCCGTGCCCTGGTTGCAGTAACCACCAGTAGCATTGATACCAATCAGGCGGGCCATATGGTCACACACGAAGTGAGCAATGAGGAAGTACTGACGCAGCTCGCCACTGCACTTGAAGATCCGCAACCCTCTGTTCGAAAATATGCTGCCGACGGTATCACTACTCTTCTCCAGCAGGGGACCGTTGACCTGAAACACCACAATGAAATGATACAAAAGATTCTGGATGCCGGCTTTGCCGGTGCCGGAGAGCAGGCCCGACATATGGGTCAGGCCCTCCGTATTCTTGACAGCGATACCAGCAGTAGTTATCTGCTGCCACTGCTGACAGACTTTCAGAGTAGCGCCGAACGCCGCTTTGTAATCGAGATGCTGGAAGAGATCCATCAGCCAGGGAATGTTATCCAATCACCTGAACAGCGCCTGCTCTCCCGTCAGGCTGCTTAACCTGAACCTTTCATGACCCAATAGGAGATCATTACATGAAAATCAAACAGTATATGGGCCACACACTGGGCGTCGCCGCCTTTGTCATCGCAGCACTTTCCACCCCATTCACCGCTGTGGCCGGCTACAAGGTGATTGATGTCGCCAACGGTGGCACCATCAGCGGAACAGTGTCATTGAAGAAGGCCGCTCCGAAATCGGCCCATAAGGTCTACAACATCAAGAAGGATACCGCAGTATGCGGCAGTGGTGAGCGGGTCGTCGACTATGTACAGACCAACGGCAAGGCACTTCTCAATACCATTGTCTATCTGGCCAAGGTCAAGGAGGGCAAGGCATGGGGTGACGCGCCCATAAATGCAGAGGTTGACCAGCAAGGGTGTGAATTCACCCCCTTCATTACCATCATGCAGAATGGCGGCAAGCTGACCGCGATCAACTCTGACCCGGTACTGCACAACATTCATACCTACGAACTGTTGACCGGCACGATGAAGGGTCCGAAAAAAACCGTATCCAACGTCAGCCAGCCTGACCAGGGAAGCAAGGTATCCACCACAGTCAAACTCAAGAAGGGTGATGCCATGAAAGTTGAATGTGACGCCCACGACTTCATGCACGGCTTCGTCTTTGTTGCCAAGAGCCCCTACTATACCCAGGTTGACGAAAATGGCCGATACACCATCGACAATGTCCCCCCTGGCAAATACAAGGTGATGGCCTTCAATGGCTTCCTCAAGCCGGGCAAGGGCAAGGCCACGGTGAAGGGTGGTGACAACGTCACTGTCGATATCGTGATGAAGTAACCACTGATACCAAGGAGAGAAGTGATGACAAACTGGCTGCCGGAAAAGCTGACACTATTCGACTATATGATACTGGCCGGAGGGGCCATCAATATGCTGGTTGTGTTTTCGATCATCAGCTGGTTCTTCCTGAACTGATCTCTTGTACTCGAACAACACCCAGCGGTGAACCAGATCATCCCCCGTCTATCGGGGGATGTCTGGTTCAGGACACCACAAACCCATATTTTTTATACGATATTTAATTACCATGCAGAGAGAGAACGTTGTCCGTATCGAGGCTCACCGCCCTGCCCCACTTCCCGTCTATCATCATATCCTGCTGGCCGTGGACTCTTCCGACCACGCCAACCGGGGAACGACTGAGGCATTCAGTATTGCAGGCCACTTCGGGGCAAGCGTAACCGGTACCCACGTCTATGCCGCCAAGCTGCATGATGTACGTTTTCGCCAGATGGAGGGGGGGCTGCCGGAACAGTTCCGTGAAGAGCAGGAGCTGGAGCGCCAGCGTGATGTACATGACGACCTGATTACCAAGGGACTCTCCATCATTACCGACTCCTATCTGGATCAGGCTGAACAGATTGCAGAAGAGAACAGTATCCCCTTCCGGCGACGCCCACTGGAGGGCAAGAACTACCGGGAGCTGACCCGTGAAGCCAACAGCAAGAACTACGATCTGCTGGTAATGGGATCACTGGGACTGGGAGCCATTCGTGGCAGCCGCCTCGGTACCGTCACAGAACGGGTTGCACGTCGTAGTGACATTGATCTGCTGGTGATCAAGGAGCCGGACAGAGCACTCAAGCGAGGCCCCATCGTGGTCGCCATTGATGGCTCCAGCCGTGCCTATGGTGGTCTGCTCACCGCATTCTCACTGGCACAGGAGTGGGATTGCAAGGTCAAGGTGATCTCCGCCTTTGACCCCTACTACCACTATGTAGCCTTCAACCGAATCGCCGGTGTGCTTTCGGAAGAGGCGGGCAAGGTGTTCAAGTTCAAGGAGCAGGAGAAGCTGCACGAAGAGATCATCGATTCCGGTCTGGCCAAGATCTATCAGGGACACCTGGATGTCGCCCAGTCGATCGCTGATGAGTACGGCGTCGATATCGAAACGCAACTGCTCGACGGCAAGGCGCACGATGCGGTTGAACGCTATGTAGCCAATGCACGTCCATCCCTGCTGGTAATCGGCAAGCTCGGCATCCATGCCGACGATGCGCTCGATATCGGCGGCAACAGCGAACAGCTGCTGCGCAACGTCGAGTGTGCCGTACTGCTAAGTCAGCGTACCCACGAACCCAGAATTGATGTAGTCGCTGAGAGCACCACCTCATGGACCCATGAGGCGGAGACAAGAATGGAGCGGGTCCCATCCTTCGTCCGCAACATGGCGAAGATGGCGATTTTGCGTTATGCGCAAGAGCGTGGGCACACCGTCATTACCGAACGCATTGTGGAGGAGGCGACCACACAACTGATGCCGGGCCATGCTGAACAGGCGATGGAGGAGATCGTGGAGGCCTATGATTCTGGAGAACTGAAGCGATCCCCGGAAGATGCCAAACGGGTCACCGAAGAGGTGATGCGCTGGGATGCCGATGCCACCCAACTGCTGATGGAAGTCGAGGACCTCGCACTGCGGGGTAACCTCAGCATGCGTGCCGAAAAGCGAGCACGCGGAGAGCGATCCAACCGGGTCACCATTGACCACATCCGCCCCTTTGTTGAAACCGACAGCAGCCCGGTCACTGAACTGAATTGGGGTGCCGCTGCGCTGGCGCGACTGGCGCGGGTACCGGAAGGCTTCATGCGGGACTCCAGCAAGGAGCGCATTGAGCGCCATGCCCGTGAAAACGGATTTGAGGAGATCACTCTGGAGGTTGCCGAGGCGGGGCTGGCAGAGGCACGCAAAGCGATGGAGAGCGCAATGGCTCAGCAGGAGAGTCCTCCCGCCAAAGAGAAGCCCAAGGCCAGCATCTGCCCCTTCGCCAATCTGGCAAAAGAGGGCAAGGAACAGTCGCGACAGAAGGCCATTGAGCAGGCAAAAGATGATTCACTCCACTGGAGTGCCGACGCCGAGGCACGGATGGAACGTATCCCCGAAGGCTTCATGCGCGATCTCACCCGCCAGCGGGTAGAGCAGTTTGCCAAAAAACATGGCACCCATGAGATCACCGAGGCCCTGGTTGAAGAGAAGTACAGTGAGTGGGCTGCAGGCTCCCGTGAAAAGTCCTCCACCATGGCGTGGGAAGAGAGCGCACGTGCACGCATCGAAAAGATCCCGGACTTCGTCAAGGGTATGGTCATGCTGGAGGTAGAGCGTTGCGCCCGCGAACTGGGACTGGAACAGGTAACCCATGCTGCCGTCGACAAGGCGAGTCAGTCGTGGGAGATGGGTAGTGGTTTCCACTCCGAATCGAACCCGGATCAATACAAATAGCCGACACTCATGAACGACCTTTTCCTGTTGGCGATCAATCTGACCCGACGCTGCAATCTCAACTGCAGCCATTGCTATCTTGATGCAGAGACCCTGCAGCATGGCAGTGAGGGTGAGTTGACGACCACAGAGGTAGAGCAACTACTGGATCAGGTCGCCGAACGCAGCACCGATACCATGGTGGTACTGACCGGTGGTGAACCACTACTGCGCAAGGATCTGGAACAGTTGGTGGCACACGGGTCCAGACTGGGGCTGTCAATCGTAATCGGTACCAACGGGGTACTGTTGAATGAGAAGCGGGTGCAGGCGCTCAAGGCTGCCGGTGCAATGGGAGCCGGTATCAGTGTCGACTCTCTCGACCCCGGCTTTCATGACCGCTTCCGCGGCTGCCCCGGCAGCTGGGAGAAGACACTGGCGGGGATGGACGCCTGTCGCAAACACGGGCTTCCATTCCAGGTCCACTTCTCCATCACCGAGGGCAATGCTGCCGAACTGGAGGGGATGATCGACTTCACCAAATCGGTAGGTGCCCATCTGCTCAATATCTTCTTTCTGGTCTGTACCGGTCGTGGCGAAAAAATGAGTGATATCACCCCGCAACGCTATGAAGAGGCACTCAACCGCATTATCGAGGCACAACAGCAACACCCCGACCTGATGATTCGCGCCCGTTGCGCCCCTCACTACAAGCGCATCGCCTACCAACACGATCCCAACAGCCCGGTCACCCGGGCCACGGGATATGAGGGAGGCGGCTGTATTGCCGGCACCCACTACTGTCGCATCACCTCGGAAGGGGGGGTGACCGCCTGCCCCTACATCCCCGATGAAGAGGGCAATATCCGTCAGCAACCCTTTATCGACATCTGGGATCACGCCCCCACCTTCGAACAGCTACGCAACCCGACACTGGGAGGTAAATGCGGTCAGTGCGAATTCCAGATCCTCTGTGGCGGCTGCCGCGCCCGTCCCAAGGCACTGGGCGATGACCTGATGGATACCGACCCCTGGTGCTCTTACCATCCACACCCCCAAGGTACCTTTTCGACCTCTTTCAGAGAGTCTCACCATGTTATTCAGCCCCTGAATACAACACAGCAGCAAGCCGTACACTGGACCGAAGAGGCAGAGAAGCGGCTGGGGCGGGTACCCGGTTTCCTGCGCAAGATGGTGAAGAAGCGCGCCGAGAGCCACGTCATTGAAAACGGACTGGAGGCAGTCACCTCCGAGGTGTTGACGGAGCTCTCCAGCAAACGTTTCGGCAGCCATATGCCCAAACGACCGGATACCGCCCAATCCGATGTTCCGCCCTCCAAACCGATTGTCTGGACCGCTGAAGCCCAGCAGCGCCTAGAGGAGACCCCCTCTTTTCTGCGCGAGGGGGTACGGGCGGTCGCCGAGGATGTCGCCCGTACCGAAGGACGTCTGGAGGTGAATATCAAGCTGCTTGAGCGACTGGAACAGGAGGATGAGCCGGGCCGAAAATTCGACTGGGAACCTGTGGCTGATGAACTGCTGCACCAGTTTCTTGCAGACCGCCCCCCCCAGGTTGTTCTGTTCGTCAAGCCCACACTGGAAGCGGCGGCCGAGCGAGAGGCGAAACGCAGAGGTGACACGACTGTTTCAACAGCGGATGTGCAGTCCATCATCGATACCCAACTGGCCGGTGTCGAATGGGAGCCGGACGCACTAAAACGGGTCGAGGGGGCACCTGAATTCAACCGTGCCGGAATCAAGAAGGCCGCAGAGTTCAATGCACGCCGGGAGGGGCTTGGCAAGATCACCTCCGACGATCTGACCCGTTTTCGCAATCGGGCCATGATGAAGGCGGTTCGAAGGCTGAGAGGATTCGGCATGGATGAACTGAACTTTGATGCCTACGACATTGCCAAGACACGTGTTCCCCGCCTGAAAGACAACCCCCAGGCGGATCAACGATTCCTTGAGATTCGTACGCATGTCGAAAGTCATCAGGGAGAAGACGGGAATGGTCTGGGTGTTCTGGATCGCCAACTGCTTGATCAGATGAAAGCCGAGTTGAAACAGCCTCGCAAACAGCAGAGGAAAAACCAATGACTGCACCGCCAAAGGTACTGGTAATCGGTGGGGGCATTTCAGGCCTATCCACTGCCTGGTGGCTTGCACAATCCGGGGTTTCGGTTGAGGTCTGGGAGCGCAACCACCGTCTTGGCGGAAAGATTGAAACGACCCGAAAGCAAGGATACCAACTTGAGCAGGCAGCAGCATTGCTGCTCAATTTCCGCCCGGAGGTTGCTGAACTGGTCCACAAGAGTGGTCTGGAACCACACAAGACCAGCCGCTCCCCACTCGCAGAACAGAATCGCTATCTTTTGAGTAACGGCGCACTCAACTCAATGACGATGGGGGTGGGGAATTTTTTCCTCAGTCGGCAGTGGAGCCTGAAAGGAAAGCTGCGAATGATGATGGAGCCACTGGTTCCGCGCGGTGGCAGCGAAAACGAGACCGTTGCCCAGTTCATTGTCCGTCGTTTTGGGCAGGAGCTACTCGACAAGGCAATCGACCCCTATGTCTCCGGCACACTTGCATCCGATCCAGAACTGGCCAATGCCCAGACCACGCTGGGACGACTGACGGCACTGGAAAAGAAATTCGGCAGCCTGACGCTGGGTGCGCTGATCCACCGGCTCAACCGTACCCGCAGTGCCTGTGTGACTGAAACATTCTCCTTCGATGGCGGCATGTCAACCTTGATCCGGCAGTTGGCAGAACACCCCAACATCTCCGTACGCACACACCATGAAGCTGTAGAGATCGAACCTGCCCTCGGCAAACGATGGCGAGCCGGGGCGACCCATCTTGCAGACAACAGCCACCGTGAAGCACTGTTTGACCAGGTAATCTTCAGCTCACCTACAGACACAACCGCTACCCTGCTGGACAAGATCGCACCGGAGATTGCAAAACTGCTCGATGGTATTGAGTACGCCTCACTTGCGGTACTGCATACCGGGTTTGATCGACAACATATTGCCCACCCACTGGATGGTACCGGCTTTCTGACACCACGTTCTGAAGCCACACCATTCAATGGCAACATCTGGATGAGCAGTCTGTTCCGAGGCAGAGCACCGGAGGGCAAGGCACTGCTCACCACCTACCTTGGGGGTGCCCGTCATCCCGAGGTGGACAGATGGAGTGATTCCGAAATTGTTGAACGAACCATGACGGCACTACAACCGATTCTTGGTATTGGAGGAGCCCCTGAACTGACCCACCTGCACCGCCATCAGCGAGCACTTCCACTCTACCATGGCCCTTATGCGGCACGAATGAAGCAGTTGAAAAGTGAACTGGAGCAGCACAGGGGTCTACATATCGCCGCCAACTATCTGGGTGGAATCTCGGTACGGGACCGTATCGCAGAGGGACAGAAACTGGCAGAACGAATCACCGCTGAAATGAGCACCAGCACGCACCTCCCCAGTTCACCGCACTGGCCGACCACATTCGGCTCACCACTGGCAGAGGGCCGATGAACAACCCAGATCCAGCCGCCTCTGCCGTCCCATTCCCTCTACGCAAGATACTACCGGTCATTGCAGTCACCATAGCGGTCATGCTGTTCATTACCACTGCCATCGACTGGTACAGCAATCAGGTTTCGCTTCCTCGATACTGCGAAGACCCTCAACAGGCACTCCACTATCTGGAAGCCAATTTACGGCAGTCAGAGCCTGCCGGGGATGAGCCACGCAAACCCTACCTGATCGCAGCAAAACTGCTGTTTCTCATTCCACAGGCCTCTGGTGAATCCATTACCGACTATCTCAATCGGGTTGAGCTGGAACTACTGCAACACTGTCGATGAGCCGTAGACACTACACCATCAGTCTTGCCACCGCACTGCTTGAGAAAGTCAGGCAATTTTTTCTCTTCTTCCTGCCAATGCTGCTGATCCTGCTGGTTGCAGGCAGCATTCACTTCTACTCGGACTATGAAATTCGGCGTCAATCGATCAAGAATGCCGAACTGCTCAATATCCAGTTGGCGGAACAGGTCGTTACTGTCGACATCTCTCGTATCGTTTCCGACCTTCTGTTCATTGCAGACTATCTCAATCGCTCCATCCATGTTGCAGAGCTGACACCAGAGTATAAACGCGAGGTCATCACCACACTATTCGAGGGATTTGCCAAAAACAAACAGATTTACGACCAACTGCGCTATATCGACCACCACGGTATCGAACAGATTCGTATCAACTACCGTAACAAGGAGGCGATCACTGTTCCAGAGCGTGAATTACAAGACAAATCCGCACGCTATTACGTTCAGCAAGGGCTACAGCTGCACAATGGAGAGATCTACCTTTCACCGATGGACCTTAATATCGAAGCGGGAGAGATTGAAATCCCCCACAAGCCTGTAATCCGGTTTGTTACCCCGATCATCTCTCCACATGGTAAAACTGAAGGGATCATCGTTCTCAACTACCTCGGTAACGAGCTGATTCAGAACTTTCGTCGTGCTGTAACCGCCATCTCGGAGCGGGTCCATCTGGTCAATAGCAAGGGTTTTTGGCTCAGCCATACCGATCCAAGCAGGGAGTGGGGTTTCATGTTCAATAACCACTCCGGTTTCTTCAACTCATTCAATCACGAGTGGAATAAAATTCGTAATATGGAAACAGGGCAGTTTGTCACTCCCAACGGCCTCTTCTCTCACCTTGCGATCAATCCACTCCAGGTTGCCCAGGATCGTGCGGGTATCGACCCGCAACGGATCACTCCCTCCACACAACAGCACTACCAATGGCACATCATTGCCCACCTTCCATCCGATAAACTGGAGTCGACTCCGATCGGTTTTTTACAGCAGAACCGCCAACTCTACATCGTAATCCTTCTCTTTATACTGATCCTCTCCTGGGTACTCGCCCACAACAGTCTGCGGCGCAGGCAGTTTGAGCTTCATCGAGCCAATGAGCTGCGTTTTCGTGACACCCTGGAGGAGATTCAACTTGCCGCCTTGACCATCACTCCGGAAGGAAGGGTACTCTTCTGCAATAACCATCTGCAGCAACTGCTCAATCGGCCATTGGCAGAGATCGTAGACAATAACTTTCAACGCTTCATACCGTCAGAGGAGCGGCAAGATGTGCTGCAATTTGCCCTGAACCAGAACACCCAGGGCAACAAACACTCCAGCTACCACGAATCCCATATCGTCAATATCGATGGAGATTTGAGACTGATTGCCTGGACCTCAACCACCGTGCTGAATGAGCAGGATCAGGTGGAAAGCATCACCTATATCGGACATGACATCACAGAACAGAACAGAACCCGCGAAACATTGACCAAACTGGTGCGTGCCGCTGAACAGAGCCCTGCAGTGATCATGATCACCGATACAGCCGGTGCCATCGACTATGTCAACCCAAAATTCACCGAACTGACCGGATACAGCTTCGATGAAGTGAAGGGGAAAAACCCCCGCATTCTCAAATCGGGGGAGACCTTCCCTGAAGAGTACCGTGACCTGTGGACCACAATTGCACATGGAAAAGAGTGGCGCGGCACGCTGCACAACCGCAAAAAAAATGGCGAGCTCTACTGGGAATCAGCGCTGATATCCCCTATCCGCAACGAAGAGGGAACAACCACCCACTTTCTTTCGGTCAAGGAGGACATCACTGCCCGTATCGCACTGGAAGAGGAGGTAAAACAACATCAGGAAGAATTGGATCGGGCCCGCACATTCGCTGTCGTGGGACGCATGGCCAGCATGGTTGCCCATGACCTGCGCAATCCACTCTCCTCAATCAAGATGGGACTGCAGATTCTCAGCAAAAAACCGGATCATAACCCGGAAGAGCAGGAGCTGTGTGAAATCGGCCTGGAACAGATTCGCTATATGGAGAACATTCTGGATGGGCTGCTGGCATACTCTCGTCCCGACAAGCTTGAGCTATCCTGGATCAACCTCGACAAACTGATCGATACCGCTGTCAGCGCCATTCAGAACCAGATCAACGAACTGCAGATCACCATCACCACCCACTCCTCCTCCACACTGCCCACCGTAGAGGTGGACAAGCTAAAAATCCGCCGGGTACTCAATAACCTGTTAAGCAATGCGGTCGATGCCATCCGGGAAGGCCAACCCGAAGCCCCAGCCATCACCATTACCATTACCACCAGTCTCGATCTCGGGAATGAAGGCCCTTTTATCCTGCTTGAAATCTGTGACAATGGTAGTGGAATCGATGACCAGCAGGAGCCAGCCTCACTATTTGAGCCGTTTGTCACTACCCGATCAAAGGGAACCGGCCTGGGGCTGGCCATCGTCAAACGAATCATTGATCAACATCAAGGCAGTATCACCCTGCTATCCCAGAAACTGCAGGGTGCCTGTGCCCTGATCACCCTTCCCATCCATCACTCTGAACCCTCCCTGTCATCAGAGAATATTTCGGAGCAGCTACCGGAACCCCTGATCCAGACCAGCACAATAGAGAACAGGTAATAATGTTATGGCAAACATCCTGATAATTGATGATGACAATGCAAGCTGCCGCACCCTGAGGCTCCACTTCCGTGCTCAAAACCACGATGTGGAGATTGCCCATAGTGTTGATCAGGGTCTTGAGGTTGGCAACTCAATGGCACCACCGCCGGATATCATTGTACTTGACATCCAGATGCCGGGAAGAACCGGTATTGAGGGCCTGCCCAACTTCAAGAGTCGTTTCCCGCACACCCACATCATCATGATCACCGCCTTCCACGATATGGAAAGCACCATTCAGGCAATGCAGGATGGCGCCGATGACTATATCCACAAGCCCATCGATATCGATGAACTGGACCGCTCCATT
This sequence comes from uncultured Piscirickettsiaceae bacterium, assembly GCA_964344785.1. Taxonomy (GTDB): domain Bacteria; phylum Pseudomonadota; class Gammaproteobacteria; genus Thiopontia. The sequence continues at coordinate 28,971 of CAYFOR010000019.1, forward strand.
ACCCGTCTGCTTGCACAGAAGGCCGATACCGAAATGATGGTCGATACCCCGGCCACCTCTTCCGCCCAATCGAAAATGGTGGGTCATAGCCGGGCAATGCGCGAAGTATTCAAGACGATCGGTCTGGTTGCACGCAGTCCGGCTACGGTACTGATTACCGGAGAGAGCGGAACCGGAAAGGAACTGGTCGCCAATGCAATCCACTCTGCCGGTGAGCACTCCAAAGACCCCTTTGTCGCAGTCAACTGTGCCGCAGTAGTGGAGACACTGCTGGAGTCCGACCTGTTTGGTCATGAGAAGGGGGCCTTCACCGGAGCTGTATCAAAACAGCTGGGGAAATTCGAACTGGCTGCCAGTGGCACCATTTTTCTCGACGAGATCGGCGAGCTCTCGCCCAACATGCAGGCCAAACTGCTACGGGTGCTACAGGAGAAGGAGTTTACCCCGGTCGGTGGCAAGCATCCAATCCACACCAATGCCCGGATCATCGCCGCAACAAACATCAACTTCGAAGAGAAGGTCAAAAACGGCGAGTTCCGCAAGGACCTCTTCTATCGCCTGCAGGTAGTCACGATCCATCTACCACCACTGCGTGAGCGCAAGGAAGACCTGCTTGACCTGGTGCGCAACCTGCTTGAAAGGGTCAACCGGGAGCTGGGGCGCAATGTCAATCAGATCAGTCTGGAGGTGATGAACTGCTTTCAGGAGTATGACTGGCCCGGCAACATCCGTGAACTGGAAAACCTGTTGACCAAGCTGGTAGCACTCTCGCCTGGAGAGTCAATCACTGCCGATCTGCTCCCCAACGCCCTCTGTATGGCTTCGATAGCAGAAGAGAGCACACCAGAAGTCGAGCAGAGCCAGGTGCTCTCCTCGATACCCGGCCAACAGCAACCAGATCTGATCCACCGTTCACTGCAGATGGTGGAGCGGGAACATGTACTTCGGGTGCTTGATGCAACCGGCTGGCACAAGGGGCGGAGCTGCAAGATTCTTGGAATATCCAGGCCTCGTCTGCGCAGGCTGATCTCTCAATACAATCTGGAACCCAGTGACTAAATCACCCGTTCATTCCCACCATCCACCGGCAACTGTGCTGCAGTGGTCTTGGCGAATAGCGGCCCACACATCTCAGCGCTGAGTTCAGCCACATCATGGCTGGTTACCTCAGTCTTGAGCACATTGCGGGTCTTGTACTGTTCCACGCTCATACCGTAGTGATCGGCGCGTGCCTGCAACACCTCTTCTGTCCAGATGCCGGTATCGAAGACCGCATCAGGGTGAAGGGCGTTGACACGGATCTTGTCACTCCCCCACTCCAGTGCCGCAATACGCATCAACTGGGTCAGCGCCGCCTTGGAGGCGGAATAGGCAGCAGCACCCGCACCAGGGGCCGGTACATTCTTCGAGGCCATCACCACCACACGCCCACCGTTTGGGGCCTGCTTCAGCAGTGGATGGCACTCACGCATCAGCGCCAGATTGGCATCCAGGTTGATCTTCATCACCTGCTGCCACTTTTCGGTCGACAGCTCGGCAATCGGAGTACCGCCAGGGAACATCCCGGCATTGAGCACTACCATATCGAGGCCACCAAAACGGCGTACCGCCTGTTCCAATGCCGCCTGCTGTGCCGCCTCGTCGGCGATATCCCCGGCAATACCGAGGAAACCAGGGGAATTGATCATTCCTTCAATCGCAGGATTGATATCGAGTCCCACCACCGCAGCACCACGCGACATAAAGGAGTCGACACACGCCCTGCCGATGCCGGAGGCGGCACCGGTAATCAACACCACCTCTCCCTGGAATAGAGGAGCGCTGCCCCCTTTCTTCAACTTGGCCTGTTCCAGATCCCAGTATTCCAGATCGAAGATCTCGCACGCAGGAAGGGCCTTCCACCCCCCCAACTGCTCAGCCCGCAAGATGCAGGTCATGGTCTGCTCGTAGATATCGGAGACAATCCGTACATCAGCAGCACTCTTGCCGATCGCACAGAAGCCCAACTCCTGGTCCAGCATCACCCTGGGTGCCGGGTCGAGCATGGTCTTCTCATCACGCGCGTTGGGTGCATGCTGACTGAAATAGTTCACATAGTCCTCACAGTATCCATCCACGTCTCGCCCCACCATCGGGATACGCTTGGTACGCAACACATGATCCGGAGTGACCGGGCCACGAGATGCAATCGACGCAAGATGCGGGTGTTGCACAAAGCTGAAACCACACTCATTCTCAGTCATCTGTACGATCATCGCCCGACCGGCCGCACTGGAGAGTTCGGCGCGCAGTGTCGCCAATACCTTACGCTGCGGTGCTTCCGGCGAGCGGACCAACTGCTGCGTCAGCTCCCAGGCATTCTGTTCCATCAGGCTCTTTTCCGCCATCGAGACCAATTCAATCATCCGTTCATAGGATTCTTGTGCCGAATCACTGAAAGAGAAGACACCATGATTCAACAGAATCATGCCGATGGTCTGGTCGGTTGCCTTCTGCTCATAGAGTTCACCAACGCGGCGGGCAAGATCAAAACCGGGCATCACATAGGGGACGATGATCACCTTGTCACCATAGATGTCACGGATACGCTGTTCGCCATCGGCCGTGTTGGTCAACGTTACTACCGCATCGGCATGGGTATGGTCGACAAATCTATAGGGCAGCACCGCATGGAGGATGGTCTCGACTGACGGTGACGGAGCACCGGCCAGTGTCATCTGGGTTTTCAACTCGTTGACCATCTGCGGATCGCTCAGTGACTCCAGCTTCGCCAACTTCTTCATCGGCTCCAACCGCACCGGAGCAAAGCCGGGGGCCTCAATGGTGGCCAGATCCCAACCACTCCCCTTCACATAGAGAATCTCCTCCTCTTCACCAACCAGATTGGTCTCTGTGATCTTGACCGAGGTGTTGCCCCCGCCATGCAGTACCAGATTGGGATTCTGCCCCAGCAGACGCGAGGTGTAGACCCGCAAATCAAGATCGTTCCGACACTTGGCTGCGTCTTCGTCATTCCAGAGGGACTGGATCGGTGGTTGTTTCATGTTATCTGTTCCCGATTACAGGTTGCAGTGAATAATTAGAAGAAACGTATTTTAATCGCTATTTACAACCATTACGTAAAAAACACTATCTCATGGTTTCTGCACTCTGTACCCATGCTCGAATGGCACTCTGCACCAACTCTGCTGGCAAAAATTCTTGCTCCAGACGCCCTTTTTCACGCTGCTGCAAATAGTGAAATAGTTGTAACTCCTGGCTACTCAATGTTTGTGGTTCACCAGCCTGATAGGACACCGGCTCAACCACTGAAGACTCTTCAAACTGATCAAACACAGCCCGCTCCATCATCAATGGCTGCAGATGTGGCTGGAAGGAGCGTGCCTTTGCCAACATGGCCAACCCCCAGCTATCCAGATCTCCCCAATAAGCAAGATCACGATCCGCCAACCACTCTGCCTGCAACCAGTTCAGATTCAATCCAGCCCCCAAAATGGCGATCCCCTCTGTCACCGCTGGAAGCTGATGCAGACACTGTTCATTCTCGACAATCAATATATATTGTGCCGACAGTGGCCTATGTACTATTTCGCTGGCCCGAACACGCATCTGTTCAAATGGCAGCAGATCCGGCTGCAATGCAACCAGCAACAACCAGTGATCATTTTCTGAAACCGCACCGAGAAATTTTTCCAGCCCCTGCTCACTCACCTCTCCGGCAAAACGCAGATCCAGCAGATGGATTAACAGACGGCGATGCCGCTCAAAAAACTTGCTATCACTACCGGCAATCGACAGCGCCCGTAACGGCTTTCCCTGAGCCATACCTGGCTGCAACTGCAAGGCCACCTGCACCACTTGCAGAATCTCCGCTTCAGGCAATTTTCTGATCTGCGGTAACTGCCGGATCAGTAGCGTATGGAATAGCGTGTCAGTCTGTGCAACAAGATGGGAAAGCAGCTGATGATCATCGGTAACCTGCTGATCAGCACAGGCCTGAACCCAATCACTGGGCCGCTCTATCACCCATTGACGGGGCAGTTCAATTGCCTCGTCGGCATTGCGGTATTTCCATTTTTTCCAGACTACCGATCCTGCGTCCACCTGACGCCAGCTCTCAATATGCTGCAAGAGCTGCGCTGGGTCATCTCCAATCAGGGCACTATTCGGCTTGCCTATCGGCAACTTCACAGGCCATGCCTCTTCTGAAAGCAGACGCTTTACTCTCCAGTGTGCGTTTTGCCACTGCTTCACAAGTTTCTGTCGAAGCGCTTCTGGTGAGTGCATGGCCTATGCCTTCAACTCACTGCTATCTCTCTTTACTTGCAACGCCCTCTCTTTCAACGCTTCCCAACTCATACTCGTGGTCGTTGCCTGGCTTCCCCTGCGGTGAACCAATACAGCGGATCGAGTATGGGATCGCAGCAGTTGCATCTCCTTGTTGGGAGTCACAAACAGTGGGTGCAGACCGAACTGACGTAGTGCAGAGATGATACTCCCAGCTACCGCATGTGAGCTTTTCGAAAAGGCCTCATCGAGCACAATGGTTCCAAAAAGCGGCCTTTTGGCCCCTTGAGGGCAGAGCGCATAACTCAGTGAGGCGGTCAGAATATAGCTGGTGATAATCTCCTTTTCACCGCCACTGCCCCCCTGCGATCCATCACGGTTATCGATCACCCGCTGTTCTGCCCGATCGATCGTTGAAGCGGTAA
>CAYFOR010000020.1:0-33381 GCA_964344785.1 uncultured Piscirickettsiaceae bacterium
TTATACCGTAACAGACTGTTTTCTTATGATAACAATCTGACAAAGTAGAATTAAAACGGACTGCTCAATAACTCTTCCGGGTACTCGACATCGATCAATGTCAGCCCTTCCGGGGGGGCTGTCACCCCTCCTTGCGTCCGGTCACGCAGTTCCAACACCTCCCGAGCCCATTCGGGCGGTCGCTGTCCACTTCCGATCGCAATCAGCACCCCGGCGATATTACGGACCATATGGTGAAGAAAGGCATTCGCCTGCACCAGAATATGAACCTCCTCTCCGTGACGAGACACCTCCAGACGATGGATGGTGCGCACCGGGCTAGGGGCCTGACAAGCCACTGCACGATAACCATTGAAGTCATGCTCTCCCACCAGATCATCCGCTGCCTGCTGCATTTTCACCTCATCCAGCAGACGATAGATCCAGGTTCTTGCCGTTATACCCAGTGCAGTTCGTACGGGCCGATTGAAAATGACATATCGATAGGTGCGTGAACGGGCTGAAAAACGGGCATGAAATTGATCAGTAACCGGCTTGACCCAGGCAATGGATACATCGCGTGGCAGATTGGCATTTCCGCCATAGACCCAGGCGCGCTCGCTACGTGCCGCTTCACTATCAAAGTGGATCACCTGCCCGGAAGCATGCACACCGGTATCGGTGCGTCCCGCCGTGATGACCCGAACGAAATGGTTCGCCACTTTCGAGAGCGCCTGCTCCACAACGCCCTGAACGGTACGAATACCCGGCTGCTGAATCTCCCAACCATGAAAACCGGCTCCATCGTACTCCACCCCTGCAGCAAATCTCACGAGCGGCTACCCGTGGCAGGCCTGATTTCACCCTCAATCTGCTGGACTTCATCAAGAAAGCCGTTCCACTCCACGCGCTCAACACCATTACCTGGCGGTGGGACATGCACCTCCAGTCGGGACACATCCCTCAGCTGGAGACGCTCGGCACTGTACCACCACCGCCACAACAGAAAAGTTGACAACAAGCCCAATAGCAGCGGCATTCCCCAGCGGGTCAATACCTCCCACTCAGGCACCACACTACGGCTCATGACAGCAGCCTGCTCCATTCTCACCCCTTCCAACTGCTCGACCAGCCGCCGATTCTGTAGTTGTAGCTGGTGATAACCAGCAAACTGTTCCTGCAGGAAGTCTGTGCGTGAATGGGGAGCAACCGGATCAAGAAACAGCATCAGGTCACGCGGACGCTTGCCTATCTTCAGACTCAGGTTCAAAATGGGCTCATGGACAGGTTCATCTGTCAGCAACAGCACCCTGCCGTCTGATGTTAAGAGAATCACCTTCACGACTGTTTCAGGACGCTCCGTAACCTCAACGGAGAACAGCTCATCCTTGAACTCTCTGAGCATCTTCTCATCAACCACCATCTCCAGCAACAGTGGTTCGCCCAACGCACTATAGAGCTTCACATCCCCAGTAGTCTCTGCACTGACAGGTAAGACAGCAGCATGTAGAACCACAACCAACAACCAGAGGCGTATGTGCATCGTCCAATCCAGACGTGCGTTACTGCAGCTCCAGTGCAATATTCATCAGTCTTCGCAACGGTTCTGCAGCTCCCCACAACAACTGGTCGCCCACGGTAAAGGCCGAAATGTATTCCGGTCCCATGGTCAGCTTGCGTACACGACCCACCGGGACAGAGAGGGTGCCGGTCACCTTGGCTGGAGTCAGCTCGGCCATGCTGAGTTCGCGGTCATTCGGGACCACCTTCACCCAGTCGTTGGCCTGCGCCATGATCGCCTCGATTTCACTGACCGGAATGTCCTTCTTCATCTTGATGGTCAGCGCCTGACTATGGGAACGCATCGCTCCCACACGGACACACAAGCCATCGATCGGCAGCGGGTTGTCGCTGCGACCCAGAATCTTGTTGGTCTCGGCCTCCGCCTTCCACTCTTCACGGCTCTGACCACTCTCCAGCTGGGTATCGATCCAGGGGATCAGGCTACCGGCAAGCGGCACCCCGAACTGATCAGTCGGGTAACCCTCACTATTGATATGGGCTGCAACAGCACGATCAATCTCCAGAATGGCACTGGCAGGGTCATCCAACAGATCGGCCACACTGTCACGGATACTGCCCATCTGGGCAATCAGTTCACGCATGTTGCGCGCACCGGCACCGGATGCTGCCTGATAGGTCATCGGGGTGATCCACTCCACCAAATCGTTCTCGAACAGTCCACCAATCGCCATCAACATCAGGCTAACAGTACAGTTACCCCCAACAAAGGTGTTGATACCATCACTCAGCGCATTATCGATTACGCTACGGTTGACCGGATCGAGCACGATGATCGCATCCTCGCTCATCCGCAGTGATGAGGCCGCATCAATCCAGTAGCCGTTCCAGCCCGCCTCACGCAGTGGACCGATCACTGACTTGGTGTAACTGCCCCCCTGACAGGTGACAATCGCATCCATCTGCGACAGCTCATTGATGTCGTTGGCATCCTTCAATGCTGGTACCGCTTTACCCACATCGGGGCCGGGTTGTCCCAGCTGAGAGGTAGTGAAGAAGACCGGATCAATCTTCTCAAAATCATTCTCTTCCCGCATGCGGCCCATCAACACCGAACCAACCATGCCACGCCAACCAACAAAACCTACTTTCTTCATCTCAATCAAACTCTTGGTAAAACTGTAAAACCATCTACAAAGTGGAGTAAAACCCACTATCCATATAATAAAGTGGAAACCATAATAATCTTTTCAGCCACCTAGCACTACGTAAATGTAGACAATTAGAGCAGCTGGCAATTCACTCCCATCGCATCTGCCACTTCACTCAGTTGCCGATCCAGTGTACAGAGCTGCGCACCATGGTTAGCAACAATCGCAAGGTGCAGTGCATCACCAGAGCGCAGCCCGGAATGATAGTGATCTGACATCTTTGCAGCTGCATGAAAATCTGCGGCTTCAACCGAAAGGGTGTGAAATGACTCCAATCGAAGCTGGGTAAACATGGACAATATCGCTGCACGGTGCTCAGGTGTAAGCTGCTTAGTCCTCAGCTTCATCGACAACGCTGCAGAGAACTCGGTAATCACCCAGTCACTGATTACAAGCTGATCTACAGGCTGCATCCCCAACCACTGTTGCATCTCAGCTGTACGAGGCTCATGCGTAAGGGCAGAGACCAATACACTGGTATCCAGGTAGAGCATCAGTAACGAGCATCTTCGCGAAGCTTGCGAACAAACTCTTCGGCACCCTGTGTCTGCAACGGCTGGGCTGCCGTCAACTGCTGCAATGCATCCAAGTCAATCGGCTTCAGCTCTTTTTCCGGTTGGGTTAATCGGGCCACTACCTTGCCCCGCTTGGTCAACAGAATCTCTTCTCCATGTGCTGCCCGTTCAGTCAGTTGACTAAAGTGAGCTTTCGCATCTGCAATTGCAACTTCTTGATACTTCATAAATACCACATGAAATGACCCGTTAGATGGTCATATTATTGGTGCCCCATTCAATATTGTCAAACCAACAGAACAAAATGAGAAAGAAGTAACTGAAACGATTAAACATTAATTGGCCTGCATAAATTCATTTAACAGGACATGGTAACGGGGATTGCTCGACAGATCATTGTGACCCACCCCCTCAATCACCTCAAACCGTAGATCCTTTGAGAACCCCTCAACCAGTCGCTCGGTATGGGCCATTTGGATGATCCGATCATATTGTGCCGCAATCACCAAAGTATCCGCCTTGATCCGACCCGTCCGACCATAGGAGTCATATTGATCCTTCAACAGCAGACTTACCGGATAGATTGGATACCGCGACTGTGCGACACGCAATATGCTGTCGAATGGTGTAATCAACACCAGCTTTTTAACCTCCCGCTCACCAGCCAGATAGGTTGCGACACCACTGCCCAGGCTACGACCCATCACCGAAACCTCATCATGATCAGCCACAATGGCATCATAGATGAAGAGTGCATCCGCATTAAGCCCCTTCTCGGTAGGCTTACCGCTGCTGCCGCCATAGCCCCGGTATTTCACCAGATAGAGGGTGTAGTCAGGAAACAGGGAAGTGAAACTACCAACGTTGTAATCAACATTCTCTGCATTGCCGCCAAAGTAGAGAATGACCTTTCTCTTGCCCTTGTTGAGCACCGTAGCCTTGATCTTTTCACCATCATGCTCAAATAGGCGCTGCTCGAATGGACTATCTACAGAGTGAACCGGGAAATAGATAAAATCACGCTGTCCAAGGTAAAGATAGAGACCCAGCCCCAGATAGAGCACCACACCAGACAGTAAGAGCATCTTCATTCAGTACAGCTCTATTGTATGATCACATCTCAGCATTCAGAAGCACCCTCAAGCTTCTCAAAGGTGCCTTCTTTCGAAAATGCCAGGACCCGTTGATCAGCTACGCAACGCAGTCACCACTGCTTCCCCCATCGCGGAGCAACTTACCTCTTGCATCCCTTCCGAGTGGATATCCCTGGTACGCACACCATCATCCAGCACCTGATTGACGGCGGCATCGATCTTGTCGGCCATCTCCGCCTCATCGAGGCTGTAGCGCAGCATCATCGAGATCGAGAGGATGGTGGCCAGTGGGTTGGCGACATTCTGCCCGGCGATATCGGGGGCGGAGCCGTGGATCGGCTCATACATACCCTTACCATCGGCATCCAGTGAGGCCGATGGCAGCATGCCGATGGAACCGGTCAGCATCGCGGCACAGTCGGAGAGGATGTCGCCAAACATGTTGGTGGTGACCATCACGTCAAACTGTTTCGGGGCACGCACCAGCTGCATGGCGGCGTTGTCGACATACATGTGTGACAGTTCCACCTCTGGATAATCCTTGGCAACCTGCTCCATCACTTCACGCCACAGCTCGGTACACTCCAGCACATTGGCCTTGTCGACCGAGGTAACCCGTTTGTCACGCTTCATCGCGATCTCGAAGGCGGAACGACCGATACGCTCAATCTCATGCTCGGCATAGACCAGTGTGTTGTATCCCTGGCGCTCGCCGTTCTCCAGGGTGCGTACACCACGCGGTTGGCCAAAGTAGATACCGCCGGTCAGTTCACGTACGATCATCAGGTCCAGACCGGAGACCACATCGGCCTTCAGGGTGGAGGCATCGGCCAGTTGCGGGTAGAGGATTGCCGGGCGCAGATTGGAAAAAAGTTCCAGTTCAGCGCGCAGCCCCAGCAGCCCCTTTTCCGGCCGCACTGCGATATCGAGGTTTTCCCACTGGTAACCACCCACTGCACCGAGCAGTACTGCATCGGATTCCTTCGCCAGCTTCAGCGTATCCTCCGGCAGTGGCGAACCACTGGCGTCATAGGCGGTACCGCCGACCAGTCCATTCTCCATCTCTACAGAGAGGCCAAAATCACTCTGCAGACACTCCAGTACCTTGACCGCCTCGGCGACAATCTCCTGACCAATCCCGTCACCGGGCAATACTGCTATTTTTTTACTCATCTCAGATATCTCAAAAATTATGTTTTTAACGCAAAGGTGCCAAGTTAACTGATCCTGACCTTCCTTTGTGCCTTGGCGTCTTTGCGTTGAAAAAAATTACGATGCAAATAGCCAAGGTGCCTCAGCCTTACGACGTTCTTCGTAGGCTCGAATCGCATCCTGATGCTGCAGGGTGAGACCAATATCGTCCAGCCCATGCAACAGGCGATATTTACGGAATTCATCGATCTCGAATGAGAATACGCTACCACCCGGTGTAGTGACCGTCTGCACCTCCAGATCAATCTCCAGTTGATACCTCGCCCCTGCCTGCTCTTCATTGAAGAGCTGATCAATCTCGGATTCGGTGAGTGCAATCGGCAGCAGCCCGTTCTTGAAACTGTTATTGAAGAAGATATCAGCAAAACCGGGAGCGATCACTGCACGGATACCATAGTCGGTCAGCGCCCAGACAGCATGTTCGCGCGAGGAGCCGCAGCCAAAGTTCTCGCGCCCGATCAGTACGCTGGCACCCTGATACTGCGACTGGTTCAACACAAAGTCGGGATTGGGGCGACGGGTGCTGTTATCGATTGCAGGATCACCCGGATCGAGATAACGCCAGTCATCAAACAGGTTGGGGCCAAACCCCGCCCGTTTAACCGATTTCAGATACTGCTTGGGAATAATCGCATCGGTATCGACATTGGGCCGATCAAGCGGCACCACCAGACCACTATGCTGGGTAAACTTCTCCATTATGCCGCTCCTGTCAGGGTTCTTACATCGGTGAAGTGACCGGTTACTGCTGCGGCCACCGCCATTGCCGGGCTGACCAGATGGGTGCGACCATTCAGCCCCTGGCGGCTCTCGAAGTTGCGGTTGGAAGTGGAGGCGCAACGCTCCCCCGGCTCCAGTCGGTCTGCATTCATCGCCAGACACATCGAACAGCCCGGATCACGCCACTCGAAACCGGCCTCGATAAAGATCTTGTCGAGCCCCTCCTGCTCGGCCTGCTGCTTGATCAGGCCGGAACCAGGGACAATCAGCACCTGCTTCACGCTATCGGCCTTCTTGCGACCCCTGGCTACTTCAGCTGCCGCGCGCAGGTCCTCAATGCGGGAGTTGGTGCAGGAGCCGACAAAGACCTTGTCCACCGCAATGGAGTCGATCGAGGCATTAGCCTCCAACCCCATATAGGCAAGCGCCTTCTCCATGCCGTTTCGCTTCACGCTATCGGACTCCTCGGCAGGATTGGGAACGGCATCACTCACGGCCACCACCATCTCCGGCGAGGTGCCCCAGGTAACCTGTGGTGCGATATCAATCCCAACCAATTCCACCACTTCATCAAACTCGGCATCGGCATCACTGTGCAGATCCTGCCAGGCAGCTACCGCCAACTCCCACTGTGCGCCCTTTGGAGCAAAAGGCCGTCCCTGGACAAAATTGATCGTCTTCTGATCCACCGCCACCATCCCGGCGCGGGCACCCGCTTCAATTGCCATATTGCAAACCGTCATTCTCCCCTCCACCGAAAGTGCCTCAATGGCCCCTCCGGCAAACTCAATCGCATAACCGGTCCCCCCGGCAGTTCCGATCTTTCCAATGATGGCGAGCACGATATCCTTGGCGGTGACCCCTGCTCCCACCTGTCCATTGACTCGCACCAACATATTCTTCGACTTCTTCTGCACCAGACACTGCGTAGCCAGCGCATGCTCCACCTCCGAAGTCCCGATACCGAAGGCCAATGCACCCAGCGCGCCATGGGTCGATGTGTGAGAGTCACCACAAACGATGGTCATGCCCGGCAGGGTGGCCCCCTGCTCCGGACCGATCACATGAACAATACCTTGACGAACATCCCCCATCTTGAATTCGGTGATTCCAAAATGATCGGCGTTACCATCCAGGGTCTCCACCTGAATACGTGCAACCGGATCGGTAATCCCCTCATCCCGATTTGTGGTCGGCACGTTGTGGTCGGGTACGGCCAGATTGGCACTCACTCTCCAGGGGGATCGACCTGCCAGGCGCAACCCTTCAAAGGCCTGGGGTGAGGTCACCTCATGCAGTAACTGACGATCAATATAGAGCAAGGCGCTCCCATCCTCCTCGCTACGCACCACATGTGCATCCCAAAGTTTGTCGTACAGGGTCTTTCCAGCCATCGTTATCCAATCCAACTTAATATCGTGAACCGCTAATTCTACTCGCAGCATGATGGAGAATTAAAGTTTATGTGCATGAACTGCCAACACGCTTTCCATTAGAAAAGTCATTTTTATCGGTGTACACTCAATAACAAGCCTGCTCAGAACCCACTGCAACACGAGTTGATGTCCCATGTCTCAGAATCTTGAATCACTACTTGAGCTATCCAAAAGCATCATCAACATTGAAAACATCAATGCACTGCTGGATCAGCTTCTCTACCAGACCCGCAGAGGTTGCAATGCCGATGCCGGTTCAATCTACCTGGTCGAAGACGAAAGGCTCCGCTTCTCCTATGTACAGAACGATACTCTGGCACTTGATACCCGAAACCGCCAGCAGCTCTATATCGACCACACAATCCCGATTAATACCGATTCCATCGCCGGATACTCTGCAGCGACCGGTGAGATTCTGAATATCGATGACGTATATGAACTCAGTGCCGATCTCAGCTGCCACTATAACAACAGCTTTGATGAAAAGACCGGCTACCGCACCCGTTCCATGCTGGTAGCACCCATCAATAATCCATCCGGTGGGCTGGTCGGGGTGATACAGCTGATCAATAAAAAGGGGAGAGGCACCTTTTCGGAGGATGACAGCGATTATCTAAAACATGTCTGCGACCTCGCTGCCGGCGCCATCGAGCGCGCCCGAATCAGTAATGAGATTTTCCTGCGTATGCTCAAGATGTCGGAGCTTCGTGACCCCAAGGAGACCGGTGCACATGTCAAACGGGTAGGCGCCTATACGGTCGAACTTTATGATATCTGGGCCAGAAAACACAATGTCCCGGAACATGTGATTCGCTCCACCAAAGACCCCCTGAATACCGCCGCCATGTTGCATGACATTGGAAAAATCGCCATTTCGGACAGTATCCTGAAAAAGCCTGGGCGCCTCAACGAAGATGAGTATGAAGTGATGAAAACCCACGCATCCATTGGAGCCGACCTGTTTGCCGGCAGCGCCCTTACCCTGGACCAGATGACTCATGACATCATTCAGTGCCACCATGAGCGATGGGATGGTGGCGGCTATCCCAGCGGGCTCAAAGGGGATGAAATTCCACTGACGGCCCGCATCGTCAGTCTGGTCGATGTCTATGATGCACTGGTCTCAACCCGTGTCTACAAGGACTCGTGGGATGAAGGCAAGGTACTGGACTATCTCCAGGAGATGGCCGGCGAGCAGTTTGACCCTGAACTGGTTGAACTCTTCCTGGAGATTCAGGATGTGATCCGTGAGATTCGCCGCCGTTATCGGGACGAGCCAGCCACTGTGAAAGCATAGCCCCTGCTGACACTGACAACCATTATTTGAAACCAGGCTGCCATACTCCTCTCTAAACAGGCAGAGAAAGACCTGCCGACCTTGACAACAGAACGAACGTTCGGTACTCTTTGCGAATGGTTAACTCCACATCGACGACACTACGTGGTGAAGCATTAAGGAATAATGTACTCAACACCGCACTGAAGCTCTTTTCCGAGCGGGGATATTTCAACACCTCGGTTCACGATATTCGTCGTGCTGCTGATGTCAGCACAGGGGCAATCTATCACCATTTCCAAAATAAGGAGACGCTGGCCAGATCACTCTATGAAAACCTGCTGCAGCAGATGGACCAGGCCATCCATGAAGCGTGCACCCATCAGCAAGGTTGCCTGGATAAAAGCAGAGCCATTATCGAAAAAATGTTTTCACTGACACTGGAGCGACCAAGACAGATGCAGTTTGTGCTGCTTGCCCAGCACAGGGAGTATCTGCCTGATGAAGCACCCATCTGCTCTTCAAAACCGTTTCAGGCCATGAAAAGTGTGGTGGTAGAAGGTATCGAATCTGGAGAGGTCAGAGCGATGGAACCCTGGGTTGCAGCCACCACCATGTTTGGTGGTGCCCTCAGAATGATGAATCTGCAACTGGACGGCGTACTGGAGCGTCCATTGACCGACTATCTTGATGATGTCGTCGATTGTGCCTGGCGGGGAATCAAGGCTTAAAATTTTTTGTCACAAAAACAGAACGAACGTTCGTTATATAGAAGGAGAAGCAAGATGAAGATGGTTAAAAACTGTATTGCCGCACTGCTGGTCATGGCGTCACTGGAGGTAGCGGCAGTTGAGGCACCGAATGACCGGGATGCATTACAAGGCGTGCAACAAGGCAAGGTGATATTCGATATCAACATGGCAGAACCCAAGAAAATGACGCTATATCTTTCCGTCATCAAACAGACTGTTGATGATCTTGTCCGACAGAATGTCGAGCCTGATGTCATACTTGCATTTCGTGGACTATCGGTACATCTGATCTCAAAGGATCGCGACCAGATGGAGCTGACCGATTTTGAGCATCTCGACACGATTGCCGCGCAACTTGCCGAGCTGCAACAACAGGGAGTTCGCATGGAGGCATGCTCTGTAGCTACCAGACTATTCAATGTTGAGAACAGCTCACTGCTTGAGGGTATCAAACCTGTAGGAAACACGTTTGTTTCCCTTACAGGATATCAGGCTCAAGGCTATGCCAATATTCCCATTTACTAGCACCCTGGCAAGGTAGTAACGTTCCATCACAACGCCCCCACATTGCCATATCGTTATGTGGAGGCGTTGTGGTTTCTGTCTATTGAAACGACTACTGTGACTCGGTTCTGATCCAGCGCCAGCTCACCCACCAGGCAAACAGGCTGAGCACAGCCGACAGATAGAAGATGGTACTGGCCCCGAACGCTGTCCAGAACACGCCACCCAACAGGCTGCCCACAACTCCGCCGACACCGAAACTGACACTGGAGTAGAGCGCCTGCCCCCGCCCCTGCACCTTTCCAGGAAAGAGTCGATGCACCATATGGATGGATACCGCATGGATCACCCCAAAACTCGCTGCATGAATCATCTGGGTCAGGAACATCAGCACCAGCGACTGTGGAAACAGCGCCGTCAACAACCAGCGTAGCGTCGCCAGCAGCAGGCTGGCCATCAACAGGGTTCGTTCACCATAACGCTGTATCCAGCGCCCCATCACCATGAAGACCACCACCTCGGCGGTGACACTGAGCCCCCAGATCAGCCCGATCACCCCCTTCTCATGGTCAAACATCTCCATATAGAGCGTAAAGAAGGTGTAGTAGGTCGCATGGGCCGCCTGATTCAGAAAGGCCACCACCAATAACGCCACCACCACCGGGTTGGCCAATACAGAACGCAATGAAAGGTGGGGATGCTCCTCTTCCGGTTCAGGCACCGTCGGAACCAGCAGGCTGCTCACCCAGATACCCGCCATCACCCCCATCAATACCAGTGGCACCATATCGACACCGTGGCGCTCCAGTAGTGCTCCCAACCCGGCAACCGCAACAATGAAACCGATCGAGCCCCACACCCGAATCGAGACATAGCGTTCGACTGCACGCCCCAGGTGATTCAATGTCACCGCCTCGAACTGTGGTAGAGAGGCATTCCAGAAGAAGCTGAACAATGCAATCACCAGTGCCATCCACCAGTAGCCGCTGCCGAGGAATACACCGGCAAAGGAGATGATGGTCGCCAGCGACGCAAAACGGACAATCGGCAGATGCTCCCCCTTGCGGTCGGCCCACCACCCCCATATGTTGGGGGCAACCACCTTGGTAGCCGCCAGAATGGCGGTCAGCTCCCCGATCTCCATGATGGAGAAACCCAGACTCTCCAGATATGGACTCCAGTAGGGAATCAATACCCCCAGGGTCGCAAAGTAGAAGAGGTAGAAGCTGGAGAGTCGTAAATAGGGAAAGGGCTGGGTCACACGCCTGATCAGATCACCGGGATATCACTCTCGACGGCTCCATTCTGACCACGCTGACGCAGTGCATGGTCCACCAGCACCATCGCCAGCATCGCCTCCGCAATCGGAGTGGCACGAATACCGACACAGGGGTCATGACGCCCCTTGGTCACCACCTCCACCGACTCGCCCAGACGGTTGATGGTCTCTCCAGGCAGGTGAAGACTGGATGTCGGCTTCAATGCCATCGAAACCAGAATATCCTGACCGGAAGAGATCCCCCCCAAAATGCCGCCGGCATTATTGCTCCTGAATCCCTGCGGGGTCATCTCGTCGCGGTGCTCGGTACCCTTCTGTGTGACCGACTCGAACCCGGCGCCAACCTCCACTCCCTTGACCGCATTGATACTCATCATGGCGTGAGCGATCTCTGCATCCAGTCGATCGAAGATCGGCTCCCCCCAGCCGGGAGGCACGCCGGTCGCCACCACATTGATGCGTGCGCCAATGGAGTTCCCCTCTTTGCGCAACGCATCCATGTAGGCCTCCATCTCCGCCACCTTGTCAACATCGGGTGAAAAGAAGGGATTCTGGTGAATCTGTTCCCACTCCAGCTTCTCCACTGCAATCGGCCCCAATTGCGCCAGATAGCCGTGAATCTCAACTCCGAACTGCGCCTTCAACACCTGCTTGGCCACAGCTCCGGCTGCCACCCGCATCGCGGTCTCACGAGCCGAGGCACGCCCGCCACCACGGTAGTCACGAATGCCATATTTCTGGGCATAAGTGTAATCGGCATGGCCCGGACGGAAACGGTCGGCGATATTGGAGTAATCCTTGGAGCGCTGATCCTTGTTGCGGATCACCATGCCGATCGGTGTTCCCGTGGTTTTCCCTTCGAACACACCGGAGAGAATCTCGACCTCGTCATCCTCCCTGCGCTGAGTGGTGTAGCGCGAAGTTCCCGGCTTGCGTCGGTCCAGATCGACCTGAATGACCTCTTCTGAAATCATCACACCGGGAGGACAGCCATCAACAATGCAGCCCAACCCTGTGCCGTGGCTCTCGCCAAAGGTGGTGACGGTAAACAGTTTTCCAAAGGTGTTGCCTGACATGGGCACAGGATTATACCCATACAGGTATAATGACGGGATGAAAAAACTGACTCTGCTCCTCTCCTTTCTGCTTTTCTCGACCAGCGCACTGAGCGATATCCGAAGTGCCCGAATGGCCATCGCTACCGGCAATGGAGAGCAGGCAGTGATGGAACTGACCCGCCTGGCCGGAGAGGGTAATGCCGATGCGCAGCTTGAACTGGGTCGACTCTATGCGGAAGGAACACTGATCGAACCGGACCCCGGCCGTGCGCTGCTGGCGCTCACCCTGGCGCTGGAGAACGGCAAGGTAATGGCACAGGGCCTGATTGATGCACAGAAGCAAAGAATCAATCTGCTCCAATTGGCGGCACTGCAGCAGGAGTTGGGCAACCTGTTCCAGAAAGGGGGGCCGGTCAAGGCCAACCCGGAACGGGCCGCAGAATGGCATGGAGAGCGTGCCCTCAACCCGATCGACTACACCGATGAAGAGCGGGGCGAGATGGCCCGTCGAGTCGGCAAGCTCTACGAAGAGAAAACCTTCAGCTTTACCGCTGCCCACCGCTGGTACACACTTGCCGTCGCATTCGGCTCGGAGCGGGCGATACGTGATCGCAACCGCATGGAGCTGTTTCTGCAGCCGCAGAGCCTTGACCAATCCAGGGATGAGGCGATCGAGCAATACAAGCGTTATCTGAAACAACGCAAGAAGATGGTCGACGGTAAACTGTAAGCATTTCTACAAATGCATTTTTTCAGGATACCTTAGCAACACATCCACACACCCCAGTCAGGAGCCTGCCATGCCCAATAGTATTCGAGGGACCCAAACCGAAAAGAATCTGATGCTCGCCTTCGCCGGTGAGTCACAGGCGCGCAACCGTTACACCTACTTTTCTGCCGTTGCCAGGAAAGAGGGGCTGGTACAGATCTCCCATGTCTTTGAGGAGACCGCCGCACAGGAGAAGGAGCATGCCAAACGCTTCTTCAAATTCCTTGAGGGGGGTGAGGTCGAAATCACCGACACCTATCCTGCCGGTCCGCCGGGCTCTACACTGGAGAATCTGCGTGCCGCCGCTGCCGGAGAAGAGCATGAGTGGACCGAGATGTACCCAGCCTTTGCCGCCACTGCCCGTGAGGAGGGGTTTGACGATATCGCGGCCGCCTTCGACGCCATCTCGATTGCAGAGAAACAGCACGGCAAGCGCTACAGGGATCTGGCTGACAACCTGGAGGCGGGCAAGGTCTTCAAACGCAACGGCAAGATGACCTGGCGCTGCCGCAACTGTGGCTACCTGCATGAGGGGGAAGAGGCCCCCCAGGTCTGTCCTGCCTGTATCCACCCCCAGGCACACTTTGAACTGCTTGGCGAAAACTGGTAGCCGTCAGCAATCAATAATCCGCAAGGTCAGGGTGGATTCACTCCATCCTGACCTGCTGCAACTGCTCACGAAAGAGCGCCTTCAGTGCCTCGATGTTATGCACACCACTGAAATTGGGGCGGATGATGAAGGCAATTCTTCGGTGGGGGCCCGGTTCATTCAGGTGGAGCAGCACCAGCTCATCACGCTGATACTGTAGCTGGTCGGTCGCCATCTCCGGCACCAGGGTCACTCCCATTTTTCCAGCCGCCATCTGGATCAGTGTATAGAGGCTTGCTCCCTCCAGTGCATGGCTGGTCTCCACCCCCTGCAAGCGACAGGCAGCCAGCGCATGATCCTTCAGACAGTGACCATCCTTCAACAGCATCAACTGGCTGTGATCCAGCTCCGCACTGCTGATCTCCTGCAACTCTGCAGGCACCAGCTCCGGGTGGGCCACCAGAAAGAAGTCCTCTTCCCAGAAATTGAAGGTGAGCAACCCCTCGGTGGCATAGGGTAGCGCCAGCACTGCGCAGTCCAGTTCCCCATCACGCACCATCTCCACCAACCGGTGCGACTGCTCCTCGACTATCCGCAGCTCGAAATCGGGATATCGGGTACGCACCTTCGGCAACACCTTGGGCAACAGATAAGGGCCGATGGTTGGAATGACTCCCATCGACAACGGCAGAGTAAGCGGGTTTTTTTCCTGCTCCGAAAGCCGATAGAGATCATCAACGTCGATCTTGATCTTGCGTGCCCGTTCGAGAAACCGCTCCCCCATCGGGGTAATCAGTACCTGTTTGTTGTCACGCTCGAAAATCTGAAAACGAAGCTGCTTCTCCAGCTCGGAAACCGCCGTGCTCAGTGCCGATTGGGAGACTGCACAAGCCTCTGCGGCCCGCTTGAAGTGGCGTTCATCGGCAACGGCCAGCGCATAGATGATCTGTTTCAGGGAAACCATGGCCAAACTGTATTCTAAAAAACAGAACGGAACAATCCATTTAATTCAATTTTCATAAACATTCTCCTCTCCTAAGATGGTTTTAACGTTCAACAACGTTACCCATTCAACCCACTGCAGAACAACAAGGAGCAGAACCATGTCAATGATCAACCAATCCATTCCCGAGTTCAAAGCCGAGGCCTTCCACAACGGTGAATTCAAGACCATTACCAGCGATGATGTGAAGGGACAGTGGTCCATTTTCCTCTTCTATCCCGCCGACTTCACCTTTGTCTGCCCGACCGAGCTGGAAGATATGGCCAAGCAGTATGAAACCCTGCATGGGTTGGGAGTCGAAGTATTTTCGGTCTCCACCGATACCCACTATGTCCACAAGGCGTGGCACGACCACAGCGAGGCAATCGGCAAGATCGAGTTTCCGATGATCGGCGATCCGACCGGTGCCATCACCCGCGGATTTGATGTGATGATCGAGGAGGAGGCACTGGCACTGCGAGGCACCTTCCTCGCCGACCCGGACGGCATCATCAAGGTAGCCGAGATTCACGACCTCGGCATTGGTCGCTCCGCCAAGGATATGGTGCGCAAGGTAAAGGCTGCCCAGTATGTCGCCAACCATGATGGAGAGGTCTGCCCTGCCGCCTGGGAAGAGGGAGAGGCAACGCTGACTCCAAGCCTCGATCTGGTCGGAAAGATCTGACCCAACCTCCTCCCCCAACACGGGGGAGGCGATCCCATGCATGAACTGGAGCAGGAAAATGTTGACGAATGAAATTCTTGAATCCCTGAAAGGGTACACCGCCATTATGGAGAAGCCGGTTACACTGGTACTGCAGTCGGGGGACCACCCCAAGCGTGAAGAACTGATCCGATTTCTGACCGACTTCACCTCGGTATCGGACAAGATCAGTCTTGAGCAGCGTGATCTTGCCCATCTGTTGCAAAGCCCTCTGAGCTTCACTCTGGAGGTTGAGGGTAATCTCAACGGTATTACCTTCTCCGGTATTCCCGGTGGTCATGAGTTCAACTCGCTGGTACTGGCCGTACTGCAATCCGGTGGCGCACCCATCCAACTCGATCCGTCACTGCGCAAGATGGTGACAGCCATCCATCAGCCGCTGCAGTTCGAGGTCTTTGTCAGCCTCAGTTGTCACAACTGTCCTGACGTGGTGCAGACACTCAACCAGTTCGCGCTGCTCAACCCGCAGATCGCTACCGAAACCATCGATGGCGGACTCTACCCGGAACAGGTTGAAGCGCGCCATATTCAGGGTGTGCCGACCGTATTCCTCAACGGAGAGCCTTTCGCCAACGGCAAGGTGGAGCCTGCGATGCTGGTCGAGCGGATGTTCGACCACTTCCCGCAGATGCAGCAGAACCCCCTTGATAACGAGGCACTGCCAGAGCAGGATGTGACGGTGATCGGTGGTGGCCCCGCCGGAGTCTCCGCAGCCATCTACGCCGCCCGCAAGGGGCTGAAAGTGACCATGGTGGCGGATCGCATCGGCGGTCAGGTCAAGGATACCCAGGGCATCGAGAATCTGATCTCGGTAACCGAGACCACCGGCCCAGAGCTGGCCAATGCACTCAGACACCACATGGATCAATACGAAATCACCCTGCGGGAACATCTTCGGGTCGACCGGATCGAACAAGGAACCCCCAAGACCATCACCTTGAGTTCGGGCGAGCGTTTCCAGAGCCGTACCGTGATCATCGCAACCGGAGCCAAATGGCGTGAACTGGGTATCCCCGGTGAGCGTGAGAATATCGGCAATGGGGTCGCCTACTGCCCCCACTGTGACGGCCCATTCTTCAAGGGTAAAGATGTCGCCGTCATCGGTGGCGGAAACTCCGGCGTGGAGGCGGCACTGGATCTGTCCGGGATTGTACGCTCCGTCACCATCTACGAATACATGGATCGGTTCAAGGCAGATCAGGTGCTGCTGGATCAGGTCCAGAAGCGCGACAACATCACCCTGTTAAGCAGCGTTGCCACCGAGGAGATTGTGGCAAAGGATGGCAAGGTGACTGCACTACACTATCGGGACAGAAACAGTGGAGAGAGCCTGGCGCAGTCACTTGCTGCTGTCTTTGTTCAGATCGGGCTGGTCCCCAACAGTGATTTTCTGGATGACCTGGTAGAACGCACTTCATTCGGTGAAGTGGTAATCAATGAACGGGGCGAGACCAGTGCAGAGGGGATCTATGCCTGTGGAGATGTCACCACCGTTCCCTACAAGCAGATCGTGGTGGCCATGGGAGAGGGCGCCAAGGCTGCACTGACCGCATCCGATCATCTGTTGAAACAGTGAACAGACAGAATCAGCACACGGGCAAGGCAGGGGTAGTCGAGACTGCCTCTGCCCTACTCTTCATCTGCCGAGTAGACCACCACGCAGTTGCGCCCTGCCCTTTTCGCAGCATACATTGCATTGTCACTGCGAATCAGCAGATCATCAATGGAGTTGGCATGGTCAGGATAGCAGGCCACCCCGAAACTGGCGGTCATGGTAAGACGTACGCCGCTCTGAAGCGAGATGGGTTGAGATGCAATTTTCTCCCGTAGCCGTTCTGCAAACCGCTCTGCCTCATCAGCGCCCATCTCAGGCATCAGCATAATGAACTCCTCGCCCCCGAAACGGGCCACGGTATCGGTCTTGCGCACCGACTCGGCCAGAATGGAGGCAACATAGGTGAGCGCCATATCCCCCGCCAGGTGGCCATGTTCATCATTGACCTCCTTGAAATGGTCAAGATCCACCATCAGCATGGTGAGCGGATGACCATAACGGGCAGAACGGCTGAACTCGCGAGAGAGAAAGGTATTCATCGCATTGCGGTTATAGAGGCCGGTCAGTGGATCATGGGTCGCCAGTTGCTCCAGCTTGCGTGTCCGCTCCTTGATGATCTTTTCCTGACTCTCTTCCAGTGCCTCCAGCGCCAGCCACTGCCGCCGAACCTTCTCAAGAAACAGTACAAACAGTCCGGCGACCAGAAGATAGATCAACAGATGGTTGTAGAATTCACGCTCTACACGACCATCCAGGGAGGCAAAGAAAGGCCCCGACTGCAGGGTCACACTGATCCCGCCACGGACCTGCCCCGTTTCATACCCCTGCTTTTCATGACATTTCATGCAGGCCGGTTTGACCACCAACGGTGCCATGTAACGGAAAAGATCCGACTCCTCACTGATGAGACGCTCAACGACCTCTTCTATCCCCTGTTCAAACTGAAGAAGTGCATCCGTCTCCCATGCATCGGCCTTGTTTGCAGGGCGAATCGGCTTGAGACTGGTGATATGAAAAGAGACACCGCCACGGGTCATTGACAGTAGCTCGGAAAGCTGGCGAGTCATGAAAGCCGGATTGACCATCGTCAGCTCCTGCCCATCCACCGTACTGACATCCCTGTGTGGAACCGCCAGATAGGGGTTGGGCTGAGTGCGTTCGGTGACCGGCACATAGACCCGACCATGACGCGCATTCCACAACCGGGTCAATTCCACCACCTGAAAGATGTTGCGTGCATCATGTGTGGCAACCTCGAAGTGGTGTTGGATCATCGAGTCGACATTGGATTGGAACGACCAGGCCACGATCACTCCCCAGAGCAGTAGTGGCCCACCCCACATCCAGCGATTCAGGACAAATCTGACTTCAAGTGAACGGTTCCTCATAACAACTAAGAATAGCAGACATTTGTCAACAGTTCGCCTCTCTACTCTACCCCGGCATGTGTTTGAAACCAACCTTACCAACAGCTTGTATACGCTACCAGCCAAGAATCATCAATAAACAATATTAATTCAAATTAAACTGTTTCCCCTTCTATAATTGTGTAATTTGGTAATATTCCACCTTTCAGGAAAGCCGACTGCCCATCCTCCCCCCACTGATGAACGAACGCAATACTGCAGACCAGACCGCCTTTCTGGAGAACGCACTGAACTTCTCCTTTGCAGGGATCTATGTCTATCACATCGCACTGGGAAGAAATCTCTATATCAATGAGCAGTACACCCGGATCACCGGCTATCGGCTGGATGAAATCAATGAAATGTCAGGTGAACAGTTCTTCTCCCTGTTTCACCCAGACGACCAGGAGAACGTCTCCCGGCATATGGAAAATCTCACATCATCGGTAAGCGACGAGTCCCAGTTTGAAATCGAATACCGTTTTCGTTGCAAGAGTGGAGACTGGGCCTGGTGCCTCTCCAGAGATCGTGCCTTCGAGCGGGATGAACAGGGTCAGGTTGTCAGCTTTATCGGAACCTTTCTGGATATCACCGAACGCAAGGCGCTTGAAGAGAAGCTGATCATGCACAACCTCAACCTGGACAACGAGATCCATCGGAAAACCGTCCAGCTTGAGGAAAAGAAGGTATCCACCGTTGCCGCACAGCATCGGGCAGTCGCTGCCGAACACCGGATACGGCAGCTATTCGAGCACATGAAGGATGGTGTCGCCGTCTACAAGGCAATAGACGATGGCACCGACTTCGTCTTCGTCGATTTCAACCTTGCTGCAGAGCAGAGTACCGGATATAACCGGTCCGATGTACTGGGCCGAAAGGTGACCGAACTCTTCCCCTATATCAAGGAGATGGGCCTGTTTGAGGTCTTCCAGCAAGTCTATCAATCGGGTGAGTCCAAACACTACCCGGCAAGACAGTATGCGGATGAACGCCTGATCTCATGGTTTGAGAATGACGTCTACCGGCTGCCCAGCAGAGAAGTGGTCGCCATCTTCAGGGATGTCACCAATGCAAAGCAGAGCGAACTGGACCTCTACAAGGCACTCGATGACGCAGAAAAGGCGAACCTTGCAAAGGATGAGTTTCTGGCCACAATGAGCCATGAGCTTCGGACCCCACTGACCACCATCATCGGCAACTCACAACATCTGATTGAAAACGGCTGTGGACGAGAAGATTGTCGACTGAGAGACTCCGATGAGATGTTGGCCGCGATCGAACATGCTGGCCGCAGCCAGCTGGCACTGGTCAATGACATCATCGACCTGTCAAAAATCGAGTCGGGCAAATTTGTCGTCAATGAGCAGCCTTACGACCTCTCCAGTCTGCTGAAAGAGATTGATCAACTGTTCTCCCACCAGGCCCGCAAGAAAGGGCTGCAGTGGCTGGTAGAGCAGAAGAACCGGGAACAGCAGCCTCTACGCGGCGATGCCCAGAGAGTCTCGCAAGTACTGGCCAACCTGATCAGCAATGCGATCAAATTCACCCCGGAAGGCCACGTGGAGCTGATCTCGGAGGTTGCCGATCAACATCTGAGATTCACCATCAAGGATAGCGGCATCGGCATGTCTGCCGAGGTCATGAAAAAACTCTTTACCCGTTTCGGACAGGCCGACAGTACCATCAGTCGGCGTTTTGGCGGCAGCGGACTGGGGCTTTATATCTCACAGAGCCTCGCTGAACTGATGGATGGCTCCATCGAGGTCACCAGTCAGGAAGGGGCCGGTTCCAGCTTCATACTGACACTTCCCTATCACCCCTGCGACAAGCAGGCCACAGATGAGCCTCAAGAACAGGAGGCAGCCACAACCCCCGAGCCGCAGCACTTGAGTGGACAGGTCCTGCTTGCCGATGACATGCCTGCAATACAGTTGCTGATCCAGCGGATGCTGGAGAGCATGGAAGTAGAGGTGACAATCGCCAACAATGGAGCGGAGGCGGTTTCCCTGGCTGGCAGACATCACTTCGATCTGATTCTGATGGACATGCAGATGCCGGAGATGGATGGCATTCAGGCCACCCGCACCCTGCGTGAGTCTGGAAACCGCACCCCCATCGTGGCACTGACCGCCAACGTTATGAAGAAACACCGCAAACAGTTCGAGGATGCCGGGTGCAACCACTTCCTGTCAAAACCAATCGAGAAACAGGAGCTGCGCGAGGTACTGCAGCGCTATCTGGGAGCAACGGGGACAGGCTCAAGCCAAGGTTAGCCACTCAAGCTGAAAATACCTTCCGTACTTTTTCAATCTCCTCCTCTGAAACACCGCATTGATCAGCAATGCACTCCCACTTGGCTACTGAGGATGCAATCAGATCGCAGCACTCCTGGATGAACGGCTTACCCAATCCGAAGATCTTGTTCATCCTGATGGCTTCACTCAAGGAGGGAGGATCGGGTGCGTACCGATACCCCGCATTATGATACTCACCGGCATGAAGCGAAGGGACAAGATCATATGCCGGGGATAGTTGATAATGGCCATTCCAGTACATCAGACTGAAATTTCTCTCATGGTCGTCCGTATTGTTGATCGCACGATTAAACAACATCTGTAACAGGAGCTGTCTGCTATCTGCAATGATATCGCCACTATAGCGCTTCAACACTTGATGAATCAGGTCATATCTAAACGGCAAGCCGTAGTCGGCCTGTGTTTCCGGGTCTTTCAACAGTGCTTTCATCGTGATCATGTGATTGCGAGAGCCATCCGCATTCACATCAAAACGATTCACAAGCAGTGCTTCTCTACCACCATCTGCATGGATTTTTCCACCAGATGTTCTGATTCCTGCCTCGCAGGCCATGGTAATGCAGGCCAGTTCAACTCTTGCGTGGTTAAAGGCATCGGCTCGCTGGCGATTGATTTTTGCAATGTAGGAGCCACTCTCATCTACCACCAGCGCCTTCGGACGAGCACCACCAATGCCTGAACTGTTGTTGGAGAGATAGAGCAGGCTTGCGATATCCAGATCAATCCCCTCTGCCGACTCCGGCTCATCGATAATGACCACCGTCTCGCTGATCCTTTCCAGCATAGTGGTCTCAACTCCCAGATTGAAGTGGGGCACGTCACCCCCGCTTTCTACAATCGCAACTGCACCAGTTCTGGTATCGGTCAGCAACCTGAGAAGGTCGATTGCACTGCTTGAGTGTATCTTTCGCTTCAACTGGTAACGTGCGTAGGCAGACAAAACCTTTCGGCCCCAATCATCCGGCAGATAGTCATCCAGAATGCCGGGAGTCGCACGATTACAGACGATTTCGATCTTCCTATTGGCCCTCTTCAGGAATTGTGGGTCAAGATCAAAACTGTCGGGGTGGTCCAGATACTCTTCTCTGTATTTCAGGCCAAACCCGCTCAACCCATTCCCGTCTTCTGCAAGCACCATATCTGCAACAGGCACAACTCCGAGCCCTGGTGCATTCAGATAGATGACATATTTGCCCCTAGTCATCGAACAGGCTCTTCTCTTCGAAGAACAGGCGCTCCAGGTTCGATGTCATACCCAGCACTTCAGCAGCCTGATAATACTTTTGCAGCGTGACCGACAAATCTCCCTGTTCCATTTTCTGAAGTGTTGCACGGCCTACCTCAATCCTGACCGCGAACGCCTCCAGCGTGTCTTTCGGATAATGCCTCTTTCTTGCTGCCCGAAGCTGTTTCCCAAGGGTCTCTATCTTCATTTTTACTATAATGATAGTATTTTATAAAAATAAAAGGCAATTTTACCATAATATTGGTAAACAACGGGTGTATAGATCAAATTTATTCATAGCTCAACCTCCCGCATGACCTGGTGCAATGGAAAATAGAGCACAAGCCGTTGTGGTCGCTGCTCCATCTGCTGCAGCACCCTGGCATAGCGCAGCAACTGTGGGCGGTAGCGTACAACCTCTTCATCCAGAAACTGTTCCAGACCACCACCACTATGGCTGCTGGTCTTCCAGTCGATGATCCAGCGCACGCCATCTTCATCCACAAAGGTGCGGTCGATAGTGACATGCACCAACTCACCATCCAGTTGTGCAGTGAGCGACCACTCACTGCGAGCATCGCGATGGTGCCCCAGCAGAAAACGCCCCTGTGGATCATCCACCACCTTATGCAGTGCCTCGATGGCCCGTGCTGTCGCCTGCTCCCGATCCTCGGCAGTGACACCCAGCTGCCGCAGGTGACGCATCACTCGCGTACTCAATGCCTGAACAGAGGCCGGTTCCCACTGTTCCATCGCCTGTTCAGCCATCCACTGCAACTGGGCATGGACAACCGTACCGATATGAATCGCCCGAGTTCCGCTCCACTGATAGATGCTTTGTGGAGATGTCTCAGACACGGCAGGCTCAACAACGGCGGGAGGCGATGCAGGTGGCTGCCACGGTGTGATCAGCCGCTGCGGCTGACTGCTCCATGTCTGCTCCACCGATTTCGGTTGTATGGTTTCGACCTCACACTGACTGAACAACTGCCGAAAATCCGACTCTACAACCGGCCAGAGCTGCTCCAGCAGTGAGCCGGAAGCGGGGCTTCCCAACTCACCCTTGCCGGTAATCGCAACAGCGCCAAGCAGGTGGACCCGGCGTTCGGCACGGGTGATGGCCACATAAAGCAGACGTGAGAGTTCGTGGTACCCCCGCTGTTGCTCCAACCGATAGAGATAGTTGCCCAGACGATCCTCCTTCGACTGCTGTGTAGCCGAGCGGATCGGGGAGAGCAGCAGTTCCATTGATGATGTGCTTGCCTCCTGTTGCCCCGGCACCTCCATCCAGTGAAGCAGTTGGCGCCCGCTCTGCCGTGGCCTTCGCCCTAATCCTGGAATAATCACTGTGTCAAACTGCAGCCCCTTGGACTTGTGAATCGTCATCACCTCTACCCGAGGTGCATCTGTAACATTTACATCCGGCGGCAGGCTCTGCTGCTGAAGTCGCTGATGCAGCAGTTCAAGATCGACCATCTCCCCGCCTTGCTCCATCTCCTCCAGCAGTACAAAAAAGGCATCCGCCTCCCGCCCTGACTGCCCCGGTTCGCCCAGCTGCCGGTAGAGGGAGTCCCCCCCCAGTCGTCTCCAGGCAAGTGTGATCCAGCGTACCAGTGAACACCTTCCCCGTTGCTCAAACAGTTGCCGAAGCAGCTGCTGGAGGTGCTGAAGGCGATTCCGCTCTTCCGCAGACAATGGTTGCAGCCGCACCGGATCACTCATCATGGACCATACGGTTCGGTTCTCTTCCCCTTCCACCAGTATCAGCATCGACTGCAAGGTAAGCCCACACCATGGCGCACGCAGCAGCGCGAGCCATGCCTCGCGGTCGCCCAGATGGAGCAGCGCACGGGTTACGGTCAGCAGGTCACGCACCTGTGGGCGATCCCCCAGTGACTCGATCTCCAGTGCACGATAGGCGGTGCCGGACCGGTACAGTCTCTCGGTAATCTGTTCCAGATGGCTACGGGAGCGGACCAGAATCGCCACCTTGCCATCCCCATCCATCTCACTCAACTCCAGCTGCACCAGTTCGACCACACGGTCTGCCTCAAGCCCTCGATCATCCATCAATTGTGGGTGAAAGGTGACTGCCGCTTGAGCTTCACTGTCGTGGGCTGCGCCGTCACGGATTGCCATTGAAGAAGCATAACGAATGGCACTGCTGAAGCGGTCTGAACGTGTTGGAAACAGAGTGGCAAAGGTGCGGTTGACCCACTCCACAATGCCCGACTCCGAACGGAAGTTGGCGCTCAACTGACAATACCGGAGTGGAATCGGACCGACCCCTTCCTCAACGGCCTTCAGAAACAGTCCCACCTCTGCATGACGGAAGCGATAGATGGACTGCATCGGATCACCGACCAGAAAGAGGGTTCGCCCATCTCCCTCGGTCCAGCCTGCAGTCAGTTGGACAAGCAGATCAAACTGTCCATGGGAGGTGTCCTGAAACTCATCGACCAGCAGATGGCGAATCTGATAGTCAAGCCGTAGCGCCAGATCGGTCGGATTCTGTTCATCCCCCAGTGCATGGCGTGCACGCTGCGCAATCTCGGTATGGTCGCAACGCCCCTGCTGTTCGAACTCTACCATCAGGCTGGCCTGCGCCAGTTGCAGCACGGCAAACAGCGACTCCACCACCTTCCACTGCGGATCACTGTAGTGGACGGGTGGCAGCAGTGGAATCTGCTGTATCAATGCGGCCGCACTGCTCACGGCAATCTGCTCACTCAGCGCCAGCAGCGCCTCCTTCTCCTTTTTTGCATGGGCCGGAAAGCCATCATTCTTGTTCCAGCTTCGGGCAGTCAGACGAAAATCACCACTGCTCTTGAGCAGCATGGAGGCAACCCCCTGCCACTGCGACAGTGATTCGGCACGGGTTGGCGGAAAGTGATCGAGCCCCAGACAGGAGAGAACCGGCCGCACTGCTCCACTCTCGATCAGCACCCTGGCGGCACCGTCAGCCAGCCGTACCAGTGTCTCCAATCCATCCCTGCCTACGACATGCAGTAGTGCATGATGGGCCTGCTGCAGTGAAGATTCCACCGCATCGCGTAGTGTCTGCTCCAGCTGCTGTCGGCTCACACCGCCTGCAATGTATGGCAGCCACTGATCACGATGCCCCAGCATGCCAACAATCAGCCGCTCCACCCGCCCGGCATCGTTATCCAGCCACCGCAACAGGATGGCGACCGCCTCCCCGATCTGCGGCTCTTCCACCATCTGCAGTGTGACACGGGCTGCCGCACGGTAGAGTTGTTCTACATCATCGCTCACCTGTGGCACTGCACCAAGCGTGGCGAGCAGTGGCATCTGTCTCACCAGTCTGGCATTGAGGCTGTCCATGGTACGGATCTGCAACCTGTTGGGGTGGCTGACAAGATCCCACCTTTGCAACCGGTCATGGCGAAGTACCGCCTGGGCCAATTGCCAGTTCTGCGCCAGATGAGGCTGCTCCGGGCAAGGTTGATCTGCCGCCCGTCGCAGCGATTCAAGCAGACGTGCCCGCATCTCTCCGGCCGCCTTGCGGGTGAAGGTGATGGCCAACACCTCTTCCGGGTGGTTGACCCGTGTCAGCAGTGTGAGAATACGCTGGGTCAGCAGCTCGGTCTTTCCGGAACCGGCCGGTGCCTGGACGATGAAGGACTGTTCAGGATCAAGTACCTCATCCCTGATCTGCTGATCATCCTGAAGCATGTTCATTGGCGATCAGTCTCCACTCGACAAAGCGGCTCCAGCCCACAATACTGGCAGCTACCACGTCCATGTAACGGTGAAACGGTGGTCACCCCCTTGCGAGCCTCTTCTGCCAACGCACTCACCGCATGGTGCCACTGCTCAAGCTGCCCCTCCCAATCCTCCGAAACCACCACGGTCCGGCCGCCAGCGTCCCCTCCCATCACCTCGGCATCCTGCTGTTCACCCTTATAGGCTACCTCATCTACCCGGACCTGCGCATAGAGCACTGCCGCAACCTGTTCCCGCAACACGGCATAGAGTGGAAGCTGCGGTGCAGCCGGACGCTCACCGAGCCAGTCGCCTCGGTTGACCTTACCGCTCTTGTAGTCGATGACCAGCCGCCGACCATCCTCCAGCCAGTCTACCCGATCCATCTTGATGGAGAGCTGCAGGCCTCCCAGACTCACCGGACACTTCTGCTCCATCTCTTCAATGACAAAAGGGGTGGTACGAAGGCGATCCAACGCCAGCGCCTGGAGTACCAGTTGCTGCAATCGGTCACACTCATTCTGTGCAAAACGCCACCCCAGACGTTGCTGTCGAAAGGGTTGGCTCTTCTCTACTACCTCACAGGCCAGTTGCCTCACCTGCTGCTGTAGAGCCGCTTCATCCAGTTGGTTCAGAACCTCTGAACTGTAGTTAAGCGCCTGCCAGCAACGCTCCATCAACGCATGTAGCAAGGTACCCCGCTCACGACTGTCGAGCCCACTTTTGTCAAAATCCAGTGGAGCAGCCTGCAGACGGTGGCGGACAAAGGCACGAAACGGACACTGTGACTGGTTGAGCAACAGGGAACTGCCCCCGTTCAGCACAACACCTTCCGGTAATGGATCAACCTGATCGATAATCGGCTCCAGCTCCAGCGGGGTTGTTGCCTGCCACCACAGCAGGGGCGATGGTACTGGATCAAACCTGACTGGCTCCAGCTCTCCAGCCAGCGGACTCAGGTGGCGGTCCGCTTCAGCACCGGGTGCCTCAGCACGGCTGAAGCTGCAGACCATCTCCCCAGCCGCATACCGATATTCCTCGAATAGCTGGCGCGTCCTCTGCTGTGCAGCAGAGTGGTCAAGTGCCGGCAGCATCATTCGCTGCCACTGCAGCGGCAAGAACGGCACTGCTCTGACAGCTGGCGGCCAGCTCCGGTCATCACATCCCATCACCCAGAGCCAGTCAAAATGGATACCCTGCGCCTCCTCCGGCGTCAGTATCTCTACTGCCCACCGACCAGCCTCCTGCTTCGGCTCAATGGTGGAGAGCAGTTGACGCAACTCGGCCAATGCACCGCCTGCACTGATCGTTGCCAACTGCTCTCCCAGTGATGAGAGCCGATCCAATCCCTCTCGCCAACCATCATAGGCAGCCAGCTCCGTTCCACCCCGTTTGGCATTATCGGCCCACTCGAAATTGGCGAGGGCACGGGTAAACTCGAAGGTCCAGGCTGCAGGCAAGCGGTTCTCTTCCCAGTCCAGTTCTATAAGTGCCTCTACCGCACCACGAAAACGGGGGGCATCTTCCAGCAGTGAACCGAGCTGCTGCAGAGAGACTTCGGCACCGAAAACCCTGCGCAGATTCAACGCTGCCAGTGAGCGCGCCTCCATCTCCTCCCCCTGCAACAGCCAGGGAGAGCGCAGCAGTGAGCATGCCTCCAGCAGCGGCAGCCCCTGCAATTTCAAACGCAGGAGCTGCAGTGCATGGTAAACCCTTGGATCATTCGACAATGCCTCCCCACAGGAGAATCGATATGGGCGTTCAGACGCCATCACAGGCACCAGTGCACTCTGTGGAAAGAGCCGCTCACCAAGACAATGGTCGAGTGCCACACGTCTGGCAGCAAGATCCGGCACCACCACGGCCGCAGTCCGGGCAGGGTTTTGAGCCAACATCCGTGCCAGCCGATCGGCCATGATCGTGATCTCCTGCTGTGGATCATCACATGCCACAAAGTGGACTGACACTCGCTGTGCCTCCAGTTCATAGGGAACGATCTCGCATCCAATCCGCTGCAGTTGGTCAAACAGTGCCTGCTCGGCCCGGTTCCAGTTTGCGCTCTGGTAGCGCTGTATGCATTTGGGAGGATCGATACTCTCCCTCTCAATCAGCACTCCGATCTGTTCCGAAAGCCGTACCGCGGGAAGCCACTGCCGTTGCTCACACTGCTGATCAAATCGTTGCTGCCACTGCTTGAACAGCAGCAGTTCATCCAGATGTTGCCCACCCAATAACTGATGTAACTGCTCATCCGGGCGTCGCCACTGGTAGAAGAGCCTGTAGGCCTGCATCGCCTGGTCAACCAGACTATCCAGCCGCAAGATATGTGTTGCAGACAACTCACCGGGGCGACACTGCTGCCATGCACGGCGCTCCTGGGCATGGCTCAACAGCAGCGGAAGCAGCTCACCCTGCTGCAGCAACTGTTCCCACTGCTGGCGCAGCCAGGCCTGCAACGACAGGATGGGTGGCGTCTCCCAGGCGGTACGACCATCGGCAAGCACCCTCTTGGCCCAGTGGTCCCGCAGAAAACGGGCCTGTCCGGCGGTTGCCGTCAGCAGCAGTGGAGTTACTGTTGCAGCCACTCCACAACCTGCTCCACCAGCTCCTCCAGATAGAGATCACGGAAAAAGTGACCCGCACCCTCAATCACCAGTAACTGAAGCCGATCATTGGCCAATGGCTCAACCAGTGACTCCAGTGGACCAACCACGTTGTCTTCCGTTCCGGCCACCACCAGCGTTGGTTTAACAATTTTGGGCAGCAGCGAGGGGGTATCCCGCCTTGGATCTTCACGGTAGTTGGAGACAAAGGAGCCAGCGGTTACCGATGTCCCAGGGCAGTAGATAAAATCGGTATCGTTGATCACGGCATTCTCTTTACCGGCTTTCACCAAGGCCAACGCCTTCTCGAAGATCGGTGCCAACGGTTTCTGGTAACGCTTCTGATAACCCGCATGCATCT
Organism: uncultured Piscirickettsiaceae bacterium; assembly: GCA_964344785.1. GTDB lineage: Bacteria > Pseudomonadota > Gammaproteobacteria > Thiopontia. The sequence continues at coordinate 28,813 of CAYFOR010000020.1, forward strand.
TCTCCGCACTCCAGGTTGCAGGAGCAATCAACACCGCCTTGTGGATGGAGGGTCGGTCCTGCTCGGCCATCAGCCAGGCCACCTGATTTCCACCACGGGAGTGCCCCATCAGGTCGATTCTGCTCGCACCCTGCTGCTCCAGCCAGTCCAGCCATGCCCCCATCTCTGCAACTGCATCGGTATGGTGATGGCGATGTGTCACCTCACAGTCATAACTGCCATGACGGTTCTCAACCCCGAGGCTGAGGTTGATTGCCAACGAGCTGACCCCGCTATCGGCAAGCAGTTCCTGCAGACCCGTGACAATCTCCATCTTATTGTGTGCCAGTGTCCCATGGGTGATCAGAACCAACCCATCTGCAATCTGTTTCTCTTCGGCCAATATCAGCTCGCCATTCAGCGTCACTCCATCCAGTGAAATGGTGACCTCATCTGCCACGCTGTGATGAAACAGGGATAGCAACAGCAACGTCGACAACAGCTTCAAACCCGAATTTTTCATTGGAGTCCCCCTTGTAATGGAGTTGTGATTAGTGGGTATACGCAAGGATCTGCAGCAAACCGTTGCATGCAGTCACCAGTATCCATACCTCTAAGATAATACCCTATTTATCTCTTCAACCAACTGTTGTGCAACCTTGGGGGCCTGTTGCACATCACCACGATCAATGGTCTCTGTGACGGCACGCCCTGTGTCACTCAATGCAGGAAAGCCGAATGAACTCCCTGTTCCCTTGATCTTGTGGGCACGATGACGCACCTGATCCCATTGCTCGGCGTGAATGTCATCGATCAGTGCATCGCGGTGTGCCGCAATATCTTCAATGAAGATCGCAATCAGCTCATCGTCAATGATCTCATCCGGCTTGACCGAAATGGTGGTTTCAGACTGCTCCAGGTGTCTGTTCAAGGTTCTCCAGAGTGCCTCATGATCAACCGGCTTTTCAAGGAAGTCACAGGCACCGACCTCCCTGAAGAGCTCCCGATGACGTGGCATCACATTGGCCGTCAGCGCAACAACCGGGGTTGTACAACCGGTGCGCTGGAGGATACCGGCTGCCTCAATACCATCCATCACCGGCATCTGCATATCCATCAGAATCAGATCAAACGACTGCTTCTTCACAGCCTGTACCGCCTCCTCTCCATTCTCTACGGCAGTCACAGTCAGCCCCATCGACTCCAGCAGCCGGATAAACAGCAACTGCAGCTCTTCCGTATCCTCCGCCAGCAGAACCGAACCCTGGAATTGATGATTTACTGATATTTCAGGTGGTGGCGTCGCAAGCTCTTCGGATACCTTCTCCTCACTCTCCTGATAGGGCAGATTGAGCTGAAAGGTGGTCCCCACCCCCTCCATACTTGTCACATCGATGCCCCCACCCATCATGGAGGCCAGACTTCCCGAGATATAGAGTCCCAGACCGGTTCCACCAAAACGGTGGGCAACCGTGCTATCCGCCTGCTCAAAACGCTGAAAGAGCCGCTCCTGCACCGCCTGGCTCATGCCGATCCCGGTATCTTTCACCTGAATGTGAAGCCAATGACCACTCCTGTAAACCACCAGTGTAATCCCACCCTCTTCGGTAAACTTGATCGAATTACCAATCAGATTGATCAGAACCTGCTGAATCCGCTGATGATCTCCAATCAGTTTATAGGCCGGCATCACCTGTTGATCGACCTCAAACGCCAACCCTGCATCACGAATTCGGTTGGCAAACAGCTCGTAGATATCCCCGACCACCAAGGCGAGGTCAAACGGTGCCCGATTGATGGTGAACTTGCCCGACTCGATCTTGGACATATCGAGAATATCATTGACCAGGGCCAACTGATTCCGGCCCGATACGGTAATCGAATGCAACATCTTCTGCTGCTCCGGATCACTGACCGAACCGGCCAGCAGCTCACTGTTACCAATAATGGCTGTCAACGGCGTACGCAGCTCATGACTCATTGAGGCAATAAACTCATCCTTCGCCTGATTGGAGCGCAAGATCTGTTCGGCACTGAGAATCTCATGAATATCACGCACCACCAGCAGTGTTCCCATAAACAGATGCCGTATCCCCTGCTGCCGATAGATGGATGCCACGGAGAGATTGACCGGTACGCGATCATCATCCTCCCGCCGTATCGAAAAACCACTCATCGACTTGCACTGTACACGGTGGAAGGTTGCACACATCCTTCCAAACTCTCCCTGCTCAATCTGTTCCCAACCCATTTTCCGTGTGGTCTCCAGCTGCAGCAGCAACAATGGCCTGTTCTCGGACTGCAAGATCAAATACGCCACTGAAAACTCCATCCACTGATGCTGTTGGTCCAGCAACATCAACCTGGCCTGTCTCTGCAACGTCATCGCCTCAGGGTTGTATTGCAGATGAACCGTCCACGGCTGCCATTCGTCAGCGGTGGTAAGTGCACGCAGACTTGACGCTTCCAGCTCTTCCGACGAATACCCAAGCAACTGACCAAAGGTGTCGCTCGCCACGACAATCCGTTGATCCGGGTGTTCCAGCTCAACCAGCAGCAGCGGGAGTTCGGCCTCATTGATGAGTCGGAAAAATTCCTTTCTGTCCTCGCCATAACACTGCTGAACAGCCCGCCCGAATGACCGGAGCATCACCTCTACCTTTGGCAGCGGCAGATCCGGAAAGAGGCAGTCCAACTCCCGTCCAACCAACGGCTTGATCCCACTCAGCTGGTTGATCGCAGGATTGGCCTTGACAATCTGCCTGTTACCATCCACCACCAACAACCCCTCTTCAATCGTCTCCAGGATGGCTATATTCTCAGTTAGGCGCTCATTCAACGCCTCGCCGCTATGTTGCAAACTCTCCACCAACTGCTGGAAGCTGGAGGCCAGCACCCCGAACTCATCCGTACCGATATCCAGCCGTTGCGCGAGAGAGAGATCCCCACTCTCCGAAACCTTGAGCATGGTAGAGGAGAGTCTGGAGAGAGCAGGAATAATTCTCACATAGAGATAGCCGAGAATGGCCACTACCAACAGAATCACAACCACAGCCGAAATCAGTACCTGCCGCCGTATCTGGTCAAAATAGGTATTCTGATGCTGATGAGCCACTGAATGTAATGTGGAAAACTGCCGTTCAATGAGCTCGTTTACCTCTACCAGCTCGATAAAGAGCACCAGCGCCATATCATTGTCCGAGGCCACCTGCTCCAGCTGAAACAGCTCCTCAAGCAGCATCCGATAGCGTTTCCACTGTTTCAACGTCATCGCCACCGTAACCGGAAAACCTTTTGAGTCCAACAACTTGAGGTCATTCAGAGACTGTTCCAGCAGCTCCACCTTTTGCAGATTGGCATGAATGAGTGTGGCGTCCCCCTGCAGCAGCAGAATCTCCTCCATCCCCTGATGAATATCCTGATACAGCGAGGCGCTATCCTCAATTTTCAGTAGCTCCTCTTGCCGTTCAATGGATTGTTCAAGGAGCCCAAAAACATCCGTTGTACTGAACAGGACCAGGCCAGTGAGCAGGATAAAGAAGACAGTGACAGCCGTACGGATATTCAATGATTCACACCCGATGCCAGATAGGATGCTCCGAATTGCGCTGAAAAAATCTCATCGAGCCCCTCACCCTCTTTGAGGTTGACCACATTCTGTGCTGCGATCAACCGCTGCCCCTCATCACTCAATGCAAAGGAGACAAAATCGTGCGCTACCTTCGAGGTACCGGGGCCGGTCGCATAATAGAGCGGGCGAACAAAACGATATTCACCACTCATGATGGTCGCCTTGCTCGGCGCCACACCGTCAATGGCAACCATCTTGAGCCCCTTTCGCTTCTGGACACTGGAAAAACCGGAAACACCAAGCCCCCCCACCCCCTTTCGAACCAGCATCTACAGCAGACCACTGCTCCTGGGGAGTTGCTGGGCCGTTGGAAACATCTTGTCCGGATCGTTGAAGAACATCACCCTAAACATATGGCCGACACCACTGAGTTTGCCTCGCCGCATCTGCAGGGTGATCGGCAGATCATCTCCCCCCAACTCTTCCCAGTTGCTGATTCTCCCCTCGAAAACATCCAGAACCTGATCCAGGGTGATGTCGTCCACCGGATTGCCTTCTGCGGTCACCAGTACCAGCGCATCCCAGGCAACATGATGAAGCGTAACATCTCGCTCTCTGGGGTCATCCAGTGCATATCGACAGGTGCCGCCGATATCAGCATGCCCGGTGGCGGCATCCCGGATACCCTTCATTGCACCCCCCCCCCTGACATCAACCTCGATGCCAGCCCTCTCCTGAAAGGCCTCTGCCAACTCACGAGTAAAGGCAAACTTGGTGATCCCGCAACCGACCCATCGAATCTTTTCAGTGGCCTCTGCAGGACTGTAAGAAACCCCACAAGCAAGCAACGCAAACGCGAAAAGCAAGGTATAGTATCTACTGATGCTGTCAGCCACGTGTTGCACCCCCCAATCCCCTTGTGTACCCAAGGGTACTTTATCACAACCTTTTTTTCAGTTACATGAAGAGTCTTGTCCAATATGAAATGGCCCTGAAGCGAGGCCGTCATTCCAACGTGA
>CAYFOR010000021.1:0-32558 GCA_964344785.1 uncultured Piscirickettsiaceae bacterium
ACGACTCTGATATACAGCTCCCTTCGGTTACCTTTTTCTATGAGTCAACGCGTGAGTGCTTATTTCCCACCTAATCACTCGGATAAAGCCTTATAATTCATACCAATGAGTGCCCCTCCATATAGCCATGCAATCACTGTTGAAAGGTTGGTTCGCAACTTTGAGCAGATCCGTGCAGTCGATCAACTCTCCTTTTCGGTTGAAGCGGGCTCCATCACTGCACTGCTTGGAGGCAACGGCGCAGGCAAAACGACAACACTGGCCATGCTGCTTGGTTTGCTGGTGCCGGATGCCGGCTCCATTACGATTCTGGGAGTGGATATGGTCAATGAGCGCTATCGTGCCTTGCCACAGATGAACTTCTCCTCTCCCTATCTTGATCTGCCGGGACGCCTGACTGTAGAGGAGAACCTGTTGGTCTATGGGCGTCTCTACAACGTTGCCAATCTGAAAGAGCGGATTGAGCAGCTTGCTACCGAGCTGGACATCACTGCGTTCTTGAAACGCCCCTACAGCAGCCTCTCCGCCGGGCAGAAGACCCGTGTCTCATTTGCCAAGGCACTGCTGAATCAACCGAAGGTTCTGCTGCTGGATGAACCTACCGCCTCACTGGATCCTGACAGCGGTGACCGTATTCGCAGCCAGTTGGAGCGCTATGTTCAGCAGAGCCAGTCAACCGTGCTACTGGCCTCCCACAACATGCCTGAGGTAGAACGCCTCTGTGATCAGGTGATTCTGCTGAAGGGAGGGCGCATGGTTGATCAGGGAACACCACAGCAGTTGTTGGAACAATACGGCCACGGGACTCTGGAGGCGGTGTTCCTCGATATTGCGAGAGGAGATGAGTAATGGAGTTCTCGTCGATACGTGTCGGGGCAATGGTGTTACGCTATATCTATCTGCTGCGGCGCTCCTGGCCACGCATGCTTGAGCTGATCTACTGGCCTACCGTGCAGATGATTTTGTGGGGATTGATCTCCCAGTTTTTTGTACAACACAGTAGCTGGCTCTCCCAGGCCAGTGGAGTATTACTGGCAGCAGTCATGCTCTGGGATGTGATGTTTCGTGGCCACCTGGGGGTAGCGCTCCCCTTTATTGAAGAGATGTACGCGCGCAACCTCGGCCATCTCTTTGTTTCGCCGTTACGGGTTTCGGAACATATCAGTGCAGTCCTGCTGATCAGCTTGATCCGTACCTCAATCGGGTTGTCTGCAGCAGCGATCCTGGCGATCCTGCTGTATCACTTCAACCTCTTTTCAATGGGGCTGCCACTCCTCGCCTTCTTCTCCCAGCTCATGATGATGGGATGGGCCACCGGCCTGGGTGTCGTGACCCTGATTCTACGCTATGGCCTGGGTGCAGAAAGCCTCGCATGGGTGCTGGTGTTTGCACTGGCTCCGCTCTCGGCAGTCTACTACCCGATTGATATACTGCCGGAGTGGCTGCAGCCTGTTTCTCGAGCCATCCCGGCGAGTCACGCCTATGAGGGGATGCGTACACTGTTGTTTGATGAGATTTTCCGTTGGGATCTGTTCTGGAAAGGTTTTCTGCTCAATCTTCTCTGGCTTGGGTTGGCCATTATTCTCTATCTTCAGGCCTTTTCTCACGCCCGCCAACAAGGTACGCTATTGCAAGGGAGGGAGTGATTGTGGAAGAAGCAATTTACTGTAGCAACAAACCAGTATCAGGTGCCATGGCACCTCTACGACTCAGCCGATGACTTTGCACGAGCTGATAGAGAGCTATTTTCTACTGCAGCGTATGGGGGGAGAGCTGCTCTCCTCACAATTTGATACAACGCTGGTTACGCTTTCCTATCTGGTAGCGACCTTCGCATCCTACACGGCACTCAATATGGTCTCCCATATGCGTAGTGAGTATGCAGAGCATGCACAGCTGAACCGCTATTGGTGGTTGGGTGCATCCATCGCACTGGGTGGAGGCATTTTTGCGATGCATTTTGTAGGGATGCTCGCTTTCTCGATCCCGCTATCCATCCGATACGATTTTGGTATCACGCTGCTCTCCCTATTGGTGGCTGTCTCTGCATCGGCAATTGCCCTCTATACCCAGCGTGAGCAAAAAACGACGGAAACGACAAGAATCAAAGGGGCCCTTATCCTCGGCATGGGCATCGCCATGATGCACTATATCGGTATGGAGGCACTGCTTGCCGAGGCAACACTGCGCTACAGCCCTGGGCTGTGGATGCTCTCCATCATCATCGCGGTTGCCGTCTCCTATGCCGCCCTGCGACTACTCCACCACTCCACGGCACCACAACGTACTGCACTGCCATCGACGTTGCTGGTTGCAATCATCATGGGTGCCGCTGTCAGCGGAATGCACTATACCGGCATGGCTGCGGCTCAATTCTATAGTGGTGGCAGCTGTGGATTGAGTACCGGTATATTCAACATTGAACTGGGACAATTCCAGCTTGGTGTGAGTATATCGATCGTAGCCATCCTGATCTTTGCTGTCGGCCTGATTGCCTCTATCTTCAGTGAGAGGCTCAACCACATGCTTCACATTCGAAATCAGGACCTCGAAAAGCTTGTCACTGAACGTACCGCCATACTGAATCAACGCAATCTGGAGCTTGAACAGAGCAAGGAGCGGTTTCAGCGGCTGGTTGAGGATATGGGCGAGGGGTTCATGGTCTACAGCATCAACCCCGAATCACAACATATCGAATATCTCAGCAAGGAGTTTGAGAGAATCTTTGGTATCCAGACGAAACAGATGATCGGTCAATCCTGGTCATCACAAATCCAGTGGCAACCTGAGTCGATCAAACATGGCATGAAGATTCACCAGGATACCATGGAGAAGGGGCATGCACGGGGTGGGGTGCTCTCATTCCACCATGCCACCAGCGGTGAACTACGCCATGCCATGTTCTCACAGCACATGGCTCGTGATAAATCCGGCGCACCAAAGGTGATCAATGGGGTTGCTGTCGACATCACCGACCGTAAACGACTTGAGGAGATGTTGAGTGAACAGAGAAACACCCTGATCAAGACCATGAAGGCCAAGGATGACTTCCTGGCCACTGTGAGCCATGAACTGCGTACTCCACTGGCCTCGATCATTGGTAACAGTGAAATTCTATCTGCACGATTGAATGACCGGGAAGATCTTCGAATGATCCGTTCGATCGAGCTTTCTGGCAGACGTGAACTGGCCTTGGTCAACGATATTCTCGATATCTCCAAGATCCAGTCTGGCAACCTGATGGTTGATGAGAGCCCATACGATCTCACTGTCATACTCTCCCATGTCAATGAGTTCTTCACTACCCAGGCAAAAGAGAACGGGCTTGAATTTACGGTTACTCAGAAAGGGAGTGAGCGCTTTTTGCTGGTGGGTGATGAACAGAGGATCAGCCAGATTCTCCACAACCTGCTGGGCAATGCAATCAAGTTCACCTCTGAAGGAAAGATCACTCTGACCGTCTGGTCCGACCCACACCAGCTCTATTTCGTTGTGGAGGACACCGGCATCGGCATACCGGCTGATAAGCTTGACCATCTGTTTGACTATTTTCATCAGGTCGACAGCTCCATCACGCGACGATTTGGTGGTGCCGGTCTCGGCCTGTTTGTCTCTTCAAGCCTGGCCAAACTGATGGGTGGTACCATTGAAGCAACCAGCATCGAAGGTGAAGGCTCCAGATTTACACTCACCCTGCCCCATCGGGAGAGCAGACAACTGGTATCCCAGCAGAAGCCTGTCAGCGAGCGTGATTCAGCACCATATCAGGGGAGAATGCTGGTTGTTGAAGATACCCCTGTAATGCAACTGCTGATACGCAAGCTGCTGGAGAAACTGGGCCTTGATGTTGAGGTGGCCAATGACGGTAAGGAAGGTGTAGAGAAGGCCACAAAACACCATTTTGACCTGATTCTGATGGATATGCAGATGCCGGTGATGGATGGTATCGAGGCCACCAAAACATTACGGGATTCAGGTAATGATGTTCCGATCGTCGCACTGACCGCCAACATTACCAAGGAGTATCGTGATCAGTTCGATGAAGCTGGAGCCAATGGATTTCTCGGTAAACCGATCAACACCAGCCAGCTTAAACGAATCCTGACACAGTTCATGACCAAGCATGGTGTGGAGGAAGAGGAGCCACAGCAGGCCGTTGACCAGAGTGTGGCCACCTCCGTCAGTGTCGTTGATGAGAGTCTGAAACAGATCTTTATTGAGCGGGTACACGAATTGAAACTGACCCTGTCGGCTGCGCTGACCATCGAAGACTGGAATGAAGTGCGCGATATCGCCCATGTCATGAAAGGAAGCGGCACCTCATTCGGTTATCCGGAGCTGACTCAAACAGGTACCGAGATCTGTGATGCCTATGACCATGGGCGACTGGATAAACTGCCTACACTGACCATGAATCTGATTTTTGAATCCAGCAAGGTACTGTAGAGCCCTTTGTTCTCTGTCGTTGTGGATTAAGCTATCAACGTTTCAACCGTGTTGATTCACTACTTGAGTGTCTCTTTCACTGCATCCGCACTATTGAATATCTGCAGCGTCCAGGATTGTCCGGAGTCGATGAAGGTGGTGTGACTCTGCTCTGCCAAATCAACCGCCCGTTGGCGGTCAACACTGGTGACAGACTGAGTATATTTCATATAGAGGTTTGCCGTTCTCCGACGTAATTGATCAAGGGAGTGGATACAGGGCTCCATCTGTTCCGGATAACAGATATTGTCATAATGGACAAATACAAAACGTTGTCCCTGTGGTAACCCCCACTTGAACTCCAGCGCCTTCTCCAAGGCCAGATGGAGCGCTTCAGGGCCATCCCTGTTGAGATGGCTGTTGTTGTTTTCCTTGAAACCTTCGCTGCGTATTCGATGGAGAAGATCATAAATCTCTGAAAGATCATTACGGCCCTGCAAATCGATATTGGCCTGCAATATGGGATAGCGGGTTTTACGGTCACCATAGAGAATCAGCGAGACCCGAATCTGCTTGTTTCTACGGCTCCAGAACTTGCTCAAGGTACGCAACTCATACTCAAGTCCATCCAGAAATGAGGCGTAGGAGTTGGAGTAATCCACCAGCAACAGCAGCTCCAGATCATTGATTGAAATCTGCTGGTTATGCTGCTCCAACTGCTCAACCTGTTGTTGCAGTCGATCAACCTGATCAAACAGTTCGACATACCTTTCAACGACCGGCTGCAGCTCTCCCGACTTGTCGGTATTCATGAAAAACGGCAACGAGATGATCGTCAATATCACAAAGGCACCCAATGCCGAAGCAAACAGATCAATGCTGGCTACACCAAAAATAGAGGGCCGTTGTCTGGGTTGATACATCAGCCTCTGGACCAGTTATTCACCTACAGCAATCCGATCATTGATCTCCTGCTCTTCGATTGCAGAGACAAACGAACCCAAAATGGTAATCAGTGTGGAGAAGACCAGTCCGGCGATGGTGGTATAAAAGGCATAGCCCAGTGAGTGGACAATATTGGTGAACCATACCTCCAGCGCAGTCTGGTCCAGCATGTTTGAAGGAATATCGGCTGCCTGTTGCAGTGCAAAAGAGATCCCGACTACTGTTCCAAGAAAGCCGAGGGTCGGTATTGCCCAGATGAAGATCTGAATGGCCCGATAGTTCAGATCATGCTGATGCAGCAGCCGATCAAAATCCTGACGTACCATCTGTTCCTGTCGATAACGACCTGTTGAAATGAATCGAATCAACAAAAGCTCGAAGATTGCCGCAACAAAGAAGGACCACATGATGATATAGATTGCCCGGGCCCAAACCGGACTGTTAAGCCCAAAGAAGATCTCAACCAGCAGAAAAAAATCACTATCCGGTGAGATCGATGCAAAGGTATAGAAGACAATCACCAGAAAGGCTGCGGTCGAATAGAGAAACATCTTGATATAGGTCAGTGTACGAATGAACGCTGTGACCACAACAAAGAACAGCAGCCCATAGAACATTTGTGGCAGGTACTCCATTGGCGAACGGTAGGGAAGCGACATGAACCAATCGATCAGTTGTTGATAGAGCTCCCTGGAGAGCAGATTGATCATGGTCAGCGATAGCACACCCCAGAGTACCCAAATCAGCAGGATGCGCAGGGCTGGACTCTCTTTCAGGAAATTGCTTCCCATCGCCCTTTTCTACTTGCCGATACAGAAAGAGGAGAAGATCCTGCCGAGCAGATCATCACTGGAGAACTCTCCTGTGATTTCGGAAAGCGATTGCTGCGCCCGACGCAGCTCCTCGGCCAGCAACTCTCCAGCCTGATAATTTTTCAACACCATTCTTCCCTCCTCCAGTGCACAGCGAGTCTGCTGCAATGCCTCAAGATGGCGTCTTCTGGCAAGAAAGACCCCCTCTCCGTTGGTCTGATACCCTGCACTCTCTTTCAAAAAGTGCTTAAGCTGACTCAAACCCGCCCCCGTTTTTGTAGAGATTGCCAGCTCTCCCTGTTGAAGGCCGGCAACCCTACCGCTCAGATCAATTTTTGTGCGTACAATAGTAACCGGAATCTGACCCATCTGCTCTAGTGTCTGTTGATCCTCTTCCGCAATCCCCTGTCGATCATCAACCAGTAGCAATACCCGATCTGCCTGTTCGATCTCCACCCATGCACGCCGGATTCCCTCCTGCTCCACCCGATCATCACTCTTGCGCAACCCGGCGGTATCAATAATATGGATTGGCAACCCATCGATATCGATCTGCTCTTTCAGCAGATCCCGGGTGGTTCCAGGAATTTCGGTGACGATCGCAGACTCTCTCCCGGAAAGTGCATTGAGCAGACTGGACTTACCTGCATTGGGTCGGCCAGCAATGACCAATCGCATTCCCTCTCGCAGCAATACACCCTCCTTTGCACTGCCCACTACCTGCTCCAGTTGTTGAATGATCTGTTGCAGACGATGGGTCACCTCCCCCTCTTGCAGAAAGTCGATCTCCTCTTCAGCAAAATCCATGGAAGATTCAACGTACATTCTCAGTTCGGTTACCAAATCAACGAGCTGATGAACCGCCGTGGAGAAATCACCCTGCAACGAGCGCAATGCAGATCGTGCCGCCTGTTCGGAGGCACTGTCAATCAGATCCGCAATCGCCTCGGCCTGTACGAGATCCATCTTCCCATTGAGAAAGGCTCGTTCAGAAAACTCTCCAGGTTGTGCTGCCCGCGCACCAAGCTGCAAGACCCGACGCATCAACCGGTCCATCACCACAGGACCGCCATGTGCGTGCAGCTCAAGCACATCCTCTCCGGTGAATGAGTGTGGCGTGGGGAAAAAAAGTGCCAGCCCTCGATCGATCGGCTCTGCCGATTCGTCACTGAAATCGAGCAGCTCGGCCAAACGGGGCATAGGCAGCTTACCCAACACCTGTAATGCAATGGTTTGGCAGAGTGGGCCGGATACCCGCAGAATTCCTATCCCACCACGACCATTGGCCGTCGCCTGTGCACAGATGGTCTCTTCCGCTCTGCTCAATGGGCCTCGATTTTCTTCGTGATGTAGTACTGCTGGGCGATCGAGATAATGTTATTGACAACCCAGTAGAGCACCAATCCGGCAGGGAAAAAGGCAAAAAAGATGGTAAAGATAATCGGCAGTATCATCATCACCTTCTGCTGAATCGGGTCAAGCGGAGCCGGATTCAGCTTCTGCTGAATCAACATCGAAACACCCATTACCAGCGGCAGAATGTAATAAGGGTCCATCGCCGACAGATCCTGAATCCAGAGAACAAAGGGGGCTTGACGCATCTCAACACTCTCCAGCAGCACCCAGTAGAGTGCGATGAAGACCGGAATCTGGACCAGAATCGGAAGACAGCCACCCATTGGATTGACTTTCTCTTCCCGATAGATCTTCATCATCGCCTCATTCATCTTCTGGCGATCATCCCCATAACGCTCCTTTAAAGCCGTCAGGCGTGGAGTCAACTTCCTCATCTCGGCCATGGATCGATAGCTGGTTTCTGAAAGTTTATAGAAGACCAGCTTGATCAGGATGGTGAGGATGATGATTGAGAATCCCCAATTGCCAATCACATCATGGATCTCATTCAATATCCAGAAGAGTGGTTGTGCCAGGAAGGCCAGAAAGCCGTAATCGACGGTCAATTCCAGCCCTTCTGCAATCTTTTCCAGTCGCTCCTGGTCCTTCGGGCCTACGAAGAGCTGAATCGCCAGATTCCCACTGCTGCCTGGCGCCACTGTAACGGCAGGCAGTATTGTTCCGATTGCATATCGCCCCTGTGAAGGTTGATAGGTATAGAGTGTTGGTTTCTTCTCTTTTGGAGGCACTACTGCTCCCAGAAAGTAGTGTTGAATCATTGCCACCCACCCCTTTTCTGTCGAGAGCGTAAGTGGTGATTGTTCCATTTCATCAAAGTCGACCTTTTGGAACAGCTCTTCCTGGGTATAGGTCACACCTCCTGTGTAGGTATAGATGAAGGCATTCTCCGCTTCAGGCGCTTCACCATTTCTCAATAGCTGCGCATAGACCCCCCCCTTCCACTCTTTCTCCCCACGATTTTCGACCTGATACTCAATATCAATCCGATAGCTATCACGATAAAAAATATAGTTTTTTGTTATCTCGATTGCACCATCAGGACTGCTCCAGGCCATCGGTACACGGATCTCGTTTTCTCCACTGGAAAGCTGGAAATCGGTGCGGGCGACTGTATATCGCTCCTGGTGTCCTGGGTATTGACTCTGCTTTGTATCTCGACCCCCCTTAATACCACTCTGTGCAACAAAGTAGAGTCTTCCCTCTTCTCCCATCAGGCGGAACGGTATCTCAGTCTGTTCTGAATCCTTACCATGTTTGATCAGATCGACCTGTTTAATATCTCCCCCACTACTATTGAGAACAACGCTTAGCAGATCAGTCTCAACCCTGACCTCTTCACCCGCTACAATGGATTTTGCCTCCACTGTCTTCCCAACCATTGCTGTTTCAGGTACCGCTACTGCAGGATGCTGCCCACTATCCGGTTCAATTGCCATCGGGATCGTAGGTGCTGTTGCATTCTCTTCCATTGCCTGCCGCAAACCCAGTGATTCACTCTCATCAGCTGCCTGCTGCTTTCCTGCACCATGATCGAGCTGCCATGCATCCCACAGCAACAGGGTGATAAAAGAGAGTGCGATCACCAGGATCAGTCTTTGAGTATCCATAACAATAATTATTAGTTAATTATGATTAAAGCGCGCTATTTTAGCGAAAAGCCGATCCAGTTTTCGATGGATTTGAGCTTTATCAAGACCGGTTACTCCGGACCTGCAAAGCAGAACCAGATCGATCGCTGGAAGTGAATACTGGCAATTACGAAACTGTTCTCTGGCGATTCGTTTGACTCGGTTGCGATCAACTGCATGCTTAAGCTGTTTTTTTGCTATAGCCAACCCCATTCTGGGGAATCCATGCGAATTTATCGCTGCCAGTATCATAAAGGCATCATTGCCCACCTTATACTCTTTCTGCTGAAATACACGGCTGTATTCGTCAGATGTCAGCAGACGTAGCGATCTGGTAAACCGGTATTTCACCGTTAGCAATATTTGCTGGATCTAGGCCATTTCTGAAAAATGGCCCATCTACAAATAAAAAAGAGGTGCCCATCGCACCTCTTTCTAAGTACTGTTGATATTTCTGAATCGACTATGCAGAGAGACGTACACGCCCCTTCGCCCTGCGAGCATTCAGAATCTTACGACCAGAACGAGTCTTCATTCTTGCACGGAATCCATGGGTGCGCTTACGCTTCAATACACTTGGTTGAAATGTTCGTTTCATCTCTATTCACCTTCAAAACGATTACATACTGTTCATCATCGCCTTGAGCAGTCCCAGGCATTGACACACAAACAAGACGGGGCATTCTACTACTGAATATCATAATGATCAACGGCATTTTTCATATTCAAGCCTTATGATTGGACACATGTCATCAACAAATTCATTTCGTACGACGTACTACCATTAATCCGCAGATCAGATTTCTATCTGATTTGACTGTGGATAACTCTTCAATCTAACGCTACAATGCTGTCCAAACAACAGGGATGTGACACAGTATCTACTCTTCCGATTTCTGTTTTTCTGAGGCAAAGATTGCGAACCATCACCGTGTAAGTATGTTCACTACACGTTTTTGTGCATCTGACTAATCTGACCACTTTTAAGCAATGAGTAGATTATGGGTGTCTGACAAACCCGATAACGCATTGTGAAGGAGGTCACCATTGAGCGCTGTCTGGAGTCACTGTCGTAGGCTTCTGAGCAAGGAGCTTACTGATCAGGATTTTCATGCTTGGATCAACCCGCTCCATGCTGAAGAACATCGTGGAACTATTGAGATTTTTGCTCCAAATGCCTTTATACAAGATTATGTAGAACAAAATTTTCTATCTACTATTCAAAGGCTTATATCAGATACTGGTAACGGTATACATACAGTCTCTCTATTGGTTGGCCCTGCTTCAACAATTAAGGAACAGCCAAACGAACCTAGGCACTTTGAGAACAATCTCAATCCGTTTCTCACTTTTGAAAGTTTTGTTGAAGGAAAAACGACTCAGCTTGCACATGCGGCATCAAGGCAGGTCGCTGAGAACCCAGGCGGAGGGTACAACCCACTCTTCATCCATGGGTCGACTGGTCTTGGTAAGACCCATCTGATGCATGCCATTGGAAACCATCATCTGAAAGAGGACCCATCCAGCCGTATTCTCTATATCCGTTCACAAAATTTTGTGAACGACATGGTTAGCGCACTGCGTCATCATACCATCGATCAGTTCAAACAGTATTTTCATGGCCTGGATGTACTGCTGATTGATGATATCCAGTTCTTTGCCGGAAAAAATTCATCTCAAGAAGAGTTTTTCAATACCTATAATGCACTTCTCGAGGGCAACAAGCAGATTGTTCTGACCAGTGACAAATACCCCAAGGAGATTGAGAATCTTGAAGATCGTCTTAAATCACGTTTTGGTGCAGGTTTGACCGTAGCTGTCGAACCCCCAGAGTTCGAGACCAGGGTTGCAATTCTAATGAAGAAGGCAGAAGCGCTTTCCCTGGATCTACCTCAGGAGGCTGCATTTGAAATTGCAAAGTTGGTCAAATCAAACGTACGTGAATTGGAAGGTGCACTCAACAATGTCCGTGCAAACACTCAACTCACCGGAGAATCAATCACTCTGGAGAGTACCCGAAATGCGCTTCGTGACCTGATTGCTGTCCACGACCGCCTGATCTCAATCGATAACATTCAAAAGGTGATCTCAGATTACTATAAGGTCTCTCTTTCCGATCTCCTCTCCAAGAGTAGGTCACGATCCATTGCACGTCCACGCCAAATTGCAATGGCCTTGGCCAAGGAATTGACTGAAAAGAGTCTACCAGAAATCGGAAAGGCCTTTGGTGGTCGCGACCACACAACGGTTATCCATGCCTGTAGAAAAATTTCTGAACTCAGAGTAGAGGATTCACGAACAAACGATGATTACAAAACATTATTGCGGCTGCTTAGCGCGTAACTCTGTTGGATACGACATTCAAGATCCTGTGGATAACTATTGTACTTTTCATCATGGTGATCCTCAAAAATATTTATCCACAAGATGAATACAATTTTGTCTCACCTTTTGATACATATTGATAATTTTAATAACTTTTTGATAAATATAATATATATTCTGTTATCAACAGGCAGATCGCTAGCATATAACTACAACTATATTTTATATATACTAATTATTATTTATTGCATAAGAGGAGTTTTGAGATGTACTTTTCAATATCACGTGATCAACTGCTACAACCACTTCATTCGATCAGTGGCGCAGTTGAAAAAAGACAAACCCTCGCAATTCTCTCCCACATCTATATCGACGTATCAGACAGCAATAGACTTACCTTAATCGGTACGGATTTGGAGGTTGAAGTCAAAGTCACGACTGACCTTGACAGTGATGTCGAAGCCGGCACAACAACAATACCAGCCCGCAAATTTTTTGATCTTTGTAAGGCTTTACCTGAAGAGTCAAATATCTCTGTAAAAGTTGAAGATAATCGTTGTCTGGTTCGTTCTGGAAAAAGTAGATTTACACTGTCAACACTCTCTGCCGATGAGTACCCAAGTGTTGAAGATATCGATCCCAAGGTTACTATTAATGAACTTTCACAATCTGTATTGAAACGACTTTTGCAAAAGACCCATTTTGCAATGGCTCAACAGGATGTGCGTTACTATTTGAATGGTCTGCTTCTTGAAATCGAGGAGTCTGAGCTTCGTTTAGTTGCAACCGATGGTCACCGTCTCTCTTTTGCACAACGAAATATGAATGATAACTATGGTAGTAAACAACAAGTTATCATCCCCCGTAAAGCCGTTCAGGAAATTTTACGGCTTTTGAGTGATAGTGATGACCCTTTATCAATCGTGATAGGGGCTAATCATATTCAGTTCTCTCTCGGTAGTTTGACGTTGATCTCAAAATTGATTGATGGTCGATATCCGGATTATGATCGTGTCATCCCAAGAGAGGGTGATCGAACCCTAGTTACTGACAAAAATGCGCTGAAAAGTGCAATCAGCCGCGTATCTATCCTCTCAAACGAAAAATATCGCGGAATACGAATGTTAATGAATGATCAGGTTGTTGCCATCCATGCTAACAATCCTGACCAGGAAGAGGCAGAGGAGGAGCTCCAAGTCAGTTATAACGGTGAGGCCATGGAAATTGGCTTCAATTCTGCCTATATGTTTGATGCGCTTTCGGTTGTTGATAGTGATGATGTCACGATCTATTTCATTGATGAGAACAGTAGTAGTTTGATTCACATTGAAGAGGGTGAGAGTAATTTCAAATTTGTAGTAATGCCTATGAGACTCTAATCCAGCTAATGTCAATAATGATGGTTCTTTTAATGAATAAGACATATATCTAATAAATATAATAAGTTACCAAACATATATCTGATAATTAATTGTTTATTTACAAGTTTTCGTGCCAATCGACGAAATTCATATCCAACATTGCCGCATTCTTTCTGATGTCAGTTTAGATCCTGTACGTGGCTTTAATCTGATCGTAGGTCAGAATGGCAGTGGCAAAAGTAGTATTCTCGAAGCAATCTCCATTTTATGCACAGGACGTTCATTCAGAAGTAATCAGATCGCTTCTATTATCCAGTATGGATGTGAATCAATGCGTGTTGTTGCTTGGGTAACAAACCAATCTGGAAATAAAATCACTGTTGGAATGGATCGCGGTCATGCCCATCACCATCTCCATATAGATCGGATACCCGCAAGTCGTCTTTCGCAATTCGCAGAGCAGTTGCCATTGCAATCAATTACTCCTGGTTCAATCTCTCTAGTTATCGGTTCTCCTTCAGTACGTAGATCTTTTTTGGATTGGGGATTGTTCCACGTGGAACCATCATATTCTCAATTAACTCGTACATATAGATCGATTTTAAAGCAAAGAAATGCACTGATACGCGCTAACAGAGACGTAGATCAAGAGCTGAAGTATTGGGACGATCAGATAGTTGATGCTGGCGAACAGATTACTCATCGTCGAATTGAGTATATGCAATCGTTGATTGATATTTTCAATACTGAGATTGCAACACAGATCCGTGAAATCATTCCATTGAATATCACAATCAGCTATCAAAAGGGATGGAAACTTGGAATGAATCTATCTGAAGCGATCCGCGATACATCAGATCGTGAAAGGAGGGTAGGACATACAGTTGTGGGGCCACATGAAGCTGATTTTAAAATCCAGGCATCAGGAAAGAGTGCAAAGGATTCACTATCCAGAGGCGAGTCTAAACTTTTGTCTGTTGCATTTTATCTAGCACAGCTTAAGCATTTACAAAATGAACTTAATAAAGAGACTGTACTGCTGATTGATGATTTATTTTCAGAATTGGATGAAACACATTCTGGCTCTATCCAACGTTACCTTCTAGATAATCAAAGTCAGATATTTATTACATCTGTCACTACAAATCATCCTTTTTTTGAACAATGTCCACATAGAATGTTTCACGTGGAACAAGGGACAATCGTCAGCGTGGTGGATCGGTAGGGTATAAAAAATTGCTGGAATATCATGATGATATTAGCCAATATCATAACCACGAGTTTTGAAATATGGTATCATGAGGTGTTTGATGAGATTATCGTTGCAACGAGCATGAATAGTGGAAGTGCTTGTATTGCAATTGGCTGAGCATGATGTGGAATCGACTATGAGTGAAGAGAACCAATATAACGCCTCGAATATCCGTGTACTGAAAGGACTCGATGCGGTAAGAAAAAGGCCCGGGATGTATATTGGCGATACCGATGATGGTACAGGGTTGCATCATATGGTTTTTGAGGTTGTCGATAATGCAATTGATGAGGCGTTGGCAGGCCACTGCACATCCATTCAAGTGATCATTCATGGAGATAACTCAATATCGGTATCAGACGATGGACGAGGAATACCGGTTGATATGCACCCGGAAGAAAACCGTTCTGCAGCAGAGGTAATCATGACAGTGCTGCATGCAGGGGGAAAGTTTGATGACAACTCATATAAGGTTTCCGGTGGTCTGCATGGTGTAGGTGTTTCGGTAGTGAATGCACTCTCAGAGGATTTGAAGCTTACGATCTATCGAAATGGGAAGATCTATAAGCAAAAATATTCACTTGGTGAGCCGAAAGCACCGCTTGCAGAGTTGGGTGAAACCGATCGAACCGGTACGGAGATCCACTTTAAACCGAGTGCAGAGATCTTCAGTACAACAGAATATCACTACGATATTCTGGCTAAAAGATTGAGAGAACTTTCATTTCTTAATTCAGGTGTTCATATTGAACTGCACGACGAGCGTGGTGATAAGCGGAGTGATATCTTTGAATATCAAGGGGGTATCTCTGCATTTGTGCTCCATCTCAACCGTAACAAGACACCGATACATGAAAAAGTGATCTACTATCAGCTTGAAAAGGAGGGGGTCGGAGTAGAAGCGGCCTTGCAGTGGAACGATTCCTATCAGGAGAACATTTTCTGTTTTACCAATAATATTCCTCAAAAAGATGGTGGGACACACTTGGCAGGTTTCAGGGGAGCACTGACCCGATCGATTAATCGCTATGTGGAACAAGAGGGAATTTCAAAAAAATCAAAGGTTTCCCTGGTTGGTGATGACAGCCGGGAAGGACTCACAGCCGTGATCTCGGTGAAGGTGCCTGACCCAAAATTTTCGTCCCAAACAAAAGACAAACTTGTCTCATCAGAAGTTCAAAGTATTGTTGAATCAATAAGTTATGAGATAATATCAGATTTTCTCATTGAGAATCCCGCTGAAGCAAAGACGATCACTGGAAAGATTGTCGATGCTGCACGAGCCAGAGAAGCGGCACGCAAGGCACGTGAATTGACGCGAAGGAAAGGCGTGCTCGATATCGCGGGATTGCCAGGAAAATTGGCCGACTGTCAGGAGCGTGACCCGGCATTGTCTGAGCTCTATCTGGTGGAGGGTGATTCTGCTGGTGGCTCAGCGAAGCAAGGAAGAGACCGAAAGACTCAGGCGATCCTGCCATTGAAAGGGAAGATTCTCAATGTGGAAAAGGCCCGCTTTGACAAGATGCTCTCTTCAGCAGAGGTGGGTACGTTGATAACCGCCTTGGGGTGTGGGATTGGCAAGGAAGACTACGACCCGGATAAACTGCGTTATCACCGAATCATTATCATGACCGATGCCGATGTCGATGGTGCCCATATCCGGACACTGCTGTTGACTTTCTTCTATCGACAAATGCCGGAACTGGTGGAAAGGGGGCATATCTATATTGCACAGCCACCACTCTATAAGGTGAAAAAGGGAAAGCAGGAGCAGTATGTTAAGGATGACGGTGCACTTGAGGAGTATCTTCTTCAGAGCGCAATTCATGATGCACATCTTACCCTGTCAGACTCTGAGCCACCGATCAGTGGTACTGCACTGGAAGCACTGGCCAAACAGTACCTGCAGGTGATGAACACGATACAGCGACTCTCAAATCGCTATGAAGAGGAGATCCTGAATGTGATGCTGAATATTCCGGGAATTGACATTGATGAAGCCAGTGAAGATATGCTGAGTGATTGGCTATCGCTGCTGTTAGATGGTGTAAATCAGGATCGAAAGAGTGGAGATGAAGTGTCGGGCTCAATTGGAGCGGAGCCGGGATATGGACATGCTTTGCGAATTGATATCCGTAAACATGGCATAATTGAACAGAAGATATTTGCAGCAGAATTCTTCCGTAGCGCAGAATACAGGGCCATATCGGATTTGTATGATAGTTTGCAGGGGCTTATTACAGAGGGGGCAGAGGTTCGTAGAGGGGAAAAGATTAAGGAGATCTCGAACTTTGCCGAGGCAGTAGAGTGGCTGATGAAGGAGGCGAAACGAGGACAGCAGATACAGCGTTATAAGGGCTTGGGTGAGATGAACCCGGAGCAGCTGTGGGAGACAACCATGAATCCAGACAGCCGCCGGATGTTGAGAGTGAGTATTGAGGATGCTGTGGCAGCTGATGAGATCTTTACAACGCTGATGGGGGAACTGGTGGAGCCGAGGCGCGAATTCATCGAGGAGAATGCATTACTGGTTGAAAATTTGGATGTTTGATGCAATTCACTATATTTTAGTGAATTTTGTCGATTTTTAATATCAAAGTTAACCTTTCCCGACTTCAATCTGTTCCATCTGGGCATTGATCCATGCTTCGGCCTTCTGGTTGATTTCACTGCTTGTAAGTGCCTTGGTATCGATGGGACTACCAATCCGAACCTCAATGGTACCTGGTCGTTTCAAAAGACCACGGCGTGCCCAGAATGATCCGGCATTGTGGGCGACAGGAATGACTGGATAACCGGACTTGTTGGCCAGTGTGGCGCCACCAGCAGCAAACTTGCGCTGTTCACCGGGTGGTAAGCGTGTCCCTTCGGGGAAAATGATTACCCAAATTCCATTCTGGAGCCGTTGAATTCCTTGGGTGACGACCTGTTTGAGTGCCTTACGGCCTGCTCCCCGATCGATGGCGATGGGTTTTAGCAGTGCCAGCCCCCAACCAAAGATAGGGACCCAGAGTAGGCTCTGCTTTAATACCCAGACCTGGGGTGGAAAGATGGCCTGAAAGGCCATGGTCTCCCAGGCGGACTGATGCTTTGAAAAGACAATTGCAGTCTCAATACCTTGCAGGTGCTCAAGCCCCTTAACCTGATAACGCAGGTTGCAGGTCACTTCGAGCCACCAGATTACAAAGATAGCCCAGCGACTGATTACAAGGTATCTGATTTTAAAGGAAAAGGGGAAGGTGAGAAGCCCGAAGACAGTAACAATAGGCGCTGAAAGCGCCATACCGATGAAAAACAGAAAAGAACGAAGATAGATCACAGCAAAAGTTTTAATGGTGGACGGCTGCTGTAGTATAGATCAATGTAATAAAAGGGTTATGAGCAGCCGTAGTATTCAGGGGGAGGCCAATTCACCATTGAGCAGTGCATCGACAAAGGTGAAAAGATCATCATAGGTCGGTACACGGTCAAGTCGGTCGTCAACTGTTTGAAGGGTACGCATCCCTTTGCCGGTACGTACCAGGACAGGAGAGGCACCGGCACTTTGAGCAGCCTCGATGTCGCGCATGGAATCGCCGACGGCATAGACATCATTGAGATTCTTACCCAACCGCTTTTCGATATCCAGGAACATCCCCGGCTTGGGCTTTCTGCAGTTGCAGCCATCGTCAGGGGTATGAGGACAGTAGAAGATCGCCTCGATTGAGGCACCAGCCTCCTCGAGTGACTTGCACATTTTCTCGTGGATTTTTCCCAGCACATCGATATCAAACAGGCCACGACCGACACCGGACTGGTTGGTAACCACAATGACCCGATAGCCAGCGTGGTTCAGACGTGCAATGGCCTGGATGCTGCCGGGAATGGGAACCCACTCATCAGGTGACTTGATATAATCATCCGAGTCTTCATTGATGACACCGTCACGATCCAGAATAATCAGGGCCATTACGGTTGCTCCTCAAGGCCACGAAATTCAGAAACTCGAATACGGCCATTGACCATCCGTGATTTCCTCTGGTTGATCTTGTCCATCTTCTTCCAGAACGCCTCATTCAGATCAAATTCTCCGGCAATTGCAGTTCCGATCAGGAGAATCAGTAGATCGGCACACTCTTCTGCCAGTTCCTCCTTCGGTTTGCCCTTGGTGACGCAGGCAGAGATTTCACCAAGCTCTTCTGCCATCAGTGCCATACGGTAATTCATCTCCTCACCACCATGTGCACGGAAGTTGTGTTTGTGGTGAAAGGCCTGAACGGTATCGAGCATGGCCTGGTAGGAGTCTTGATTGATATCCATGGTTACAGCTCGGTTAGGTTGTGTGTAGATGAGAGATGTCCGCAATTCTCAGGAACTGTGTACGAAGCTGGGCAAGCAAGGCAAGGCGGTTATGACGAACTGAATCATCTTCAGTCATTACCATTACTGCATCAAAGAATGTATCCACAGGCTGTTGCAGTGTGGCGAGGGAGATCAATGCGGTCTCATAATCATCGCTTGCAAGGGCCTGATCGAGCCCGCTGCGTATCTTGTCCAGCGCATCGGCCAGATCACTTTCAGCCGTTTGCTCGAACAGGGTTGGATCGATCTGTTCCGGGATGGCTTCATCACTCTTCTTCAATAGATTATGAATACGTTTATTGGCAGCACTGAGACTCTCGGCCTCGGGCTGTGAAACAAAGCTTTCAACAGCATGAATCCGCATGTCAAAATCGAGTGGTCGATGCGGCTGGCAGGCAAGTACTGACTCATAGAGTGAGACGTGGATGTTCTGCTCC
Organism: uncultured Piscirickettsiaceae bacterium; assembly: GCA_964344785.1. Taxonomy (GTDB): domain Bacteria; phylum Pseudomonadota; class Gammaproteobacteria; genus Thiopontia. Next base: position 18,943 of record CAYFOR010000021.1, read on the forward strand.
GAGTAGTAGCTGCGCAGTCGCTCCATGACAAAATTGAAAACCTGCTCTGAAGCCTCGGCTGTGATCGCCTCACCATAGGCATCGCATGCGGTGTTGATCAATGAGTAAAGATCAAGTGATCTGCGATTTTCGATCAGTATGCGCAGGACTCCCAGTGCAGCGCGCCGTAGCGCAAATGGGTCCTTGTCACCGGTGGGTATCATGCCGATTCCGAAGATACCGACCAGAGTATCAATCCGTTCGGCCAGTGCAAGTGATTCACCAATCAGGCTGCCGGGAAGTGTGTCACCGGAAAAACGGGGCATATACTGCTCATCAAGCGCCACTGCGACCGCATCCGGTTCACCATCATGAATCGCATAGTAGCGTCCCATGACCCCCTGAAGCTCGGGAAATTCCTTGACCATGTGGGTGAGCAGATCGCACTTGCCCAATTCGGCTGCCCGTCGGGCATGGTCGGAATTGGCACCAAGCGCTTCGGCGATGGTCCCGGCCAGTTGCGCAACGCGTCCCGACTTGTCCTGCAGTGATCCCAGTTTGTCCTGATAGACGACCTTGGCCAGTCCCGGCTGGTGGCTGGAGAGGGGGTGTTTTCGGTCCTGTTCCCAGAAAAATGCGGCATCAGAGAGTCGTGGACGGATCACACGCTCATTCCCATGCTGTACCATGGATGGGTCACGGCTCTCAATATTACTGATGGTGATAAAATGTGCCATCAGTTGTCCATCATCATCGACGACAGGGAAAAACTTTTGGTGTCCCTGCATTGAGGCGATCAGCGCCTCCTGGGGAACCTCAAGAAAACGTGACTCAAATGTTCCGCTGATGGCAACGGGCCACTCCACCAGTGCGGTCACCTCATCCAGCAGTGCCGGGTCGATGAGCGCGTTTCCGTTCAGTGTTGCGGCAGTCGCGGTAATCTGCTTGTGAAGTTCTGCCTTGCGCGCCTCAAAATCTGCCAATACATAACCGCACTGTTCCAGAGTGGTGACATATTCGGTGGGAGTGGTCAGTGTGATCGGTGCAGGGTGGTGAAAGCGGTGGCCATAGGTCCGGTTTTCAGAGGAGGCGCCGTAGAGTGTCATTGGAACCACGTCATTGCCAAACAGGGCGGCCACCCAATGGACGGGACGTAAAAATTCGGCATCCAGTGCGCCCCAACGCATTCGTTTTGGAATGGGCAGCTGATCCAGTGCACCCTGCATGAGTTCAGGCAGTAGTGTGGCGCTGTCTGCCCCTTGGGTAGCGACGGTATAGCCCATCCAGACCCCCTTGGGGGTGTCGATACGTTCAAGCTGATCCACCTCAACGCCACAGGATCGAGCGAAACCGATCACTGCCTTGGTTGGATTGCCATCATCGTCAAAGGCGGCCTTCTCGGCAGGGCCCTTGCGCAGGTTCTGCTGATCCTCCTGTTTTGTCTGCAGATCACGAATCAGCAGAGCCAATCTTCTGGGGGCGGCATAGAGTGAAATCTCTCCATGTTTCAGCTTGGCCTTCTCCAGAGCGTTGCTCACCTCTCTGCCCAGTGCCTGACTCAGGCTCAGTAGCGATTTGGGGGGAAGCTCTTCAGTGCCCAGTTCGAACAGAAAATCCTGATATTCACTCATGCGGCATCTCCCAACATCGGGAAACCGAGCCCTTCTCGTCGTTCATAGTAGGCCTGGGCAACAGAGCGGGAGAGCGTACGAATTCGACCAATAAAGCGGGCCCTTTCGGTTACCGAAATTGCATTGCGGGCATCCAGCAGATTGAACAGATGAGAGGATTTCAACATCATCTCATAGGCGGGCAGTGGCAGTCCGGCTTCGATCAGCTGTTGGCTCTCTGACTCGCAGTAGTCAAACTGCTGGAATAGCGACTCTACATTGGCATGTTCAAAATTGTATGCTGACATCTCCACCTCATTTTGATGGAAGACGTCACCATAGGTTACCTTGCCGAGTGGACCATCGGTCCAGGTCAGGTCAAACACACTCTCCACCCCTTGCAGATACATTGCAATCCGCTCCAGGCCGTAGGTGATTTCACCAGTCACGGGGCGGCAGTCAAGACCACCTACTTGCTGAAAATAGGTAAATTGGGTCACTTCCATACCGTTCAACCACACCTCCCAACCAAGCCCCCAGGCACCCAGAGTGGGTGATTCCCAGTTATCCTCGACAAAGCGGATATCATGAACCAGCGGGTCAATGCCGAGCATCTTCAATGAATCAAGGTAGAGCTGCTGAATCTCCAGAGGAGAGGGTTTGATCACGACCTGATATTGATAGTAGTGCTGCAGTCGATTGGGGTTCTCGCCGTAACGACCATCGGTAGGGCGGCGGGAGGGCTGGACATAGGCAGCACTCCATGGCTCTGGACCGATGGCACGCAGAAAGGTGGCAGGGTGGAAAGTGCCGGCTCCAACCTCCATGTCATAGGGTTGATTGAGCACACAGCCCTTTTCGGCCCAGTAGTTTTGTAGTGCAAGGATCAGACCTTGAAAGGTAGATGTATCAGGATTACTCATGAAAACGTGGTTAGCAGCTTGTAAAGCATGATCGAAGAGATGGGCTAGTATAGCGGAAAGTTCAACCGGAGTGATTCGCCAATCATCGACGTTGTGAACCGGTGCAAACCCTCCATCCTGCCTCATCCGATGCATGCTGAAGAGGGAAAGTAGTCAATCTTTTTAATAGACTATTTGCTGTTGAAATGGTTATATCCGCGCCTGAACAGATCATATGCAAGGAGCCATGATCATGGTGATGCAGAACACAATACATTCCGGGAGTACCATCAGCGATGTTTGAGGAGATGGATGATGAGCTGATGGCAATTTTCTACGATGATGCAAGGAAGGATCGAATCACCCTTGAAGAGGGGCTGTCAAAACAGGATTGGGAGCAGGTCCGGATTGCTGCTCACCGTATCAAGGGAACAGCTGCCAGCTTCGGCTTTCCACAACTTTCCGAAACAGGGAAAGCGCTGCAGCAGTTGATTGATGATCAGCAGCTTGACGAGGCAAACGACTTGGCCGGCAATCTGCTGGAACAGCTCAATACAACACTTCCTGACGACTAGGTCTCAATAAAAGCGGTTGGATGAATCTCAAGATGGTACGCACGCTTGCCAGAGTTGTCATACTGATGATGTCCATGTTCTCACCACTCCATGGTGGAGAGATGCCTCAATATCGAGTCGAGCAGGTTGCAAGCGGGTTGAGCATCCCCTGGGGGATTGCCTTTCTGAATCCGAAAGAGCTGATCATTACAGAGCGTGATGGGCGTCTATGGTTGTTGTCATTGAGTGATGGTCGGCTGACTGAACTGGAAGGTGCTCCAGAGGTGTTGGCTGCAGGGCAGGGGGGACTGCTCGATGTGAAACCTTCACCATATTATGAAAAAGATCGATGGATCTATTTTACCTACAGCAAGCCAGTGAATGGTGAGGGGGCAACCACCATTGCCCGGGCACGTCGAAGTGGCAACCGGTTGGTAGAGTGGGAGGATCTGCTGGTTACCCGGTCGATAACCGATACAGCATACCACTATGGCAGCCGGATGGTCTTTGATCATATGGGGCATCTCTACTTTACGGTTGGAGACCGTGGCAGACGACCCAATGGTCAGGATCTCTCCAACCATGCCGGGACCATATTGCGAATCCATCCGGATGGGACCATACCGGATGACAACCCTTTTGTTGGGGTGGAGGGTGTGCTGCCCGAGATCTGGAGTTATGGCCATCGTAATCCACAGGGGATTGCCATGGATCGCAGGCAGCGGCTATGGACGATTGAACATGGGCCCAGAGGTGGGGATGAATTGAACCGGGTTGAACCAGGGAACAACTACGGTTGGCCTGTGATCTCCTACGGCAAGGAGTATTGGGGGCCGTTTCCGGTTGGAGAAGGGACCCATCGTCCGGGAATGGAGCAGCCGGTCAAGTACTATGTTCCATCAATTGCACCGGGAAGCCTGATCAGCTATTCCGGCAAGGCCTTTCCTCAGTGGCGTGACAACCTTTTTGCTGGTGCACTCAAGTTGAAACATCTTAATCGTATCGAAGTGGATGAGAAGGGGAGCTTCGTGTCCGAAGAGCGACTGCTGCTTGATCTTGATGAGCGTATTCGGGCAGTGGCAGAGAGTCCGGAGGGGTGGATCTATCTCTCGACTGACAGTGGGCAGATACTGAGGCTGGTGCCGACACGCTGATCGCAGCACGCTACAAACGCACTCATCTTTGCGTTCGAGTACTATAATCGATCAAAAGCCTCTGACCAGAGGTATCAAGAGATCAATTGAGGATCAACGATGGCTGAAGAGCTGAAACAGAACGCCCTCCACTATCACCGTTACCCGAAGCCGGGCAAACTGGAGATCAAGCCAACCAAGCCACTGGCCAATCAGCGCGATCTGGCACTTGCCTACTCACCGGGTGTGGCAGCGGCCTGTGAGGAGATTGTGGCAGATCCACTCCATGCGGCCGACTACACCGCACGCTCCAATCTGGTTGGTGTGGTCACCAATGGTACCGCAGTGCTGGGGTTGGGAGCGATCGGCAGCCTCGCAGCCAAACCGGTGATGGAGGGGAAGGCCGTGTTGTTCAAACAGTTTGCCAATATCGATGTATTCGATATCGAGATTGAAGAACGTGACCCGGAGAAGCTGATTGAGACGATCGTTCGGCTCGAACATACGTTTGGTGGGATCAACCTAGAGGATATCAAGGCACCCGAGTGTTTCGTGGTGGAAGAGGCATTGAAAAAGCGGATGAAAATCCCGATTTTTCATGATGATCAGCACGGTACTGCCATTGTGGTGGCTGCGGGTGTGGTCAATGCACTGCGGGTTGTCAATAAACAGCTGGGGGAGATCCGGTTGGTTGCCTCCGGGGCCGGTGCGGCAGCACTGGCCTGTCTCGATCTTCTGGTGGAACTGGGACTGAAACGGGAGAATATCATCGTGACGGACCGATTCGGGGTGGTTTATCCTGGCCGTTCCGAAGATATGGACCCCTACAAGGCACGTTTTGCAGCCGATACCCCGCTACGTACCCTGGAGCAGGTACTGAAAGGAGCTGACCTCTTTCTCGGTCTCTCGGCTGCTGGTGTGCTGAAGGCGGAGTGGCTGACAGAGATGGCTGAACGGCCATTGATCTTTGCACTTGCCAATCCGGTACCGGAAATTCTGCCTGAAGAGGGGCGGAAGGTGAGAGAGGATGCGATCTTTGCCACCGGTCGCAGTGACTATCCCAACCAGATCAACAATGTGCTCTGTTTCCCCTTTCTCTTTCGGGGCGCACTCGATTGTGGTGCGACCGAAATCAATGGGGCGATGAAGAAAGCCTGTGTCGAGGCAATTGCGGACATTGCACGTGCCACTCCATCCGAGATCGTGCGCCATGCCTATGGTGGGCTTGATCTCACTTTCGGTCCGGATTATCTGATTCCAAAGCCATTTGATCCTCGGCTGATGGAGCATGTGGCCGCTGCCGTGGCTGAGGCAGCGATGAAATCGGGCGTCGCAACTCGTCCCATAGGGGATTTCGAAGGGTATCGCCAATCGTTGAAGAGTCATGCCTACCAGACTGGAATGACCATGAAACCAGTCTTTCACCAGGCACGTTGCATGCTGCAGCGGGTGATCTACACCGAAGGGGATCAGGATAAGGTTTTGCAAACGGCGCAGCAGACGATTGATGAGGGAATTGCCTATCCAATTCTGATCGGGCGGCAGGGAGTGATCGAGGGCAAACTCAAGGCACTGGGGTTGCCGATGGTACCGGGCAGTGATTTCACCCTGCTTGATCCGCATGACAACCCGGATCAGGACGAACATGTGGCCACCTATTATCGTCGTACCAAGCGGCGTGGGGTTTCGTTGGATGAGGCCAAGGAAGAGGTTCGAAACAATCCGACCGCACTGGCTGCAACCATGCTCCATATGGGTGAGGTTGATGCAATGGTCTGTGGCACCGTTGGACGATACATGCGTCACTTCGAACAGATTGAGATGGTGGTGGGACATGCCAGAGGGGTCAAGCAGCTCTCTGCAATGGAAGCGGTGGTGATGCAATCGGGTACGCTATTCTTCTGTGATACCTCGGTACAGATTGATCCGGATGCGGAGGCCTTGGCCGAAATTACACTGCTGAGTGCCAATGAGATTCGCAAGTTTGGTATCGAGCCCAAGGTGGCGATGCTTTCTCATTCCAATTTTGGTAGTCATGATGATTGCTCTGCAACCAAGATGCATCAGGCGCTACGCATTGTGCGTCGTGCCAGCCCGGAGCTTGAAATTGAAGGGGAGATGCGTGCCGATCTTGCGCTCTCTGACACTCTGCGTCAACAGCGCTTTCCGGACTCCCTGCTGGAGGGGGATGCAAACCTGTTGATCCTCCCCAATCAGGATGCTGCCAGCATTGCCTGCAACTTGGTGAAGATGGTCGGCAAGGGAATCATTGTTGGGCCAATTCTGCTTGGAGCGGCGAAATCGGCTCATATTGCAACATCAAGTACAACTGTCCGGGGGCTTCTCAACCTGACTGCACTGGCTGCGGTGCAGTCGCAACACTGTGAGCAACAGCATAACAGTTAGTATTTGATGTCGGTAGGTGAGTGAACGTCGGGTCAGTGGCAGTGAATCAGCAACTATTTTCATATTTACTACAAGAGGTTAACGATGAGGCCTGGCAGGCGCTGGCAGCGGGAGCCAATCTACTGATGATTGATGATACCTATCTTGAGATCAGTACCTCATCGGCTCGGAATATTATCTTGCGAGGTGATGAACTGGCGGATGTTGAAAATCCGCAGCAGTGGCTTGTGGATCATGCAGTCGAGCTACTGGAAAAATACTACCGGACAACTCCACTGAGCCGAAAAGGGTTTGATGCACAGGTAGCGCGATTGATCAAGCAGTATGGAGCCAGTTCATTTGTGGCAGTTTTTGGCCGGTTACCACGCTATTCTCTTTTTGTTGAGTATGGTGTCGTTGTGGCTGAATCTGCGGATAGTCCACGGCATCGCTATGGGGTGTTTTGTGAGTTGGATCAGTCTGTTCCAGAGCCAGAGGCTGTCATGCTGGTACGAAATTGGTTGGAGCAAGGTGAGGCATACAATCGCTATATCAGCATGAACGTGTGCCGATACAATTGTTAACTGGCCCTTGTCGATGTACTAGTCAGGCTTCCTTGCGATACCGCGAATGGTTGGCTTTACAACCGAAGGTGCCCTGCACATCTCTTCCCGTTCGATCTGTACTATTTCAAAACCCTCTGCCAGGATAGCCCGTTCAGTCTCCCTGTTCAGATTGCAATTCCCCATGAATATCTTCCAGACGGGGTTGATTCTCTCCTGCCACTTTCTTGTTGGACTGTCTTCAGCAGCGGCAACATGTTCCAGAAAAATAAGGCTTCCTCCCGGCCTTAACACACGCCATATTTCGTGCAGGCTGGTTTCCAGATTGGTTACAGAGCAACAGACGAGTGTGGTTACAACAGTGTCGAATGTTTCATCTTCCGACTCAATTTGCTCAGCGCTTCCATTCGTTATCTCAACATGATCCAACGGAAGGTCGTTAACCTTGTTTATCAGGTGCATTCGCATGTATCTGTCCGGTTCAGAAAGCACCAGCCTGCGGACATTATTGGAGTAGAACTGGATATTTGCACCAGTGCCAGCACCAATTTCCAGTATTTCACCACTTGCCTGGTTGATAAGCTTGTGTCGCCATTTTTTCAGGCATGTCTCCTCGGTGCCAGCGATGACCCGATCATAGAAAAAAGCGGTTATTAAAGACATAGGATACCTCTACCTTTCCAATGCTTATGGGAGCGATAATATTTGAGTCATAATAAAGAGATTCCAGTTTGTATTTGTTTCATGATTTGTAAAGTTGGAGCGGCTTGCTATTCTATTTACAGTTATGGCTGGATGCTTTGAGGCTGAAGGCATCATATAAGCATGATATTAAAGTGGTTATTCGCTACCAAAGGAGTCTGCAATGAAATACGTCATTTTCACCCCCTTGCTGTTTGCCGCTCTCCTGCTTTTCTACCCACTCTCCCAGGCTGCTGTAGAGACTGAGGAGGTCAGCTATTATAGTGGGGATACTCAGATGAAGGGATTCATCGCCTATGATGATGCGATCAAGGGTAAGCGCCCCGGTGTGTTGGTGGTGCATGAGTGGTGGGGTCATAATGAATATGCCCGTCGACGGGCAACGATGTTGGCTGAAGCAGGATATACCGCTTTGGCGGTAGACATGTATGGTGATGGAAAGAAGGCGGATCATCCCAAGGATGCCGGTGCCTTCGCTGGGGCCGTTCGCAAGAACATGGCAGTGGCTGAAGCACGCTTCAAGGCAGCACTGGAACTGCTCAAGGGGCATTCCACGGTAGCTGCGGAATCGATGTCAGCCATTGGTTACTGTTTTGGTGGGGGTATCGTGCTGGAGATGGCGCGCCGTGGCGTCGATCTTGACTTGATCGCCAGCTTCCATGGCAGCCTGACGACTTCCGCCCATGCGGCTGCAGGGAGTTTGAATGGGATGAAGGTTCTGGTGTTCAATGGTGCGGATGATCCCATGGTAAAAGCGGAGCACCTCACAGCACTGTTGTCCGAGATGACACAGGCCAAGGCGGAGCTTACGCTGGTCAACTATCCGAATACACTACACTCTTTTACCAACCCGGATGCGGACCACTTTGGTGCCAATTTCAATATCCCATTGCGCTATAGCCCAACGGCTGACAAGGATTCCTGGTCGGGTTTGCTGGATGCACTGCAGCAGCGCTATGGCATGTGACTAACTTAGCAGTGCGACACTTTTCACCTGAGCAAAAACCGGTTTTCCGGGAGCAAGCTGCAGTTCGGCAGCCGATTTTCGGGTAATTCGTGCCAGTATTGGAATTTTGTCGAGCAGCAACCGGACGGTAACCTGACTGATTCCCTCATCGGCGATCTGATCCACTGTAGCGGGAAAGATGTTGAGGATGCTGGTGCTGTGTTGGTGCTCCAGTGTCAAGCTTACATCGCGTGCCATCACCTGCAGCCGGGCAGGAGTACCCCTTGGTTGTGGATTGCGTGCGACGGTGAAACGACCTCCGGGGAAGTCAAGCAAGGTAAGGTTGTATTGATCATCATGCCCACTGATGGTGGCTTCAACCACCACACCACTCTCCGGCCCGTGAGAGAGTGACAGATCGAGCCGGGAGAAGGCGCTCTCGATGGGTTCGGATGCCTCAATTGTGCCTGAGCGTATCAGTAACAGATGATCGGCCAGTCGTGCCACCTCGTTTCTGGAGTGACTTACATAGAGTAGTGGAATCTCCAGCTCCTGATGGAGTGATTCAAGGTAGGGAAGAATCTCTCCCTTGCGTGACTCGTCGAGTGCAGCCAATGGTTCATCCATCAACAGCATTTTCGGACTGACCGCAAGTGCGCGTGCAATGGCTACCCGTTGCTGTTCACCACCTGAGAGATGATGGGGACGCTGCTTCAGTAGAGGGCCAATCTCGAGCAGTTCAATTGCGTGGTCAACCGAGATGCGTTGCTGATTGGCTTTGAGTCGTTTCAGGCCGTAGTGGAGATTCCCCTTGACAGTCAGGTGCTGAAACAGGCTTGGTTCCTGAAAGACATAACCGATTGGTCGTTGGTGGGTGGGCAGGAAGTGGTTGCCGCTTTGCCAGATCTCGCCATTGACGGTGAGGCGGCCACCTGGGTCATGTTCCAGCCCGGCGATGGTTCGAAGCAGTGTGGTTTTGCCACAGCCGGATGGGCCGAACAGTGCGATGACGCCACGGGAGGGGATGCTGTTTTCCACATCCAGCAGAAATGGTCCGCGATCAATCCGGAAACGAAATTCAATCATGGTTTCACTACGCCGAAGCGGCGGTTGAGTCCGTAAACCAGCATCAGCAACAGAAACGAGAAAAGCAGCAGTCCACCTGAAATCCAGTGTGCCTGGACGTATTCCAGTGACTCAACATGGTCATAGATTGCAATCGACAGCACTTGGGTAGAGCCCGGGATGTTGCCGCCAATCATCAATACTACCCCGAATTCCCCTAATGTATGGGCAAAGCCGAGAACGGCAGCAGTGAGAAAACCGGGTCGTGCCAACGGGATGGCAACGGTGAGAAAGCGATCTATTGGTGATGCACGCAGGGTTGCTGCAACTTCCAGCGAACGCCGTCCAATGGCACTGAAGGCATCTTGCAGTGGCTGGACCACAAAGGGCAGTGAGTAGAAGACGGAGCCAATCACCAGGCCGGTGAAGGTAAAGGCAAGTGGTTGACCACCCAGCGTGGTGGAAAGTGCGCCAATCGGGCCATGTGGCCCTAGCAGAATCAGCAAATAGAATCCCAGTACAGTGGGTGGTAGTACGAGCGGCAGAGCTACGACTGCTTCAACCAGGAAGCGGTAGCGCCACCGGGTCTGTGACAGCCACCAGGCAAGTGGTGTTCCCACCAGCAGTAGTACGATCGTGGTGGTGGTTGCCAGTTTTAGGGTGATCCAGAGGGCTGTCAGATCGTGTTCGGTGACCATTACGGTGTATCGTAACCAAAGCCCTGGATGATTTCCCTCATATTCTTGCTTTTGAGTTGCTCAAGAAATGCCCTTGCTGCACGGCTCTCTTTCAGCAGTACCGCTTGTTGTTCGATGGGTTGGTAGAGATTTTGTGGTGGAATCCAATAAGAGCCTGCAATGGGTCGGTTGTTCTGTTTCAGTTGAGAAAGTGCGACGAAACCAAGGCTGGCATTACCACTGGCTACGAATTGATAGGTTTGGCCGATATTTTCTCCCTTTACCGTTCGTCCCTTTAACACAGCGCTGGCATTAAGCTGCTCAATTACCTGTTGAGCAGCACGGCCATACGGAGCCAGTTTTGGATTGGCGATCGCGATATGGCGGAATGCGCTCGTTCTGAGTACTTGACCGTCAGGGTCAATGAGTCCAGCTTCAGGACTCCAGAGCACTAGTTTGCCGATGGCATAGGTAAAGCGGCTGTCTGTTACGGTAAGTCCGTTCTCCTCCAGGCGCCGGGGTCTTTCGCTATCGGCTGCAAGGAAGAGATCGAACGGTGCGCCATGGTATATCTGGGCATAGTGTTTACCGGTGGCGCCGGGGATCAGGGTGACGTGATGTCCGGTTTGGGCCTCGAATGACTGTGCCAGCAGTTCAGCGACCGGGGCAAAATTGCTGGCAACCGCAATGTTGATCTTCTCTGCATATGCGGATGTGATCAACGAGATGAATAGTGAAATGGATCCTAAAAGGATTTTCATATCCGATTCAGTTTGAGAGTGGTATTGCCCGCATGGTTGATCTGCGGCCAGTAGAGACAGTACATTGTGGTAGTAGCCATACTAGGCAGTGATAGCATCCGGTTATCATAGCAATCGACGATTGTTGAGACAATGAACGATGGGGAGTTACAGGAGGAGAGGTGATGGCTCAGGAGATCGAGCGGAAATTTCTGGTTGATAGAGAGAAAATCGAATTACCGGCCCATGGACTGGTGATCCGTCAGGGTTATGTTCCGACTGCCTCCAAGACAGCAGTGCGGGTGAGAATCAAAGGGGAATGTGCCTATCTGACGTTGAAAGGCGAGAGCCGAGGGGCGGTGCGAGCTGAGTTTGAGTACTCGATTCCCCTGGAGGATGCCATACAGATGCTGGATCAATTCTGTGAAGGGCCGATGATTGACAAGACCCGTTATGAGATCCATATAGGTGATCATATGTGGGAGGTGGATCTGTTTACTGGAGAGAATGAGGGGTTGATGGTTGCGGAGATAGAGTTGGCCACGGAAGATGAACTGTTTGAACAGCCGGAATGGGTAGTGAAAGAGGTAACGGATGATCCGCGATATTACAATGCGAACCTGATTCAGAACCCTTATTGCTCTTGGCGTGAAGTGTGAATCAAAAGATATTGGTAGTATGTAGGATTTTCCAGGAGGCTGTAAAAATAACTGTGTAACTGCTCTAATCCGAAGAGAAGGAGAAGAGCCATGGAGCAATCCGAACTAGTGTAGTATATCGCTCTTAATGTGTAGTAGTTCAGATCCGATCTGACAGTTACCGATATTGACAGAGTGACTGTCAGGTCAGATTCAGTTCACGAATTTTTTCTGCCAGATTTGTTTGCCATCCTGCAGGGTCTCCATCGGAGTTCTCCCGCAGCATATCTTCCCCTGATGGGTTCGATCATTGTTGTAATAATCGAGCCATTCATCAAGATCTTTTTGCAGAAAGTAACCTGATAAAACCGCTCACAAATCCCATTGGTCTGCGGTGATCGTACCTTGGTCTTGGTGTGGTCAATGTTGTTGACCGCCAGATAGAGCTGATAGTCATGCCGCTCCACCTTGCCACAGTACTCCGTGCCTCGATCGGTCAGAATGCGTAGCATTGGCAAGCCATGATCTGTAAAGAATGGCAGCACACGATCATTGAGCAGGTCTGCCGAAGTGATCGGAGTCTTGAGATCCCAGATAGCCTGGATGTGCAGTCTCAATCTCACCAGAGGCCGCATCGTCCTGCGTCTTACGCTCAAGCGCGGCTACCTGATCCTCAGTGAGAATAATGCCATCTTGGGCCACCTTCTCCTCTAGGGCCTTCAGACGCTGCTTGAAGTTTCCAAGGTCGTGGCGTACCCAGATACTGCGCACACCACTGGGAGAGACAAACACTCCCTTTTTTCTTAACTCATTGCTGGTCCGTAGTTGACCATGAGCCGGGAACTCAATGGCATAGTCGCACACAGCAACTTCTACCTGTTCATCCACTCGGTTCTTATGGTTTGGCTTTCTGCGGTTCTGATCAAGCAGTGACTCTACGCCACCATCCTCAACGGCTGATTTATAGCGATAGAAAGTATCTCTCGACAGCCCCATTACCTGACAGGCTTTAGAGTCCCCGATAGGGGATCCGTAAACCCCTCGCCTTTAGGCGACGCAGGGTGAGCTGATAAGATGTCCAGATGGAGAGTTATAAACGAGGCAGTCATACAAGTATGGGACTGTAAGTACCATCTGGTGTGGACCACCAAGTACCGTTACACGGTGCTTGGTGGAGATGTAGGCCAACGATGTAGAGAGTTGCTCCGAGAGATAGCGAGGAGTAAAGAGATGACGATCTATGCTGGGTCAATCAATCGTGATCATGTGCATATGTTGATCAGTATTCCGCCTCAGTTGTCAGTATCGAAGGCGGTGCAATATTTGAAGGGCAAGAGTTCGCATAAGTTGTTATCGGAGTATGGTTATCTGAGAAAGAGATATTGGGGGCAGCATCTATGGGCGAGAGGGTATTGGGTGGCATCGAGTGGAAATGTGACCGATGATGTATGGAAAGAGTACATTAAGAACCAAACAGCGCCAGAGCCAGATGATGATTTCACAGTTGTGTAGCGACAGCGATCGGCCGAAGTGCCGATTAATCCGGCTTTTAGCCGGTGGTCGTTGACATACATTGCCCAATTCTTCTGCCAGATTGAGCAGACCGATTTTGTGTTTAATGATTTTCTCGTTAGACTCGTACATAAGGGTTACCTTTGTTTTGTGGTTGTGACCTGCTCCCAGATATCACTACCAGCAAGAACTTAGTACAGTCTGCTTTCA
>CAYFOR010000022.1:0-30642 GCA_964344785.1 uncultured Piscirickettsiaceae bacterium
TGAAAATATGTGCGAGTCAGCCGTTGAAATGACCGTTTGGTGAATAAGGCGGGCTTCAAGCACACGCATTCCTGGAAGATCAGAGACAATATCATTAATCCTCCCTACTGATATCCCTACAACACTAGCCAAATGTTGCTTTGGAACTGGTGCAGGCATTGCAATTAACGAAGAGCAAACAAGAGACAAAGCTTCAGAATTACCCTCTTTCAAAATTGCCTCTTCAAAACGGGCTTCAAAGATTTGATCCAGCCCCTTGCCATTTGGCCTTAAAAAGTCAATCGCCTTACCCAGATCTGAACCTGCGTAATCGAATGCGTAACTTTGTACTCGTGGATTCTGGTTAGATAAATTATGAAAATCTTCTATCCATGCTTCAGTTGCGCTGGGATATTGGTTAAACACATTGAGCGCAGTTTCTTCCAATGAGAAGTTAGAAATTGCTATCGAGTTGTATTTAGCAGGAACAGATAAGGAATCCAAACGCCCAGTTCTCGCAGAGATCATCAGCCTTACATTGCTAGGTAAACTACCAATCTTAATCAGTTCATGAATAAAACTGGTTTCTTCTGGCTTACACTGTTTTGCACCAGTTACTGTATTATCAGCAGCATCAATAACGACGACCAACAATGCATCGCCGGCTTGCGCCTTTAAAATCTTGCTTGCACTTTCGATTCTTAAAGAAAAGGCTTTGAGAAAATCTATCGAAGAATCCTGACTAATCAACAACGGCAATCGCAACCGAGCGGAGGTTTCATTGATTATTTGCAAGTAAGCATCTTTCGGTCTATGTCGATAGGCTTCGCTATCCATGTAAGTGCCAGCGCCATAGCAGTCATATGTAATCATGACCGAGCCATTGGGCAATAGGCTTTCAACCTGTTTTAGTACGGTCGTCTTGCCACAACCGCCTTCCCCATGCAGGTAGATAAATTGATCTCCATTGACCATGGCAGTTTGTATAGCTACAGCAACATTTCTGTTGACCGGATTTTCCACTAGCTTAAGTCTTGGAGGACACGGGTATAGAGCAAGAGGGTCAGAAACATTCATCCATGTCAGTACTGTTTCTTTAGTGATATAACTTCCCGTAGCCTCCGGTAACATCAGCTTGTGAATACGATCTTTCAAGTCCAGTACAAATCCTCGATCAGCGCTATGTGTTAGATTTAAAATTTCGTTAATTGCGCTTTCTTCCTGCACAAACCTAGAGCCTGCACCGCAGTTAGAAAAGTCGAATAGTGCAATAAATTTCCTGAAATCTCTTTTATTGAGGCCACTGGCGACTCTTAGAGTTTCATGTTTTTTGTTTCTGGCATCGGAAAGTGATTTATGAAGGTCCGTACCAATAGGACGATTACTGACCAGCCTGATTGTTAGCGCATCAGCACTGACCAGATCTGGCTTTGTTTTTAGTATGGCACTAAATGAATCAGCAAGTCCTTTGATAATGCTGTTATTTGAAGATTTCGATTTGGAATTTGTTAGCTCCGAAACAGTCCAATTCTTATCAGGCGTTGATGAGGAATACTTTAACTGTTCAATAACGACTTTTTCAGCCCTCTCTACCGTATGGCCGCCATAAAACAAGCCACAATCAACAGAATCCCATTCCGTTAACTCTTGCTTCTTTTTCTCATCTAGATTTACACCTTCAACTGTTACAGCAGCCAAGGCTGTATCTGGAGCTAGCAATTGTAATGCTAAACGAAGAGCCCACCACTCATGAAAATCATCACCAGTGTTGGAGGCTCTGGCACCTAGAAATTCAGGTTTCATATTCTAATAATTACTTTAAAATCACGTTTAACGGCTTTGGCTCTACATGGCATACGTTTGGTGGAGCCGTATAATAGTGTGTTATACGGAATCGCAAAATATTGTGCTATGAAGAATCCGTATAGCACCGAGTCAAGCCCCTTTACCCTAATGCTATCGTCTTGTTTTTTGCTTGTGTGTTACAAATTGTTGCAACATTGCTTAATATTGGAAGTCCGCTTTAAGCACTAAACTGACACTTACTGTCAGATCGGGTCTAGATTTCTACACCTATTGTAGAGCTTTAGAAATGGCGATAGCCTGACTGAAGTGGCTTCCAGTCACCACTCCAATAAAGTTGCTGCTCCGCTACAATCTCCCCGATGACAGTCATCGGGCAGTCGATTGCAGCCATTTTTTCCATGACTGCAGCACGTGCTTCTGGAGGGAGTGTAAAGCAGAGTTCGTAATCATCTCCGGCAGTCAGTGCAAAGTCGAGCTGCTGTCTCCGGGGGAGTGTCGTCAGATTTGTCTCTATCGGAATGGTATCAAGGTCAAGCTGTGCACCCACACCGCTTGCTTCAAGCAGATGGCCGAGATCGGCCAGCAGGCCATCCGAGAGATCAACCATTGCACTGACATGCGCTCCCAGAATCAGGCCAGCCTCAATTCGTGGTATTGGGGACTCCAGATAGTGACAGATCGAATCATCACGTGTCCCCTGTAGTAGCTGATGCAGCGCATAGCCGGCACCACCCAGTGTGTGTGTCACTGCAATCAGGTCACCTGGTTGAGCTCCCGCACGTGTTGTTGCACGCCCTGTCTGGACCAGTCCCTGGATTTGCAGGGTCAGTGTCAGAGGGCCTTGGGTGGTATCGCCTCCAATCAGATCAACCTGGTAGCGTTCGGCTTGTGAAAACAGCCCTTGAGAGAACCGTTGCAACCAGTCATGGTCATTGTCGGGCAGGGTCAGAGCCAACGTTGCCCAGCGTGGTTGTGCGCCCATTGCGGCCAGATCACTCAGGTTGACGGCCATCAGCTTTTGCCCCAGTTTGAATGGGTCCGTGTCCGGCAGAAAGTGGACACCATCAACCATGGTATCCACGGAGGTGGCAAGCTGATATCCGGGGGGAATCTCAACCAGGGCGGCATCATCGCCTATGCCAAGCAGGGTCTCCCTGTGATGTGACGTCCGTTGAGTAAAGTAGTCCTGAATCAGTGTGAATTCAGTATTATCCGTCGTGCTGCCCGCGCTTTTCATTGGTAGAGACTTCTACGGTACGGGTCTGTTGTGCCACACGGTCCAAGGCGGCGTTGATGAACTGGTGGCTCTTTGCAGAGCCGAAGGTTTTGGAGAGGTTGATATATTCATTGAGCACCACCCGGTAGGGGATATCCGGCATGTAGAGCAGCTCATATCCTCCCAGCCGCAGCAGTGCCTTCTCGACAGGATCAACCTGTTCAATGTCCCTGCTCAGGTGCGGAGAGAGTGCCTGATCGACGGTGATCACCTCTTCAATCAAGCCACGCACCAGGGTTTCGAAAAAGGTGCTGTCCGCTTTTTCCAGAATGCCTTCTTCGTGGAATTGGTTGATGATCTCAGCGGTGGGCTGAGCTGCAATAGACCACTGATACAGCGCCTGCACGGCGGCGCGGCGCGAGCGGGATCGCTCCTTGTTGGACACAGGGGAGGGCGTTACAGCTGTTTCAGCAGATTGACCATCTCGATGGCTGACATCGCCGCCTCGGCACCCTTGTTTCCCGCCTTGGTGCCTGAACGTTCAATTGCCTGCTCGATGGTATCTACGGTTAACAGACCAAAGGTGACTGGAACACTGCTCTCCAGAGAGACTGTGGCCAATCCCTTCGTTGCCTCACCAGCGACATAATCAAAGTGAGGGGTGCCTCCACGAATGACTGCACCGATGGCAATAATGGCGTCATACTCACCTTCTGCCATACGCTGGGCAGCGATCGGCATCTCGAATGCACCCGGTACCCGGACCACGTGGATATCTTCTGCCTTGGCACCGTGTCGAACCAGGGTATCGATGGCACCACTGAGCAGGCTCTCGACAACAAAGCTGTTGAAGCGGGAGACGACGATCCCGAAGCGCCCCTCTTCTACATTCAAATTGGCTTCGGTCACTTTCACATCACTATTCATCATTCATCCTCATTAAATATGGAGAGTAGTTCCTGTCCGTGCAGTATAACTAATATGAAACCGTCTCTGTAACCTCCAGTCCAAACCCGGAGAGGGCATGCATCTTTCGTGGTGTCCCCAATACACGCATTTTGCGTACTCCAAGATCCAGCAGAATCTGTGCACCCACCCCGAAATCACGTAGATCACCCGAGCCCTTGCGCTTTCGCTGCTCTCCAGCCTGATGATTGCGAATTCGTTCGATCAGGTCGCGACCATCCTCTTCCTTGCGTAGCAGCAGTAGTACACCGTTTTCCTCTTCGGCCACTCGGCGCATATCCTTGCTCAGCGTGTGTCCACACCCTTCACCCTCTGCAGCAAACAGATCACATAAGGTATCGAGCATATGTACTCGAACCAATACCGGCTGTTGAGGGTCGATCTCTCCTTTTACCAGTGCCAGGTGGACCTCTCCGTCGATCGCTTCCCGATATGCCTTTACATTGAAGTGACCATATTGGGTATCCAGATCGCTCTCCGCTTCTGCCTCTACGGTCTTCTCGTTACGGATGCGGTACTCAATCAGATCGGCAACCGTGCCCAGTTTGAGCCCATGTGCTTCGGCAAACTGTTCCAGGTCAGGACGGCGGGCCATGGTGCCGTCCTCGTTCAGGATCTCGACAATAACCGAAGAGGGTTCGAAGCCAGCCAGGCGGGCCAGATCACATCCGGCCTCAGTGTGTCCGGCACGGGTCAGCACACCGCCAGGTTGAGCCATTAATGGAAAGATATGGCCTGGCATTACAATATCGTCAGGGGTTGCATCGTTGGCTGTTGCAGCCTTTACGGTAACGGCACGGTCTGCTGCCGATATGCCGGTGGTCACCCCTTCGGAAGCCTCAATGGAGACGGTAAAGTTGGTGCCATGCAGGTCGCTATTACCGCTCACCATCAGTGGTAAGTTGAGCTGTTCGCAGCGACTACGGGTCAGTGTCAGGCAGATCAGACCACGCCCGAAGCGGGCCATGAAGTTGATATCTTCTGCGGTGATCCTGTCGGCAGCCATGATCAGGTCGCCTTCATTTTCACGATCCTCATCATCCATCAGCACCACCATCTTGCCTTGACGGATATCTTCAATAATTTCTTCTGTACTGTTGAGTTCCATTACTAGCTTACTACTTCCCTGTAAATCCATGCTCGGCGAGGAAGGCCATGGTGACCCCCTCGGCATTCGGTTCTGCAGCGCGCTCACCCAGCATGATTCTCTCCAGATAGCGTGCGATGAGGTCAACCTCCAGATTGACCTGGGTACCGACTACAAATTGGTCCATGGTGGTCTCTTGCAGGGTGTGGGGAACAATGTTGAGTGTAAAGGTTGCCCCGTTTACACGATTGACCGTCAGGCTGATGCCATTGACAGTGATCGATCCCTTTTCTGCTATATATCGTGCCAGTGAGTCGGGTGACTTGATTTCAAAGCGGACGGAACGGCCATCCTCTGAGCGGCTTGTCACTTCGCCTACACCGTCAACATGGCCACTGACCAGGTGCCCCCCCAGTCTTGTTGAGGGGGTTAATGCCTTTTCCAGATTGACCAGAGAGCCTGTCTGTAATTGCTTGAAGGCAGTACGCGAGAGGGTCTCCCCGGAGACATCGGCAACAAAACTGCTGCCTGGAAGCTGAATGGCAGTCAGACAGACACCATTGACAGCGATGCTGTCGCCCAGCTGTACATCATTCAGATCAAGCTTCCCGGTATCAATGGTGTAGCGGGCATCGCCCCCTTTGGGCTCAATGCGGCTGATCGTGCCAATGGCTTCAATGATTCCGGTGAACATGCGTGGATGGTATCACAGCTTGGAGGGCTGGCTGAGTGCTATACCCTTCAGAGAGAGGAGAGTTCCGCCGGTAGCAGCATCTCCACTTCATGGATCAGGTCTTCATGCGCCATCGGTTTACGCAACAGACGATAGCGGCCGCCCACCTTCTCCTCCAGATGCTCATCACGATAGTCACTGTATGCGGTAAAGAAGATGATGGGTAATTCCGGTGCCTTTTTCCTCAGCTCAAGTGCCGTCTCCAGGCCATCGATTCCTGGTGGCATCCGCATATCGACCAGCACCAGGTCGAATGGGGTTCCGGCCATCTCCATTTCGGTGAAGAGACGTAACGCCTCCAGCCCCTGTGTTGCGGTGACGGCATGATATCGGTTTGGCTTATCCTCTTCCTGTTCGTCGTCTTCTTCTTCGAGCAGAGAGAACATCTCGTCGATCTCCTGATTTGCCTCCAGCTCCTCTTCGGTGCGTGCAAGATCAAGCGCCTCCCGATAAAAGTCGAGAATTCTGGGGTCATCGTCGACAATCAGCAGGCGTGGTACACGGTTCGGCATCATTACGGGTTAAGCCTTCACACGTTGTGGGAACTCAACGACCATGGTTGCTCCCATGTTTTCACCCTGGCTCCGGGCGTGGATATCCCCCCCCAGTGAACGTACGAAATTTGCAGCCGAATGGAGACCGTAACCACTTCCATGCTGTTTGTCGGTCTCTCCGAATTTGAAGATCGATTCGAGCCGATCCTCTTCGATACCACAGCCATTATCGATAATGGTCAGCCTGAGACCTCCATCGCGTGCATGTTCGAGTACAATCTCGATCCGCCCCTTATGGTCATATTCGGATCGGATACGCTGTCCAATGGCCTCCATACTGTTCTTGATGAAGTTCATCACCATCTGAATCATGGGGTTTCTCGGCAACTCCACATGCTGGATATCCGGGTCCAGATTTTGTATCACCTCGATACCAAATTTGTCGATACGATCATGAATCAGGCTGAACGTATCCTCCAGCATCGAGGGGAAGTGGAAGCGCGTGATATGAGTCTCCGGCCGGGCTGCCTTTTGCTGTAACTGGATAATCTCACCGATGTGATGTACACCCAGTTCAAGTTTATCGAGGTATTGCAGCATCTTGTCTTCAGCTCTAAGCCCACTGAGAATCTTGATGGTGGCCTGAATCACCTGCTGGTCGCGCTGAACCTGGCTCTCGTATTCATCCTGGTTTTTTTCTTCGAGCACAGAGGTGGCTCGCTGTTCAGCCTTGATCAGCCCTTTTTCCAGACGTTCAATCTGTGCCGGCAATCTGCCCAGTTGCATCAGTGAACCATGCATGCCCGTGACGATATTGCCGATATTGTGCAGAATGGATGCGCTCATCTCGGCAATACCTGCCTGGAAGGCAGCATACTGCTGGGCCTGATCCATCTTGATCCGGTCACTGATGTCGATTGCCACCATCAGCGTACCGTGATCCGTGTCGTCATCATGCCCCTCTGTTAATGGGACAAACTGAACCAATACGGTTGTCGTTGTGTCACCAGTGTGAATTTCATGCTGGATACGGTCATCGGGATGCACTGTGAGTGGTAGCCCCAGCTCATTTCCATAGCCTTCTACGGAGCGTCCTTCAGGCCACTCTCGAAACAGCTCGTGAAAGGCTGGATTGGCAGAGAGGACGATGTTGCTGTTGTAGAGCATCATCGCTACGGGCAGTGCCTGGATCAGGTGAGAGATACGACGATTCTCGGCCTGCAGTAACTGGTTGGTCTCGTAGAGCTCCAGGCTCTTCTCCTCCAGCACCTGTTCCGCCTCTTTGCGGGCGATACGTTCACGCTTGAAGCGTCGTTCGAGAAGAGCAATTTTCTTTTCGAGTTCTTCTGTTTCGTTTGTCACGTTGTCCAGGTTATTCATTTCTGGTAATCACAAAGCGCATGTGATTCCCTTCACCACCGGAAAGATCCTCCTCCTCAACCGTCAGCCTTTCGCCATAATGGATACCACTGCCTTCAATCAGTCCTTTGGCCAACGAAGAGAAAGGACGGTTGGATTGGTACTCCATGACCAGACGGTTGTCACCCTCCCGGTTTGTGAAGAAACGTGGCAGCTCTGCATCAGGATAGAGTTTGAGTACCTCTTTATGAATATGGCTGTCGACACTTTCCAGGAAATCGAATGTGGAGTGTACGGACTCAAAAAAAGTGGGGTAGAGTGCGGCAAAACGGCTGGCAAGATGGGTGCCGAAGGCTGTGACCAGCTCCGCTACGGGTATTTCCGTCTTGTTTGAGAGTTCTGATACCAGTTCAACCAGCTCCAAATGGTCGTACACCCCTACCTGGGTATAGGCTCCTCCGGAATCCAGCTTGGATGAGGCCGACTCAATGATTTCATCGGCAATCTCTGGTGAAAACTTCTCTTCCACCATTTCGATGAATTCGGAAAAAACGATACCTTTCATCCCCCTTGTCGACCAGTGTTTTATCAGCAGTTTGTCCTGCCTGTATGGAATGTCAACCGCCTTGTATTCAACCAGTGCATTATCACTGATTCATTCCAATAGTCCAAATTTAGAACTCAATAGTCCAACTTTAGAACAACTCTCTGATCGTTGCCAACCATCCGTTGATCGACGCGTTTCAGCCGAATCTTCTCGCTCATCGATGCGAGTGGTAAATGAAACAGCGGACGTGCGTCACTTCCCAGAAGGAGAGGCGCAGTGTAGATCACCAGTTCATCCACCAGTTGTTGCTCAATCAGTGCACCACTGAGAGTGGCACCTGCCTCCACATGTACCTCGTTGATCTCCATGTCTGCCAATACCTCCATCAGTCTGGAGAGATCGAGTCGATCCCCACTGGCAGAGAGAGGCAACAGGGAGATCTGTTCATTGTGCAGCCATGCTTCAGGAATCTGTGCATCTTCCGCAACGGCTATCAGGATTGGGCTCGGTATGGAGAACAGTATTGCGTGGGGAGGGGTTGTCGCCTGCGGGTCCAGTATGACCCTTAACGGCTGCTTGAAGCGTGCATTCAGCTCCCGTACATTCAGGGATGGGTTGTCTGTCAGCACGGTACCGACACCAGTCATGATTGCAGCACTCTGTGCTCGCAGGCGCTGCACATCGTAGCGCGCCTCCGGGCCGGTAATCCACTGGCTCTCACCGGAGGCCATGGCGGTC
This sequence comes from uncultured Piscirickettsiaceae bacterium, assembly GCA_964344785.1. Taxonomy (GTDB): domain Bacteria; phylum Pseudomonadota; class Gammaproteobacteria; genus Thiopontia. The sequence continues at coordinate 8,926 of CAYFOR010000022.1, forward strand.
CGGCCATCAAGGCTCTGTGCCATCTTGACACGCACATAGGGGCGTCCATGGCGCATCCGCTTGAGAAACCCCGGATTGAGTTGTTCACAGCCGTCCGCCTGCAGTCCGCTTTGCACTACGATTCCGGCATCTTGTAATCGTTGAATGCCTCTCCCTGCCACGGCCGGATTGGGATCTTCCAGTGCAATGACGACCCGTTCTATCCCTGCTGCGATCAATGCATCCGAGCAGGGTGGGGTTCTGCCCTGATGGCTGCAGGGTTCGAGCGTAACGTAGGCAGTTGCTCCTGTCGCCTGTTCTCCTGCCTCGTGCAAGGCGTGGATCTCGGCATGCCAGCCTCCAGCCTCAACATGGTAGCCCTCACCAATGAGCTTGCCATCTTTTACCAGCACACAGCCGACACGTGGATTCGGGTGGGTGGTGTAGAGACCCCTGGCCGCCAGGCGGTGTGCATGGGCCATCCACAGATGGTCATCTGCACTAAAGGGCATCTTCACTCCTCTTGCTGATTGAATGGATTGCGATCCTCACCATCCAGCAGTTCAAGTTGATTATCGTTATGGCCCACTCGGGTGCTCTGTTCCAGCCGCTCCAGCTCTTCCCGAAATGCGCTGACATCCTGAAATCTTCGATAGACCGATGCGTAGCGAATGTATCCGACTTCATCAAGATTGCGCAGTTCATCCATGACCCAGCGCCCCAGCTCCATCGATTGAACCTCTCTCTCCCCAGCCTTGTGCAGACGATGTCTTATCCGCTCGATTGCGTCATCAATCTGTTGTGTGGAAACAGCCCGTTTATCCAGGGCACGGAGGAAGCCGCGTCGGAGCTTCTCTTCATCATAGGGTTGGCGACTGCCATTCTGTTTGATGATGCGTGGGGTAACCAGATCGACCTTTTCGAAGGTGGTAAAGCGTCCGTTACACGCCTGGCACTCTCGCCTTCGACGCACCTGGTCACCCTCGCCCACCAGCCGGGAATCGACGACGCGGGTATCTTCGGCTTTGCAAAAGGGGCAGCGCATCTATTGGTAGACCGGAAACTTGGAGCAGAGTGACAGCACCTGCTCCTTCACAGATTCAATCACGCGGCTGTTATGGACATCATCCATCACATCACACATCCAGCCTGCCAGGGTGGTCGCCTCCTCTTCCCTAAATCCCCGCGTGGTGATTGCAGGGGTGCCCACGCGGATGCCACTGGTGACAAATGGGGATTGAGGGTCATTCGGTACCGCATTCTTGTTGACGGTGATGTTGGCTGCACCGAGTGCCGCATCCGCCTCCTTTCCGGTGATGCCACGTTTGATCAGATCGACCAGAAACAGGTGATTGTCGGTTCCTCCAGAGACCACATCATATCCCCGGTCGAGAAAGACCTGTGCCATTGCCTGTGCGTTGCGTTTGACCTGCTGCTGGTACGTCTTGAATGAGGGATCGAGCGCCTCCTTGAAGGCAACCGCCTTGGCGGCGATGACATGCATCAGTGGCCCCCCCTGGGTACCGGGGAAGACCAGTGAGTTGAGTTTTTTCTCGATCTCCGGGTTCGATTTTGCCAGGATGATGCCACCACGTGGTCCCCGCAAGGTCTTGTGGGTGGTGGATGTGGTTACATCGGCGATCTGTACCGGGCTTGGGTATTCATCCACTGCAATCAGGCCAGCCACATGGGCCATATCAACAAACAGGTAGGCACCAACCTCATCGGCAATATCTCTGAATTTCTGCCAGTCCACCTCGCGAGAGTAGGCGGAGAAACCTGCGACGATCATTTTTGGCTTGTGTTCACGGGCAAGCTGCGCCATCTGCTCATAATCGAGCAGCCCGGTCTCATTGTCGAGACCATACTGGATGGCGTTATAGATCTTTCCGGAGAAGTTGGGCTTTGCACCATGCGTCAGGTGCCCTCCGGCATCCAGGCTCATGCCGAGAATGGTATCTCCCGGGGCACACAGGGCCATGTAGACAGCGGCATTGGCCTGGGAACCGGAGTGTGGCTGTACATTGGCGTAGTCCGCACCAAAGAGTGTCTTTACCCGTTCAATGGCGAGCTGTTCGGCAATATCGACATACTCGCAGCCACCATAATAGCGTTTGGCAGGGTATCCCTCGGCATACTTGTTGGTCAGTTGAGAGCCCTGCGCCTCCATTACCCGTGGGCTGGTATAGTTTTCCGAGGCGATCAGCTCGATGTGCTCTTCCTGTCGGCGTACTTCGCTCTGCAGGGCGCCCCAGAGCGCTTCGTCATACTCGGCTATGGTCTGATCCTTTGAAAACATTGCATAATCCCTCTGCTAGAATTGGTTTCGTATTTGTATCAACGGGGGCGCGATCATATCACACCAAGCCCGAGTACCTGCTTTGCAGGTTTCGCTGAAGTGTGGCGGCCGCAATGTCAGTCAATTACGAGTATAATGCGCCCTCTATTTTCACTTCATTGATTTGATTTCAATAACCTGTTGCTGGAGTATGCGTGATGTCGATGGACGATCGTGATGGTGTGATCTGGATGGATGGGGATATGGTGCCATGGCGTGAGGCCAAGGTTCATGTTCTGACACACACTTTGCACTACGGAATGGGGGTCTTTGAAGGTATTCGCGCCTATAAGACCGAGCATGGCCCAGCAATATTTCGTCTTGCGGATCATACGGACCGCCTTTTTCGTTCCGCCCACATCATGGATATGGAGATTCCATGGAGTCGTGTCGAAATCAATGAGGCGACTCGGGCAGCCGTTCGGGAGAATGGCCTGGAGAGTGGCTATATCAGGCCAATGGCCTTTTATGGTTCCGAGGGGATGGGGCTGAGGGCCGACAATCTGAAGGTCCACCTGATCATTGCTGCATGGGAGTGGGGGGCCTACCTGGGCGCCGAGAATCTGGAAAAGGGGATTCGGATCAAGACCTCATCCTTCACCCGCCACCATGTCAATGTCACCATGTGCAAGGCAAAGGCCAATGGTCACTACATCAATTCGATGCTGGCACTGAATGAGGCGCTGAAAGATGGTTATGATGAGGCGCTGCTGTTGGATGTGGATGGCTTCGTTGCCGAGGGGAGTGGGGAGAATCTGTTTATCGTTCGTAACGGCGTAATCTATACCCCTGAGCTGACTTCGGCACTGGATGGCATCACCCGGCAGACCCTGATGATGTTGGCCGAAAAGGTTGGTGTGGAGGTACGTGAGAAGCGAATCACCCGAGACGAGGTCTATACTGCAGATGAGGCATTCTTCACAGGGACGGCCGCAGAGGTGACACCGATTCGTGAACTGGATAATCGTGCGATTGGAGAAGGAAAGCGCGGACCGGTTACGGAGGAGTTGCAGACACTCTATTTCGATCTGGTGCATGGGCGCCTGCATGGGCATAACGACTGGTTGGACTATATTTAGTATTTTGGGGAGTCATTGATGAAAATTGCGGTAGCGGGTACGGGTTATGTGGGGCTCTCCAATGCGATGCTGTTGGCCCAGAACCATGAAGTGGTTGCTCTCGATATCATTCCGGAAAAGATCGAGATGCTGAATCGGGGCGAATCTCCGATTGTGGATGTGGAGATTGAGGAGTTTCTCAAGAGTCGCGATCTCAACTTTACGGCAACACTGGACAAGAAGAGTGCGTATCAGGGGGCCGATTTTGTCATCATTGCCACCCCGACTGATTACGATACCGAGACCAACTACTTCAACACCGGTTCGGTCGAATCGGTCATCCGTGATGTCAAGGCGATCAATCCGGATGCCGTCATGGTGATCAAATCCACCATCCCTGTCGGCTATACAGAACGTATCCGCAGTGAAATGGGATGCAAGAACCTCATTTTCTCACCGGAATTTCTGCGTGAGGGCAAGGCGCTCTATGACAACCTTCACCCCTCCCGCATCATTGTCGGTGAGCAGTCGGAGCGGGCACGTGTCTTCGCCGATCTGTTGGTCGAGGGGGCGGAGAAAGAGGATATTCAGGTGCTCTTTACCGACTCTACCGAGGCGGAGGCGGTCAAGCTCTTCTCAAATACCTATCTGGCGATGCGGGTGGCCTACTTCAATGAACTGGATACCTATGCACAGGTCCATGGCCTCGATACCCGTCATATTATCGAAGGGGTGGGGCTGGACCCTCGGATTGGTACCCACTACAACAATCCATCCTTTGGCTATGGCGGGTATTGCCTGCCGAAGGATACCAAGCAGTTGCGGGCCAACTACAAGGATGTACCCAATAGCCTGATTCAGGCCATTGTCGATGCCAATACAACCCGCAAGGATTTTATTGCCGACAACATCATTGCCCGAAATCCTGATGTGGTTGGTATCTACCGGCTGATCATGAAGAGTGGTTCGGACAACTTTCGAGCCTCTTCGATTCAGGGGATCATGAAGCGGATCAAGGCCAAGGGAATTCCGGTTATTGTCTATGAGCCTGTACTGGATGAAGAGGAGTTTTACCACTCCAGGGTTGTCAATGACCTCGAAACCTTCAAGGCACAGTCCGATGTCATTATTGCCAACCGGATGTCGGATGAGATTGCCGATGTCGGGGACAAGGTGGTGACTCGCGACCTGTTTGGGCACGATAGCTGATGTGCTGACCGTGTTTGAGGATGGAACTCCAGAAATCGTACCGATGGGTGCTCAGTAGATAATGTTCAGTACGCTACTTCAACAGCATCAGCAGACCATCTCCGGGCTTGCTGCTCTGGAGTCGGAGATTGATCAGGCGGCAGAGCAGATTGTCCGCACCCTGCAGCAGGGGGGGAAGATCCTCCTGATGGGGAATGGTGGAAGTGCAGCCGATGCCCAGCATATTGCAGCGGAGTTGATTGTCCGATATGAGACACAGCGTGTTGCGTTGCCTGCCATTGCACTGACCACCGATAGCTCGATTCTGACAGCCACCGGAAATGATTTTGGTTTTGACCAGCTCTTTGCTCGACAGGTTGAGGCGCTGGCACGACCGGAGGATCTGGTTGTCGGCATCTCGACCTCAGGCAATAGTGTCAATGTGGTGCTGGCGCTGAAGCAGGCGAAAATGGTGGGGGCGGCAACCATCGGTTTGACCGGTGAAGAGGGGGGGCAGGTGGCCGATGTGGTCGACCAGGCCATACGGGTTCCCTCATCGGTGACCGGCAGAATTCAGGAGGCACATATCCTGATTGGCCACTACTGGTGCCAACGGGTGGAAGCGGCATGGAAATCAATCTGACAATTCCGGATTTCTCTCCAGGTCATACATTGGTGGTGGGTGATCTGATGCTGGATCGCTACTGGTCGGGGGGTGCTGAGCGTATTTCGCCGGAGGCACCGGTACCGGTCGTGCATGTGAAAGAGATTGAGGAGCGGCCCGGTGGGGCAGGGAATGTTGCACTGAACATTGCGGCACTTGGGGGCAAAGTGACACTGCTTGGTATCGTAGGAACCGATGCCGAAGGGGACGTGCTGCAGGGCCTGCTTGAGCGTCGTGGGGTTCAATGTCAATTCCAGCGTGAACCGGAGATCCGAACGGCAACCAAGCTTCGGGTATTGAGCCGACATCAGCAGTTGATCCGCCTCGATTTTGAAGAGAGACTTGAGTCGATCTCGTTTGATACCTTGATGGCCTCTTTCAAGGCACTGCTGCCATCTTGTGGAGCGGTGGTGCTGTCCGATTATGGCAAGGGAACACTGGGTGAGGTACAGCAGTTGATTCAGCTTGCCAGGGAGGCGGGCAAGAAGGTGCTGGTTGATCCCAAAGGGACCGATTTCAGCAAATATCGTGGCGCAAGCCTGATGACTCCCAATCTCTCCGAGTTTGAGGCGGTGGCCGGCAAGGGTGGAGAGAGTGATACGATTGTCGAGCGTGGAGAGCAACTGCGTCAGCAACTGGAGATGGAATCACTGCTGGTAACCCGTGGGGAGTCCGGGATGACCCTGCTGGAGCAGGGCAATCCACCGTTCCATCAGCCAACTCATGCACGTGAGGTGTATGATGTCACCGGTGCCGGAGACACCGTAATTGCAACACTCGCAGCAGGACTGGCGTCCGGTATCGGTTGTCGTCATGCCGTGACCATTGCCAATCTGGCCGCCGGTATCGTGGTGGGCAAGTTGGGAACCTCGACCACATCGGTGGCCGAGCTGCACCATGCGGCCCATGATCCCGAGATGTCGGGTTTCGGCATACTGGATGAGGATGCACTGCTGAAGGCGATCGGTAGTGCGCAGGTACGGGGTGAAAAAGTGATCATGACCAATGGCTGCTTCGATCTGCTCCATCCGGGACATGTGGCCTATCTTGCAGAGGCAAGGCGTCTGGGAGACCGATTGGTGGTCGCGGTCAATTCGGATGAGTCGGTACGGCAGCTCAAGGGGGAGGGAAGGCCCATCAACGGTCTGGAGTCAAGAATGACCCTGCTGGCTGCACTGGAGAGTGTTGATTGGGTGGTCTCCTTCAGCGAGGAGACGCCGGAGCGGCTCTACTGCAAACTGCTGCCGGATGTGATTGTAAAAGGTGGGGATTACCTACCGGAAGAGGTGGCCGGTGGCCCCTGTGTGTTGAAAAATGGTGGTTCGGTGCAGATTCTGCAATTTATCGAGGGCCACTCGACCACATCGATCGTTGAGAAGATCAAGGAGAATTCATGATTATCGTAACCGGTGGTGCCGGCTTTATCGGCAGCAATATCGTCAAGGCACTCAACGAGCGTGGTGAAAGCAATATTCTGGTGGTCGACAACCTGACCAATGGTCACAAGATGCGCAATCTTGCAGATCTTGATATTGCAGACTATATGGATCGTCTCGACTTTATCGATCGAATCAATGGCGATGAATCGTTTGGTGAGGTCAAGGCGATTTTCCATGAAGGGGCAACCTCGGCAACGACCGAGTGGGATGGTCACTTCGTGATGAAGAACAACTATGAGTACTCCAAATCACTGCTCCACTGGTGTCTCCGCCATGGTGCTCAGTATCTTTATGCCTCTTCTGCATCGGTCTATGGTGCAGGGACCACCTTTGTGGAGGATCGGCAGTTTGAGCATCCGATCAATATGTACGCCTACTCCAAGTTCCAGTTTGATCAATATGTGAGGCGTCTTCAGCCCGAGATAAAGAGTCAGGTGGTCGGTTTCCGGTATTTCAATGTATATGGACCCCGTGAGCAGCATAAGGGGACCATGTCGAGTACGGCCTTTCACTTCAATAACCAGATCAAGGAGGATGGTGTCGCACGGCTGTTTGCCGGTTGTGATGGCTATGGGAGTGGTGAACAGCGGCGTGATTTTGTCTATGTAGGGGATGCCGTCAAGGTCAATCTCTGGTTCTATGACCATCCGGACCGTTCCGGGATCTTCAACCTCGGTACCGGTCGCTCACAATCCTTTAACGACATGGCCAATGCGGTCATCTCCTGGCATGGCAGTGGCAGTATTGAATACATTCCCTTCCCGGATCATCTCAAGGGGGCCTATCAGAGCTTTACCGAAGCGGATATCTCGGCACTGCGAGAGGTGGGGTACCGGGAGTCGTTCCTGAGTGTTGAGGAAGGGGTCAAGTCCTACCTGGATATCCTTAACGGATCATAGGTGTCTGGTAACCAGTTACGGATACTGGTGAATTACGATGTCTGAGAAGATCCTTGTCGTCGGCCCTTCCTGGGTGGGGGATATGGTGATGGCACAAAGCCTCTTCAAGGTGCTGAAGCAGCGTCAGCCAGCGCCAGCCATCGATGTGTTGGCACCGGAATGGTCATTGCCATTGCTGGAGCGTATGCCGGAGGTTCACAGTGGTATTGTGATGCCGTTGGGGCATGGTCGCCTGGGGCTTGGCGAGCGTTATCGGTTGGGCAGGCGTCTGCGCGCTGCTGAGTATGATCAGGCCATCCTCCTACCCAACTCGTTGAAGTCGGCACTGGTGCCATTCTGGGCAAAAATCCCCAAACGCACCGGTTTCAAGGGCGAGATGCGTTATGGCTTGTTGAATGACCTGCGCAGGCTCGACAAGCAGCAGTTGCCCATGACGGTACAGCGTTTTGTCTCTCTGGCCGTTGCACATCAGCAGCCACTGCCCGAGATTCCTGAGCCAAGGCTGTTGGTAGATCCACAGACGGTCGATCAGGCACTACAAGCGGTTCAGCTCGTCAGACCCAGTGGAAAGCTGCTGGTGCTCTGTCCAGGAGCGGAGTATGGGCCGGCCAAACAGTGGCCTGCCGCATACTTTGCAGAGGTGGCGAAGCGGCAGATTGGTAAGGGGTGGCAGGTATGGCTGCTCGGTTCGAAAAAGGACCAGCAGATCTGTGAACAGGTTGCAGTGGCTTCCGGTGATACGCAGAATCTCTACAATCTGGCGGGAATCACGACACTGGAGCAGGCGGTCGATCTGATGTCACTGGCGGATCTGGTTGTTGGTAACGACTCCGGGCTGATGCATGTGGCGGCTGCACTGGAACGCCAACTGATCGCCATCTATGGCTCATCCGATCCCGGCTTTACTCCACCGCTGAGTCGCACTGCAAAGATCCTTGATCTCAACCTTGAGTGTAGCCCCTGTTTTAAACGGGAATGCCCTCTCGGGCATACAGATTGCCTTAATAAACTGCTGCCTGGTCAGGTATTGGAGGTGATTGATGGGCTGGAGCAGTAGATGAGAGTGTTGCTGATCAAGACCTCATCACTGGGTGATCTGCTCCATACACTGCCGGCACTCAGTGACGCAGCGGCGGCGATCCCCGATATCGTGTTTGACTGGGTGGTCGAGGAGGCATTTGTCGAGGTACCGGCATGGCACCCTGCTGTGGATCGGGTGATTCCGGTTGCGATTCGCCGATGGCGAAAATCCCCGTTGAAGTGTGTCATCAGTGGAGAGTGGGGTGGTTTTAAAAAGGCACTGCGATTGAGAGAGTATGACCTTGTGCTGGATGCACAGGGACTGATCAAGAGTGGGGTGATCACCTGGATGGCACGGGGTCGCAGTATTGGTCTGGATCAGGCATCTGCCAGGGAACCGTTGGTCAGTCGTTTCTATGATCGTCCATTGGCCGTTGCAAAAGGGGAGCATGCGATTACCCGTCTGCGCAGGCTTTTCGCCCTTGCCCTTGGCTATGCGCTGCCGGATGGTGAACCTGATTCAGGATTAGTGGGGAAACGTACGGCAGATAGAGAGCGGGCGATTCTGTTTGTCCATGGCACGACCTGGAAGACCAAACACTGGCCGGAGTCTTACTGGTTGAGGTTGGCTGATCAGGTGAACCGGTCAGGATACAGGATACTGTTGCCATGGGGGAATGAGATCGAGCGGGGGCGGGCGGAGCGCATTGCAGCGGGGCGTGATGCCGAGATTCTACCCAGAGGCTCGCTTGGAGAGCTGCTGCGACAGTTTCAGCGTGCCTCCGGTGCCGTCTGTGTGGACTCGGGTCTGGCACATCTGGCGGCCGCTTTGGAGATGCCGTCCATCACACTCTATGGTGCAACCAGTTCGATATTGACGGGGACCAGGGGCCGACACCAGCAACAGGTGGTCTCTACCCTGTCGTGTGCACCCTGTCTGAAGCGGAAGTGCCACTACACTGGGCGTGCAGCTGTTGAGCCAGCCTGTTTCGAATCGATTGAACCCGATGCGGTTTGGCAGCGGTTGCAGCAGGAGATGGCGGGTGGTTCACCTACCTGATCTGTACCACTATTTCTTCCAGAAGGCGGGTGAAAACAGTACCAGGATGCTGAAGACTTCCAGTCGCCCGACCAGCATTGCAAAAGTAAGAATCCACTTTGCGCTGTCATCGATATCGCCGTAGTGGGCACCGACATCGCCGAGTCCCGGACCGAGATTATTCATGCAGGCAGCCAGTGCGGAGAAGGCGGTAACCTGGTCAAGACCAATGGCCATCAGCAGCAACAACATGATGCTGAAGCTGGCGACATAGAGGGAGAAGAAGCCCCACACCGCTGAAATCACCCTTTCCGGTAGCGGCTTATCGCCAATTTTGACCGGTATCTGTGCACTGGGGTGAATCAGCCGGACAATCTCACGGATGCCCTGGCGAACCAGCAACAGGAAACGGACCACCTTCATGCCACCGGCAGTGGAGCCCGCACAGCCTCCTATAAAACTGGTGAAGAGCAGCATCACCGGCAGAAAGCTGGGCCATAGATAGTAGGAGGTGGTGGTAAAACCGGTGGTGGTGCCGATGGAAACTGCCTGAAACAGGCCGTAACGAATCGATTCGCCAATCTCGTTGTAGGTCTGTGAGAAGTAGAGGAATAGTGTGGTGATCAGTGCAGCGGCCAGGAGCAGAAAGATGTAGGTACGGAACTCGGCATCTTTACGGTAAGGCTGCAGGGTAGAACGACTGAAAGCGACAAAGTGGAGTGAGAAGTTGATTCCTGAAAGGAGCATGAAGACAATGGCAATGCCCTCGATCAGCGGGCTGTCAAACCAGCCAAGGCTGGCATCATGGGTCGAAAACCCTCCAATTGCCACGGTAGAGAAGCTGTGTGCCAGGGCATCGAACGGGGTCATGCCGGCCAGCCAGTAGGCTACCCCGCAGACGATGGTCAGTCCCAGATAGATATACCAGAGTGCCTTGGCGGTCTCCGTGATGCGTGGGGTCAGCTTGCTGTCCTTGATCGGGCCAGGGGTCTCTGCCCGATAGAGCTGCATGCCACCAACGCCGAGCATCGGCAGAATGGCCACGGCCAGTACGATAATTCCCATCCCGCCCAGCCACTGCAGCTGCTGGCGATAGTAGAGGATGGATTGGGGCAGTTGATCGATACCGGTAATGACCGTTGCGCCGGTGGTGGTCAACCCGGATAGTGATTCAAACAGTGAATCGGTGATGCTCATATGTGGCGTGGTCCCCAGTGCCAACGGTAGTGCACCCGAGATTCCCAGCACCAGCCAGAACAGCACGACCACCAGGAAGCCATCCCGCACTCTGAGCTCTTTCCGGATATTGCGTACGGGATACCAGATGATCAGGCCGGAGAGGATGATGATGCTCATTGACAGCAGAAAGGGGAAGAGGTCCCCATCCTCATAGATCAGTGAGACCAGAATGGGCGGTACCATGGAGAGGCTGAAGACCATCAGCAGCAGCCCGAGAATCCGTTGTATGACCAGTGGTTGCATGAGCTAAAAGGGTGCGTTACCAGTCAAAGCAGGGAGAATTTGCTGGCAGGCTGGAACAGCTTCTCGACCTCGTGGATACGATTCTTGTCGATCAGGAATAGAATCAGGTGGTCATGCGGTTCGATGACAATGTCATGATGGGCGATTAAAACCCGGTCTCCCCGTACGATTGCTCCCAGTGTGGTGCCTCGTGGCAGCTTGATCTTTTCAACCATTTTACCGACCACCTTCGACTCCGGATGGACCACCGCCTCGGTGGCCTCGGCAGCACCACGCCGCAGAGAGTGGGCGACCACTACGTCCCCCTGACGTACACGAGCCAATAGTGCACTGATCGTTACCTGTTGGGGAGAGATGGCTACATCGATGATATCGCTCTCTACCAGGGTTGCGTAGGCCGGGTTATTGATCAAGGTCATCACCTTGTGGGCTCCAAGGCGCTTGGCCAGCATGGAAGAGAGGATGTTCGCCTCATCATCGCTGGTCACTGCGATAAAGACATCGATATCCTCGATATTCTCTTCCAGCAACAGCTCTTTGTCTGTGGCATTTCCAAGCAGTACGATGGTCTCTCTCAGTTCCTCTGAAAGACGCTGGGCATTGCGTGGGTCCTGTTCAATGATCTTGACCTCCAGTTCGCTTTCAATCGCTTTGGCCAGGAGGCTGCCGATATGTCCTCCACCGGCAATCATGACGGTTCGGTAAGGGCGGTCCAGGCGGCGTAGTTCACGCATCACCGGCATGATGTGCTCTCTGGAGGTGACAAAGTGGACTTCATCATCCACTTCGATAATGGTCTCTCTTTTAGGAATGATTGGGCGCCCCTTGCGGAAGATGGCAACAAACCGCATATCGATATCGGGCATATGGTCACGAATATTCCTCAGTTCATGACCGACCAGTGGGCCGCCGTAATAGGCACGCACCGTCACCATCTGAACCATTCCATCGGCGAAGTCGAGGACCTGCAGTGAGCCGGGGCGGTTGAGTAGTTTCTGGATGTACTGGGTCACCACCTGTTCCGGGCTGATGAACATGTCGACCGGAGCCGACTCCCCCTGGAAGATCTCCTTGCGTGCAAGATATTCCGGTGCACGTACACGTGCGATCTTGTTGGGGGTGTTGAAGAGCATCGATGCAATCTGGCAAGCGACGATATTGACCTCGTCACTGTCGGTAACGGCCAGCAGCATGTCTGCATCTGTTGCACCTGCCTGCTCCAGGATGTCGGGATGAGAGGCGTGGCCAATAATCGTACGAATATCGAGACGGTCCTGAAGCGCGTGAAGCTGTTCGGCATTGGTATCCACCATGGTGACATCGTTGGATTCCAGTGCAAGATTTTCTGCGACGGAGGTACCGACGGAGCCAGCTCCAAGGATGACGATATTCATTGCGGGTCAGCTATCGGGTAGATTTTTGGGGTCGATATTGAGTGCTTTCAGCTTGCGGTAGAGATTGGTGCGCTCCACACCCGCACGCTCGGCCGTCTGGGTTACATTGCCGTTGGTGTCGATCAGGTGGTGTAGCAGATATTCATACTCGAAGCGCTCTCTGGCTGCCTTCAGTGGAAGTTGGAAAGCACTGGCGTCTACGGCAGGAGAATCTGCGGCGGTACCGGGCAGCCCTGTCTGTATCGAAAGCATCGGAGCAACCTCTTCCTGGGAGATCTCCCCATCACTTCCCATGATCAGCAGGCGCTGCACCAGATTCTTCAGTTCCAGCACGTTTCCGGGCCAGCTATATTGGCGCAGCAGATTGAGTGCAGCCATCGAAAAGATACGATAAGGAAGGTTATGGTGGCGGGTAAAGTGATCAATATAAAAGTTCAGCAGGTCAAGGATATCTTCCGGACGTTCTCTCAGTGAAGGAACCTGAAGAGGGACACCATTGAGGTGGAAAAAGAGGTCTTCCCTGAATCTGCCTGCAGAGACCTCGTCGGTAAGACACTTCTGGGTCGAGGTGATGATACGAAAACGGGGATGAATGGGTTCGGTTCCCCCCACTCGCAGAAAGCTCCCCGCCTCCAGTGCACCAATCAGCCGTGACTGGGTATTGAGTGCCATCTCGCTGATCTCTTCGAGAAAGAGCGTTCCCTGATTGGCCTGTTCCAATCTTCCATAGTGGATCTGACTATTCTGCTCGCTGCCAAAGAGTTCGATATTGGTGTTTTCAGAGGCAACCGAGCCGGCAGAGACGACAACAAACGGTCCATCCCGCTGAGGGCTCTGTTGGTGAATATAGCGTGCGAAGAGTTTTTTGCCCGCACCGGACTCCCCTTGAATCAAGACCGGCATTGCGTGTTGGGCAATACGGTCGGCGCTTACCTTGATCTCTGCCAGAAGTTGGCTTTTGCCGGTCGGTTCCGAGAGAACGACCGGCCCCTGCTGTTGCAGTGCGATGTTCTCCAGTTTGAGGCGTGAGGCCTCCAGTGCATTATTGAGAGTAAGCAGCAGTTTGGCCAGTGAAAGCGGTTTCTCCAGAAAATCATAGGCACCGAGCCGTGTTGCCTCGACAGCGGTTTCCACCGTTCCATGACCAGACATCATGATGATGGGAAGTGACTCCGTCTCTTCCTGGTCGGACCACTCTTTCAGCAGTGTGATGCCATCCACATCCGGCATCCAGATATCGAGCAGGATCAGGTCGGGACGGCGATTCTGCAATGCACGTCGGGCAGAGGTGCCATCCTCTGCAGTACCGACTTCAAACCCCTCATCTTCCAGGATATCGCGTACCGTGTTACGGATTTCCGGTTCATCATCGACAACAAGAATATAAGGTTTCACTGGTTGTCCTCACTCAACGGTATCTCGATCTGGTTCTGGTTGGTCGCATGGTGACGATTGGGGAGTGAGAGCCTGAAGCAGCTTCCCTGATTCTGGACAGTTGAAGTGATCAGCTCTATCTCCCCATGATGTTCTTCAATAATACGCTTCACAATGGCCAACCCCAGCCCGGTACCTTTTGGTTTGGTGGTTGCGTACGGCTGGAAAATCTGTGACCTGAGTGATTCATCAATCCCGCCTCCATTATCGCAGATTTTGACCTGCAAGGTGGTGCCGTCTGTCTGGGCGCTGAGGGTTACATCGGCGACTCTCTCATCTCCGCATGACTCCAGGCCATTTTTGATCAGGTTGTTAAGTACCTGTCTCAGCCGGTCGATATCCGCTTCGATCGATTTCAGTGGTTGTTCAATATTCAAGGTGATATGGCCCGGATATTGTGACTGATAGAGCTCAACCACCTCTTCAAACAGATGGGCAGGGTCGAGCATGGTCAGCTGCATCTTTGGAGCGCGTGCATAATCGGAGAATGCCTGAACCATTCGTTTCAGGGTATCCACCTGTTGAATGATGGTATGGGTTGCACGGTCCAGAACCTTCCCCTCTTCCTGGTCCATCTTGGCGAGATAGCGATGACGCAGACGGTCGGCAGAGAGCTGAATTGGAGTGAGTGGATTTTTGATCTCATGGGCGAGCCGTCGTGCGACCTCGCTCCAGGCGGCATTTTTCTGTGCGGCAACCAGCTCGGTTACATCATCGAACACGACGATATATCCCTCCAGGTTGCTGTGCTCGAGCAACGAGCTGCCTCGGCAGAAGAGGTGACGAACCCCCTTTGAGGTGGTAATGGTGATGGAGTCATTCCACTCATGCTCCTGTTGCTGGATATGGCCACGTATGGTGTTGGTCAGTGGCGTGATGATCGGATGGTCTCGGGCGACGACATCAATGGGAACACCTGGTACCGGGGTGATGCGGCTGTCGAGTATGGTACAGGCCATGGTGTTGGCACGTTCCAGACGGCGTTGCGGGTCAAGCACCATTACTCCGGAAGAGAGATGGGAGAGGATACCCTCCAGCCGCGTGTTCTGGTGTTCGATGAATTCCTGACTTTCGCGCAGGAATTTATGGGTATGGTCCAGGTTCAGCATCATGTCATTGAAGGATTGGACCAAGAAACCGAGATCATCCTTGGATGGATTGGGAATCGGCTGGTTATAGATTCCTGCAGCAACCGACTTGGTCCCCTTGGCGAGCTTGTATATTGGGGCAATCAGCCGTTTGGTCGAGTAGAAGGCAAACCACAATGCAGTGAGCAGTGAAAGCAGCAACACCAGGACAAAGGCAATGTTGTGTACGGTATTGCGCTGGTCATCCAGATAGAGCCGTTTCTTGTTGCGCATCACGGCATCGTTGATCTTCTGCTGGCTCAACTCCAGCCGTTTGGGGATGGTATAGATGGATGACAGAATACGACTCTCCCCGCCCTCTGCAGTGAGGTTGTGGATCGGGATCACCACATGAAGGATCTGGTCGAGCTCTTCATGCCCTTCGGTCTTGTGGTAGTCGAGCCCTTGATTCACCTGGCCGATAATCAGGTTGTCGAGTGGCTTGGGCACCAGTTCCGGCTCTCTCAGCAGGCTGCTGATACCGATCTGTTTGCCGCTGAAGTCATAGAGTACCAGCTCCATCGCCTTGCTCTCTTCTCGGGCCTCCTCCAGCAGCAGCCCGACCATGCCTCGGGGTGCAGTGGAGAGGATCTCTGCCATCTGATAGAGATTTTCGATGATGCGCTTCTTTTTCTCGTTCAGTGCGGTCTTGTAGAGCTCTCTGGAGCCCTCCAGTGCGTGGATAATCTCGTCCTCCCCCCGATCCTGCTGCTTCAGGATCTGAGTGGTGAAGAGGGAGAGGATCAGGATTGGAATGAGTGCCAGTGAGGCGAAGATACCCACAAATCGGGCATGCAGTTTTGAGCCGGATTCACCAGAGGTCAAACGCTGAAACAGTTGATAGATGCTGTAGGATATGGTGGAAAAGAGTGTGGTCAGGCCGATTGCACTGCTAATACCGATGTAGTGGAAGAGGCTGCCAATGGTGTTGGGATTGTTGATCGCGATTGAGAGCAACGTAAAGGCGGTCAGTGTAGCTATACTGCCGATGATGGTGATTGCCCGTGCGATCGGATGGCGTGAGAGCCTGCTTTTTCCCTTGCTCATGTTGTTGGAATACTAGTCCTGCAGTTTGATCGGTATGGCGTGCCAGCCACTATCCAATTTCCACTCCGGCCAGAACAGGGGAGCGTATAGATAGGGACGGATCAGTTCAGGTAGTGTGGATTCATCCAGCGAAGCACGAATACGAGCCTGATAAGTGCTGTGGTGTCTGTTGAGTCGGCTCTTCTCTATCTTCAATGCGCTGTGGCGCCGTTCAATACGCTCCAGTGCCGTCTGCAGGGTGTCATAGGTGCCGTGGGAGTTGTTTTGCAGGCTGATCAGATAGTAGCGATTGGTGAACTCACGGTAGCTGAGGATGAAACGGTGTTCGATACGCTCAATGATCAGGTTCTCCTCCCACAGTGGTCGAACCTCCTCAATCCGGTATTCGGCGCGGAAGACCAGCGGAATGCCGTTCTTGATTGCCTCGACGACCTGTTCATCGATCTGATAGCTGAACTGTGCATCAATCCAGACGGAGGTCTCATCTTCAGAGACCACTGACTCGGAAATGGTGATCCCTGCCAGCGAAGCCCGGATGGGTAAAAGGCAGAGCAGCAGGAAATATAACGTTGTACGCACCGTTCTATCTCTTGATCAGCTTGGCATAATAGAAGCCATCCATGTTGGAGTCTCCAGGCAGGATCTGTATACCCAGTCCGGTATCGATCCCGAAGGGTCGTGTGATCGGAATGGTGGATGCATCGTCATGTCTGCTGATAAAGTTTTGTAATTGCTGCTCGTTCTCTTCCGGAAAGAGTGAACAGGTGGCATAGAGCAGGGTGCCCCCGGTTTTCAGTAATCCCCAGCAATTATCAAGAATAGCAGATTGTGTTGAACTGAGCTGCGACACGTCCCCCTTGCGGCGCAGCAGTTTGATGTCGGGGTGACGCCGTATCACCCCGGTCGCACTGCAAGGCGCATCAATCAGGATACGGTCATATTGGTGACCATCCCACCATGTGCGTTCTGCTGCATCTCCACAGAGCAGGGTGGCTTCCATGCCATTGCGTTGCAGGTTCTCTTCCACACGTTGCAGCCGTTGTTCATCATGGTCCAGTGCGGTCAGTCGGGCAATGTCCGGTTGCTGCTCAAGCAGATGGACGGTTTTTCCTCCCGGAGCGGCACAGGCATCAAGAATGGAGTCTCCAGGTTGCGGATCAAGCAGGCTGGCGCACTGCTGGGCCGCCTCGTCCTGTACCGATGCGGCACCCTTTTCAAAGCTGGGCAGTTGAGAGACGGCAACGGCTCTGTTCAGATAGATGGTGGTTGCAGTATGGCTTGAAGATGTCGCTTCGATGTCATATTCCAGGAGCTGTTTCAGGTATTCGTCACGGCTCTGCTGTTGCAGGTTGACTCTCAGTGTCATCGGTGGTCGTTCGAGGTTGGCATTCAGTATCTGTTGCCACTGTTCAGGCCAGGCGTTACGAATCCGTTGTACGATCCATTCTGGATGGTTGACCTTTTCGGCCAGTGTCTGTTTGGGAGTGTTGGTGCGTTGTTCGCGTTCCCGCTGGAAACGGCGGAGTACTGCGTTGATGACGCCGCGTGCCCACTCTTTCTGGAGTGCGGCAACTGCCTCTACGGTCTCTGCCACTACGGCATGATCTGGCAGGCGCATATACAGAAGCTGGTACAGTCCGGCCAGCAACAGTGAGTGGAGGTCGGAATCTTTGCGTTTGAACGGCTTTTTTAACAGCGGTTTGAGGAGGCCATCCAGCTCGTAGTAATGGCGCAATACTCCATAGCTGACCTCTTGTGCCAGTGCCCGGTCAGAGGGCTCCAGCAGTGTACTGGCCTGTGGCAGGGCGGCTGACAAAGAGTGGTGGTTGGTAATCACCGCCGCTACGGCAGCGGCAGCAGCGGCACGAGGGTTACGGCCAGGCCTCATTGTGTTCGAGTGCTAGTTGCCAAACTGCAGCCCGCTCTCCTTCAATTGCGGTCTGGAATTGAGAAAGTCGGCAACAGGCATGGAGCGTTTACCGGGTAACTGCAGTTCCAGAACACGCAATACGCCTTCTCCGGTGGCGATGTCGATTCCCTGTGCGGTGATTGTCTCGCTACAACCTGGGGCCGCATTACTGCTGGTGTCAGCCAGTGACGCACTACGGATTCGGACCACTTCACCATTCCACTGTGTCTGTGCAACGGGCCATGGGTTGAAGGCATTGATCTGCCGCAATATCTGATGGGCAGGCATGTTCCAGTTGATCGTAGCCTCCGATTTCTGAAGCTTTTCGGCATACGTGGCTTCTGTATCATCCTGTGGTTCGGGTCTCAGGGTGCCCGTTTCAATCTGCTGTAGGGTTTCCATCAGTGCCTCGGCTCCAAGCTGGGCAAGGCGGTCATGCAGCGTTTGTGCATTGTCACTTGCTGAAATCGTGGTGTGTCGTTTTAGCAGCATATCACCGGTATCCAGCCCCTCGTCCATCTGCATGATGGTCACCCCGGTCTCTGCATCACCCATGTGTATCGCACGCTGGATGGGTGCGGCGCCCCGCCAGCGTGGCAGTAGTGATGCATGGATATTGAGGCAGCCGAAGCGGGGGGTATTGAGCACCGCTTTGGGCAGAATCAGGCCATATGCGACGACTACCATCAAATCGGCTTCAAGCGAAGCCAGTTGCTGCTGTTCGGTTTCATCGCGCAACGAGTTGGGCTGGAATATGGGAATATCGGCCTCGGTTGCACGCTCCTTGACCGGACTTGCTTTCAGTTTGCGACCACGCCCAGCTGGACGGTCCGGTTGGGTATAGACCCCAACCAACTCATGTTCGGAGTGTATGAGTGCATCCAGTGCGGTAACTGAAAACTCGGGTGTTCCAGCGAAAAGAACCCGCATTACATGGTCTCCTTGGATTGTTTTTCAAGCTTCTTGCGAATCCGTTGCTGTTTCAGCTTCGAAAGGTGATCCACAAACAGTTTCCCTTCCAGATGCTCAAGTTCATGCTGGATGCAGATGGACAGAATACCATCTGCTTCGATTGTGAATGATTTTCCCTGCAGATCCAGCGCCTCAACCGTGACGGTTTTGGAGCGGTTGACGGTTTCGAAGATGCCTGGAACGGATAGGCAGCCCTCTTCGTGCTCTTCATCTCCTTCCGAGGAGACAATTTTGGGGTTGATCAGAGTAAGTGGCTGATCTTTCTCTTCAGAGACATCGATTACCACAATGCTTCGAGGTTCGTTGACTTGAATGGAGGCGAGGCCGATCCCGGGGGCCGCATACATGGTCTCCAGCATGTCCCCGGCAACTGCCCTGACTTCATCATCAACCTGTTTTACAGGAACACTCTTGTTTCTGAGTCTGGGGTCAGGGTGTTTTAGAATTTCCAGTAACGCCATATCATTTTTCTCGAAGCAGAGGCTCAATCGGTCAGTACTACAGGCGGTGATGCAGTGAGTAGCCGATAGTGCCCTAAATCTGTTGCAGGCGGTTAAACCGGGAGCAGTGACAACAATCAACAAACAGCTAATGGTTCTGTACAGGTTTATCCGCACCAATCAGGCTGGATAGTATCGTAAATTATCGGCTGCGTGTGGCGAAACGCTGATGCCGATACAGGGAGTTCGAAATACACTATGTAGTTCTACGCTCTGTTTTGTGTGGCAGAAGACAGGATGGTGTTGCTGGAGGGCGAACCAGGGGATGATTGAGAGTTAACCGCCTGTCATATTCATGAAGCGAACAACCTGTTTATCTTCATTGAACTCGTGACGTTCCGGCTTGAGCGCCAAGGCGTCATGTATGGCAGCAATCAGATCATCATCACTGGCACCGCTCCGCAGAAGAGGACGTAGTTCGTATTTCTCCTCCTGGCCCAGACACATATATAATGTGCCATCAGTTGCAAGCCTGATCCGGTTACAGGTCTCGCAGAAGTGCTGTGAGATTGGAGTGATGAAGCCAAAATGGAATTGGGTATCTTTTACCTTGAAGTAGCGAGCTGGCCCCCCCCCCGGCATGACACTTGGGATCAGATCAAAACGTTTTTCCAGTTGCTGACGAACCAGTTCAAGGTCGAGGTAGTGGGAGTCTTTGGCGCGACATCCGGTGTCTCCAACCGGCATTGTCTCGATAAAGCGCAAGGTGAAATCGTGCTCGATACAGAACTCGACCATATCGGCCAGTTCGTCGTCATTGACTCCCTGCATCATTACCATATTGATCTTGATCGGATCGAAACCAGCGCTCTTGGCGGCCATCAGTCCGTCCAGTACTTTGCTCAGCTTGCCGCCACCGGTGATTTCCTGGAATTTTTCAGGATTCAGGCTGTCCAGGCTGACATTGATGCGGCTGACACCTGCCTGTTTCAGTGAAACTGCATGGCGCCCCATACTGACACAGTTGCTACTCAGTGAGAGATCTCTAATGCCAGGTAGCTGACCAAGACGGGAAGCCAGTTCAGGGAGCCCCTTTCGAACCAGTGGCTCTCCACCTGTCAGTCGGATGCGATGGACGCCTAACCTGCCAAATAGCCCGACTATACGCTCAATCTCGTCAAAGGTGAGCCAGTGGTCGGGTGCTTCATAGTCATCAAAACCCTGGGGCATACAGTAAACACAACGCAAATCACAGCGGTCAGTTACTGACAGGCGAAGGTAATCAATCTTTCGACCAAAAGGGTCATGCAGTTCAGGGTTCATGGCATTGATAGATACGGTAATTTGCCCATAAAGGTAACATTGGAAAAATGTGTTGTCTATTGACGCAGATCAATCAATCATTGTTTGATCATCACAGTTGTCTATGTTGCTATTGCTGTGGAAAATAATTTTTATGTGCAAACTACAGCAGATATCACCATGTCGCATCAGACCATAACTTATACGATTGAGAATCGGCTCTACCTCAGCATTACCGACCGCTGCACGCTGGTTTGTGAGTTTTGTCCGAAGACTCAGGGGACAATGCAAGTACATGATTACGATCTCACGTTCGATCATCGACCTGAATATCAAGAGATCATGGCCGCCATTGGTGACCCCGCTCAATATGAAGAGATCGTTTTCTGTGGTTTTGGTGAGCCTACGTTGCGCCTGAAACTACTGCTACAGCTGGCGAAGTGGATTAAACAGGAAGGGGGAAAGACGAGGGTCAATACCGATGGGTTGGCCAATCTGGTTCACAAACGTAATGTGGTACCAGAGATGGTAGGGGCGGTTGATTCGCTGTCGGTTTCGATGAATGGTCAGAATGAGGAGATTTATAATCTTCACTGTCAACCTCAACTACAGGGGTCGTTTCAGGCGATGCTTGCGTTTCTTCGTGAGGCGGGAAGGCAGATTCCGCAGGTAACGGCTACTGCGATCGAAGGTCTGGAAGGGGTAGACATAGATAAGTGTCGGCAGTTGGCTGCAGATTGTGGTGTTGAGTTCAGGGTGCGGCAGCTGGATGTTGTGGGATAATATTTTCTTGGTAATATTAATTCTTATTTTCACTTGAGCCTGTTCCTTATTAATTATTATTGTTTATTGATTTGGGTTTGTCATGTACCGATATGAATTTAACAGTTTGATAGTAAATATTTTTGTGGTTTCTGATAGGCTCATCTTTGCTTGAATTAGTGAACTGATTCCGTATTCTGATAAAACATAGAGGGTTGATCTGG
>CAYFOR010000023.1:0-29772 GCA_964344785.1 uncultured Piscirickettsiaceae bacterium
TAGAGGGCGCGCCTCCTTGTTTTATGGGTTATTTGGTGAATAAGGCGGGGTAACGATTCATCGATACCCGTAACTGATTACCAGCCGCAGGCTGGTAATCAGTTATTCAGTAGTTCTTTTCTTATCCATCTGTTTCTGCTGTGTGCCCGTGCTACGGGCATACAGTGCACAACTGAAGAACAGTGCCAGGCTCAATAGAATCTCGATCGATGAATAGAGCCGCTCGGAGGGGTTGACCACATAATCGCCCACCCCATGAATGAAATAGAGGAGTGTTAAAAAACCGGTCCAGGCGTGGGTATAGGCTTTGCCGTCCAGCAGACCACGGAGCGGAAACAGCAGCGGAACCACCATCACAATCAATACCAGTGCAGTGGGAAAATGGTGGGATGGTGCCAGCCAGATCATCCACAGCATCAGGTGTGTTAATAACATGAAATAGCTGCCCAGGGCAGTGACTCGATAGAATTGCTGTTTTGATTGGATGGAGATCATGGCGGCCCCATTATACTGTGAGACCCTTTCACGGAAGATGGTTTTGTTTTCAGACAGGGGGCCTATTTAAAATAATGATCAACACACTAATAGTGTGTGTTTATGGATGTTCTTCGAGATCAATGACCGAATGGGTATGTGGTTAACGTTGAATCTCACCGGGCACATGCAGTTTTGAATTTTCATGAACGACAAACTGTAGTAGGCTTGCGCCATTCGTTTTGTCTGAAGAGAATTCTGGATAATGGAACAGCTATTTGAAAAAGCCCTCTGGAATAGTCGGCTGGTTGTATTAACCGCTGTATTCTCAAGCCTGCTGGCAGCGTTGTCGATGTTTTATATGGCCACGGTTGATGCCATCTATATGGTGTCTCACCTGGTGCATTATGCCGATCCTGCGATGGAAGGGTATGCACGTAGTGAGCTGCATGCCCAAACCGTGACCCATATTGTGGAGATTGTGGATGGTTATCTGCTGGCGACTGTTCTATTGATCTTTGCGTTGGGGCTCTATGAGCTGTTTATCAGCAAGATCGAGCCTGCAGAGGGGGACAATACCTCCTCCAATATCCTGCTCATTCAGAGCCTGGATGACCTCAAGGCACGTTTGGCCAAGGTGATCCTGATGATCCTGATCGTGAAATTCTTTGAACATACGGTCTCCATGGAGTTCAATACGCCGCTGGATCTGCTCTATATGGCGGGTGGAATTGCGTTGATCGGGCTCTCGCTCTACCTGACGCACAGTAACGATGGGGGACATTGACCTCGGCCCCTTGAGAAAGATGGTCACTACGCTGGAGCGTGTGGTGGACTATCAGCTTCCGGTGGGTGATCAGTTGGTGCCGATGAACCCCCTGATCGGTGCTCCTGTATCACTGCACTATAGCGGCACCATCCACTGTATCGCCTGTGGTCGCAAAAGCAGCAAGAGCTTCAACCAGGGGTACTGCTATCCCTGTTTTCGTTCACTGCCGGAGTGTGATAGCTGTATCATCAAGCCGGAGCAGTGCCACTATCATCAGGGGAGCTGCCGCGACGCAAGCTGGGGAGAGCAGCACTGTCTGCAGGATCACTATGTCTATCTTGCCAACACCTCGGGATTGAAGGTGGGCATCACCCGGGGAACCCAGATCCCGACTCGCTGGATCGATCAGGGTGCGGTACAGGCACTACCGATTTTCCGTGTTCGTGAGCGCCTGCTGGCAGGACTGGTTGAGGTTGTGCTCAAGCAGCATGTGGCAGACAAGACCAGTTGGCAGCGGATGTTGAAGGGGACACCCGGCCCGGTCGATCTGGCTGCGGAACGTGATCGGCTGCTTGAGCTTTGCGGCAGTGAGATTGATGCCATTGCGGACCAGCATGGAGCTGGTTCAATCGAGTGGCTGACCGATGGGGCGGTAACCGAGATCGTTTACCCGGTCGAGCAGTACCCACAGAAGGTGAAGACATTCAATCTGGATAAAAATCCCGTTGCCGAAGGCGTACTGCTGGGTATCAAGGGGCAGTACCTGATTCTGGATGGCGGTGTGATCAATATCCGTAAATATGGTGGATATCAGGTCGCCTTTGAGCGCTGATGCGTGATCATCCCCGGTCGCGATAGAGACCGGCCAACTGGCGTATCGTATCGGGATCGAGATCGATTCCGTCCTCACCATCCGGATTGATCGATACCCCCATCCCATCTGCCAGCCGCTCCAGCACCCAGGGGACCTCTGCAATGAATCCACCATCATACTGCGGAAAGTCGGTGAGAAATGACTTTGAGCGCTCAGGGTCACTAAACAGGATCATCACCTGGGTGCCCTCTTCATCGTTCAGTATCAGCGGGGTTGCCTTGTCCGACTTCTGGAAGCCGATCGGGGCCTGCCCGGTTTCTGCCTTCGAGTCTGTGACCGGCATAAAGACCTGGCTATCGAGAAGATGGCTCATGAATTCACCGGTCTCCATCGCACCCTGGTGAAGCGCATGGAGAAGATGGGTCAAATCTGTAGAGGCTGATGTGCTCATTGGCTGGTACTCCTGATCCGTAGATTGCCTATTCTAAAGAGAGAAAGAGAGGATGTCTCCATCTGAGATGGATTGAGAAAGGTACGTTACGAGGAGGGGATTACCCGTTCTGAGCAGGTTACCCTTTCTTTCGTGGAATCCCGAAACGCTGCCGTCTCATCCAGAGCGCCTTGCGACTGATACCCAGCCGTTTGGCCAACTCCGTTTCGGTCATCTGCTCCTGATGCTGAAGTACAAAATTGCGGAAATACTCCTCCAGGGAGAGTTTTTCGCTGATCTCCTTGTCTGCGCTCACCGGACCGATGTTGTGGTCAATGGAGAGCATTTCGGAAGAGATCGTCTCCCCCTCACAGAGCAGGGCGGCACGCTCCATCGTGTTGCTCAACTCCCGGACATTTCCGGGCCATCGATAGCGGCGGATCGCCTCGAAGGCACCCCTGTCCAGTGTCAGTGGCCGGATATTCATCTGGGTACAGCTCTTGTTCAACAGGTGAATGGCCAGCAGGGTCACATCATCCCCCCGTTCACGCAACGCAGGCAGGTCAATCTCGATCACCCGCAGGCGAAAGTAGAGATCACTGCGAAAGTGCCCCTGCTGAACCTGTTTACGCAGGTCAAGATGGGTAGAGGCGATAATTCGTATCCCCTCGCCGGCCTTGCTGTGGTCGCTGGTCTGTAGCAGTTGCAGCAGTCTTCCCTGTGCAGAGACCGGCAACTCACCGATCTCGTCGAGAAAGAGTGTCCCTCCTTCGGCCTCATCGATCAGACAGCGCTGCCCCTCTGTCGGATGAGGTAGTCCAAACAGCGTGCTCTCCAGCAGGTCCTTGGAGGCCGAGGTACAGTTGAAGGTAACAAACGGGGCGTTGTTGCGTTGACTCTTTGCATGGAGCGCACGGGCGACCAGCTCCTTGCCGGTGCCGGACTCTCCAAGAATCAGCACGGTGCTGTCGGTCGGTGCCACTTTTTCGATGCGCTGGAAGACCTCTTGCATTGCATCACATGTACCGACCATCTCATCGACCGGATAGATTCTGGACAAGTCCTTCTGCAACGCATCACGTGATTTCTGATCACGCTGCGCACGCAAAGCCCGTTCAATCACCATCAGCATCTCATCGTGATTGAACGGTTTGGCAATGTAGTCCACCGCACCGGCTCGCATTGCCTCAACTGCAGATTCGACTGCGGCAAAACTGGTCATGATCACAACCGGTATGGGGGCCACCAGCGGAATGATGTCGATTCCCGAGGCGCCCGGTAACCGCACATCACTAATGACCAGTTGAAACTGTTGAAAATTGTGTGCACTGGCCTCTTCGACGGTCTCCACAGCGGTAACCTGATAGTGGTTGCGCTCAAGCAACAAGGTAAGTGCACTACGGATGATCTCCTCATCTTCAATGATCAGAATATGGCTCATGGTCTCTATCTCGGGTGGTGTGGGGTAGGGTTACATGTATGGTGGTGCCGTCTTGCGGTGAAGAGTGGATGGTAATGGCACCACCATGCTCCTTGACGATGCGGTGGACAATCGATAACCCGAGGCCGGTTCCCTGACCCACCTCCTTGGTGGTGAAAAACGGCTCGAAGACGTTATCCAGTATCTCTTCCGGTATACCCGCTCCGGGGTCGGCCACGGTGATGTCGATCCGTTCTCTGTCTGTAGTCACCGTTGTTGTGATGATGGCACCCTCTTCACAGGCATCGGCGGCGTTGTGCAACAGATTGATCATGACCTGGGTAATCGCCTGGGAATCCCCCTCCATCGGGACCTCTTCCGGGCAGATCACCCGAAACTCAATGGCACGCTGTCGATGTGTGAGGCCGACCAGACGGGCTGCCTCCTCGATGACCGCATACAGGTTGTATGCCTCACAGTGGTTTGCCGAGCCGCCACTTCGGCTGTAGTGGGACATGTCCTGCAGGATCTGGTTGATGCGCTCTGTCAGAGTCAGAATGTCACGATAGCTTTTCTCTTCAGCATCACCGGCTGCACTGGACTGCAGGTTCTGGACGAGACAGGAGATTCCGGTGATCGGATTGCCGATCTCGTGTGCTATACCGGCTGCAAGGCGGCCAATCGAGGCGAGTCGATCATTATGGGCAAGCTCCGACTCCAGCCGTTTCAGGCTGGTAACATTCTCAATCAGAATCACGTTCCCCTGGTTATGGTCCCGCTCGGCATAGGGTTCACTGTAGTAGGCACGGTGCAGATTGAACCAGGTAGGGGGTTGTGATGAGACGGGGATGTGGTAGCGGTGGTCTTCGCTGCCATCCAGCAGTTGCAGCATCAACTGCTGCCAGGGTGCATTGAGCTGCTGCAGGTTGTTGCGTTGTACAACATGCTGTGGAGTCCCGCTGATCGTCTCCATCATATTGTTCCAGATGATGATGTTACGGTCACCATCGATCACGCAGACACCGATTGGCAGCTGTTGCAGAATCTGCCTCTGCATCCGTCGTAGCTCATTCAGCTCAGCGGTCAATCCCTGCAGTTGAGTGTTGGAGCTCTCCAGTTGCTCCTCCATATGGTGAATGGAGTCGGCCAGCGCACTTCTGCCTGCAGGATCGAGATAGAGCTGCTGGTTAATGATGATATGGGCCAGTTGCGGGCCGATCAGGCCGGAGAGGTTCTGCTCAAGCCGGTCGCGCAGTCGGCGCAGTGTGATGGGGTCGGATTCATCATTGTTGATGTCCAGCTCCTCCATCGCATGTTGTACCTCACGGTCGGCAGTCTTGTCTCCGATACTGGCCGACAGGGCCAGCCTGAACTGCTCTGGTGAGGTTGCGGAGAGACTTCCCTGTGGCAGGAATAGACTGCCGCGGCAGCAGGCGTTGGCGGCTTCCCGTTCGGTTTCCGACTGCCGGGTCAACATGGATACCACGACAAACAGCAGACCATTGATGGAGAGCGACAGCAGGGTGGCGAATTCCCATGGCTCCATCCCTTCGGGAGGGCGGAGGCCGCTCCATACCGATGCGGCGTCAAGCAGCCCCGAGTCTGTCAGCAGCGGGAGGATGAGGCTGACCACCCAGATCGCAATCCCTGCAAGTAGCCCGAAGAGGAAACCGCTACGGGTTGCCTGTCGCCAGAAGAGGAGGCCGACGATCCCCGGAACAAACTGGCTGACTGCAACGAAAGAGATCAGCCCCAGCTGTACAAGCCCCTGATGATGCTCCAGCAGGGTATAGAAGAGATAGCTGGCAAGAATGATCAGGGCGACCAGAACGCCACGCCCCCACTGTAGCCAGCGGTATAGATTGATGGAGGGTGCAGGGTAGTGCAGTGGCAGCAGAATATGGTTCATGCTCATGGTGGATAGCGCCAGCGTGGTGACGATGATCATCGAGCTGGCTGCGGAGAGCCCACCAATGAAGGTCAGGGTGGGTAGCCAGGGGATTCCACTCAGTTGCGCCACTCCAAGGATGTAGTAGTCTGCAGGCGTGCCGATTCGGGCAAACTCCCCTGCCCACAGCAGAACCGGGATGGGCAGATTGAACAGCAACAGAAAGAGGGGGAAAGCCCAACTGGCAGTTTTCAAGTGGGCAGGGTCAATATTTTCAAAAAAGAGCATATGAAACTGGCGCGGCAGAAGAAATGCAGCGGAAAACGCGAGGAAAAGCAGGGTGACCCATGGTCCCTGACGGATCGGCTGGTAGAGTGCCTCGGTTGCCTGTGGATGCTCGACAAGCCACTGGTTGAGTTCAGCTGGACCACCAAACAGGCCAAACAGTGCGATCAGGGCGACGGTGGTGATGGCCAACAGCTTGATGATACTCTCAATCGCAATCGCCAGCACCAGTCCATGGTGCTTGTCCCGGCTGGAGATATGGCGGGCACCGAACAGGATGGAGAAGTAGATGATGATCAGGCAGTAGCCCAGGGCAATCCAGTGATGCGGGATCTCCTGCGTCAACACATGAAGAGACTCGGTGATGGCGCGAATCTGCAGTGCGATGTAAGGCAGTGTACCCACCAGGATGAACAGGGTGACAATGACGCCCGCACTCTGGCTGCGGTAGCGGAAGGCAAAGAGGTCTGCCAGCGAAGAGAGCTGATGCTGTTTGGTCAGGCGGAGAATGGGCCTCAGCAGGAGCGGGCTTAACAGAAAGGCGAGGGTCGCACCGATATAGATGGCGATGAACTGGTAACCATGCGACTGGGCAAAGCCGACCGATCCATAGAAGCTCCATGAGGTGGCATAGACGCCCAGAGAGAGGGAGTAGACCCATGGGTTATTGATGAAACGGGCTGGGACAATCCCCCGATCGGCAATATGGGCAATGCCCGAGAGCAGCAACAGATAGATCACCCCCGAGATGAAGAGGGGTACCAGATCACCCGGCATGGTCTTGATCTGTCCGTTGGATCAGTACAATCAGCAGTATGATCCCGCCCCACAGCAGATAGGGGATATACCAGCGGTCACTACTGCTCCACCACTGCAGCAGGGGAGAGCTGATCAGCATCAGAACAAGCAGCGTGACCAGTACGGACTCGAGCAGATTTCTTTCCTGATGGGGCTCATGTTTCATCGGTTCAGTGTATCGGTTGTTACGATAGGTAACAACTATATTGTATTGTGTCCTTACGAAACAGAGAAAACCGTTGGTGTCTACAACGTTCTGAATTGTTATGATTGGTTAATGGGATATAAGTATTTTTATAATAAATTGGCGAAAACCGTACTGGTTCTACTGCTGCTGTGCAGTGGAACCCTGCTTGCGGAGGGTAGTGAGACAGGCCGGAAACAACCACTGGAGAGCATTCGCCTGCAGCTTAAGTGGCTGCATCAGTTTCAGTTTGCCGGATACTATGCGGCGCTGGAGCAGGGCTATTATCGAGAGGCCGGGCTGGATGTTACCCTGCTTGAGCATCCGTTGAACCGCTCGCCTGTTGATGTGATGCTGGATGGGGCGGCAGAGTATGTCGTAATGGGAAGTGATCTGCTGGTTCATCGCTCGCAGGGGGTACCCCTGGTGGCCCTTGCAGCCATCTCGCAACATGATCCGCTGGCGTTGTTGGTGACCCGGGCATCCGGCATTGAGGGTGCGGATGATCTTCGGGGAAAGCGGGTGATGCTCGACCATGGAGCGCATGATGCCGCCATTCAGGCCATGCTGGTGAAGGCGGGGTTGAGAGAAGAGGACTACACACTGCAGAAAACCAGCTATGACCCACTGGATCTGCTGAATGGCAATACCGATGCATTCAATGCCTATGTGACCGACCAGGGGTTTCTGCTGGACGAGGCCGGTGTGGACAATCACTATATTCACCCGACCCGTTACGGGATCGACTTTTACAGTGATATTCTGACCACAACCGATCATGAGGTCGAGAACCATCCAGATCGGGTCAAGCGGTTCCTGGGTGCGAGCCTGAAGGGGTGGGCCTATGCCATGTCTCACACCGAAGCGGTAATCGACCTGATCATGCAGCAGTACAACTCCCAGAATCGCAGTCGCGCTCATCTCCAGTATGAGGCGCGGAAGATGCAGGAGGTGATCCAGCCGTTACTGGTGCAGCTGGGCTATATGCATGAGGAGCGCTGGAAGCATATTCACGAGACATTCAGTCAGTTGGGGTTTCTCGAACGGGATGTTGCCATTCACGAGATTCTCTACAAGGAGGAAGCGGGGGAGCAGGAGACGTTCTATCTGGATCTTCTGATGACGCTGCTTGCAGTGTTGGTGCTGGTCCTTTTCGGGCTGTTCATCGCCGTCAGGGCCAATCAACATCTGACCAGAAAACTTGAGATGGTGACCAAGCAGGCCCGTTTTGAAGAATTGGTCAACAATGCGACCGATGCAGTGTTTCTGGTATCCGGCTATCGTTTCATCGACTGCAATCCGGCCACTCTCAAGATGTTCGGCTGTGCCCGCCGTGAGGATATCGTGGGCCATACCCCGATCGATTTTTCACCTTCCCGACAGTCTGGTGGGGAAGCGTCCGATACCCTGGCACTACAGAAGATATCCGATGCATTCAACGGTACTCCACAACGTTTCGAGTGGCTCCATAGCCGCCTGGATGGTTCGCTGTTCGATGCGGAAGTGATCCTGAATCGTCTGGATATCCACGGTGATCACTTTATTCAGGCCATTGTTCGGGATATCTCGGAAAGAAAGAAGATGGAGAAGGCGCTCATAGAAGAGAAGGAGCGGGCAGAACGGGCCAGCAAGGCCAAGGATGAGTTCATGGCATCCATGAGCCATGAGTTGCGTACCCCGCTTGCCTCCATTATCGGCAACAGTGAGTACCTGTTGGAGAAGCAATCCGATCCGGTGCTGCAGGAGGCTCTGCAGGCTATTGAGATGGCCGGCAGGACACAGCTTGCTCTGGTCAACGATATTCTGGACATGTCCAGGATTGAGTCGGGTAAATTCACCATTGATGAGAAGCTGTATGACCTTACGGTACTGCTGGAAAATATTGAACATATGTTTGGCAACCGGGTTCGGGATGCCGGTCTGGAATTGACCATCAGACAACAGAATCGTGAGACGTTCATGCTGGTTGGAGATGCTCAGCGGATCAGTCAGATATTGATCAATCTGATCGGCAATGCAATCAAGTTCACTGAACGGGGTGCAGTGACATTAACAACCAGAGTGGAAAATGAGTGGCTTATCTTTGCGGTAGAGGATAGCGGTATTGGAATGTCTCAAGAGATCTTGAGAAAGCTTTTCAGCCGTTTTGAGCAGGCCGATGGCTCCATCTCTCGCCGTTTTGGCGGTAGTGGTCTGGGATTGTTCATCTCGCTCAACCTGGCCGAGCTGATGGGAGGTACCATCAAGGTCAGCAGCCGTGAAGGCGTGGGGTCCAATTTCGAGCTCTACCTCCCCTATTCAAGAAGTGAATTCAAGCAGCGGGAACTCGAGATGGATGCCGGTGCTGCCGATGAGATGAAATTCAAGGGGCATGTGCTGGCCGTCGAGGATACGCCTGCACTGCAACTGCTCGAACGCCGTATTCTGGAGCGGATGGGGTTAACCGTAGTGGTTGCCGATAATGGAGAAGAGGCGGTCCGGCAGGTGGCCTTACAGCATTTTGACCTGGTTCTGATGGATATGCAGATGCCGGTAATGGATGGAATCGAGGCGACCGAGGTGATGCGAAAGGAGGGGGTCAAGGCCCCCATC
Source organism: uncultured Piscirickettsiaceae bacterium (assembly GCA_964344785.1). GTDB lineage: Bacteria > Pseudomonadota > Gammaproteobacteria > Thiopontia. The sequence goes on from CAYFOR010000023.1 coordinate 9,655, forward strand.
ATTGCGCTGACGGCCAATGTGATGCAAAAGCATCGGGAGCAATTTCATCAGGCAGGTTGCGATGGCTTTCTCGGTAAGCCGATTGACAAGCTGGAGCTGATCAAGGTGCTGCAGAGGTATCTGCATCGGTCTGATGACACTCAACAATATGATGCTGAACAATGAGTGTGTCGAATCGTGTAGGTAGAACAGTGGTGGTGGGTGATCATCACTTTACGGAAAAAGTAACCCTTCCCGTTTAACTTGATTATGGGCGGAATATTTCTACATTTATCTGTAATATTAATATTGACTGTAGGCGGTGATGTTGTTGGGTGATTACATGGGGTAGTGTGATTGATGAGTCGGATGAGTCGCGAGTCACTGAGAGTAGAGGGCCTGGGGCTGAGTCAGCAGGTTCGGCCACTTCCGGATCTGCTTTTTCTGATCGTGGTGTTGTTGTTGCTTTCGTTTATCACCTACTCCATCCAGAAAAACGAGGCCTCATCCCTGGGGCTGCTCAAACTCTCGGAGAGCAGTCTTGTCCATAATCGAGAGATTGACTTCCTCTATCGGATTGAAGCACTGGCCGACCTGATTCACGGACTTGCACAGGAGGCGGTTGTGCAGCAGGCGACGAACGGCCAGAGTGCGGAAAAACTGGCTGGCGTTCACGCCACATTTACCAGTCTGCTGTTGCGCAATCCGTATCTGTTTCAGGTGCGCTGGATCGATGGAACGGGGCATGAGCGTGCCAGGGTGGATCGACGCAATGGTGAGATTCATGTGGTTCCCGGCCATCAGTTGCAAGACAAGCAGCGGCGCTACTATACCCAGGCGGCAATGGCACTGTCACATGGGCATATGTATCTCACTCCGCTGGATCTCAATGTTGAACAGGGTGGAGTAGTGAAGCCATTCATGCCGACACTGCGTATCAGCTATCGGCTTTCTGCAGCGGAGGACGGGTCCGACCGGGGCTTTCTGATGCTCAATGTGGATTACAAGGATCTGTTGGAGCGGCTGCGCAGTCAGGGGGTGCTGTTGATCAATGATCAGGGGGACTGGTTGATCGGGCCTGCTCCCGAGTTGGAATGGCGATTCATGTTCAACCAGCGTGCGACCCTGGAGGCGCTGATTCCGGGTGCGATGGCACAGATCAAGCGCCATCAGGAGGTTCAGATTGAGGCGTTTAATGGGGCGCTGCTCACTGCACACCAGATCGTGTTTTCGAAAGGTCTCTCCAAATCCTATGCAGGTCGTGTTCACCCGGCAGAACACTGGTATCTGCTCAGTATTCTGGATCGTGAAAGCTACCACAGTGTCTCGGAAAAGTGGGGTTGGGTGCTGCTGGTGTCGGTATTGCTGATTCTGGCCGCAAGTATCAGCATCTATTTCGCCATTCTGAATAACCGCCATAAACAGGAGAAAATCAAGAATGCAGTGCGTTCCCTGAAGGAGCATGATGAGCGCTTGCAGGCTATTGCAGATGCTGTGGTCGAGGCCATTATCTGTATTGACAGTGATGGAGCGATTGTATTCTGGAGTAAAGGGGCGGAGCGGATTTTTGGTTATTCGATGGAGGAGGTGTCCACGTTGGGGCTCTCCGCGATTATTCCTGACAGATACCTTGGTGCACATCGGAAAGCGGTACGGAAAGCGGTTGAAGATCATCATGGTGGGCATCGATGGCATCCGGAAGGGAAGTCCACAGATGTATTTGGATGTCATAAGGCGGGTCATGAGACACCGGTTTCACTCTCGATCACTCGGTTCATGATGAGTGAGAAACTCTATTTTGTAGCAGGGGTGGTTGATATCTCGGATCGGATTGCCAGGGAGGAGGTGCTGCAGCATGCGAAAGAGCAGGCCGAGGCCGCCAACCGTTCAAAAGATGAGTTTCTGGCGTCGATGAGTCATGAGCTGCGTACACCACTGACGGCCATCATTGGAAATGCAGAGTATCTCTCCGAGCGGCTGGTCATTCCCGAACTGAAAGAGGTGGTGCGTGATATCGGTGTGGCCGGGCAGGCACAGCTCAACCTGGTGAATGATATTCTCGATATGTCCAAGATCGAGTCGGGCAAGTTCACCATTGAAGAGACCCCGTATGACCTGGCAAGGCTGCTCAGAGATATCGAGAATATGCTCAAGCTTCGGGTGCAGGACGCCGCGCTGGAGCTGTTGGTTGAGCAGAAGAGTCGTGAAGAGTACAAGTTGGTCGGGGATAGTCACCGTATCGGCCAGATCCTGATCAATCTGCTGAGTAACGCAATCAAGTTCACTGAGCAGGGTGTGATTCAACTTACCTCATGGGTGGAGAGTGGGATGATCCACTTTGAAGTCAGGGATAGCGGAATTGGTATGACCCATGAGGAGCAGTCCCGTCTGTTCAAGAAGTTTGAACAGGCGGATGGTTCAATCTCCCGACGCTTTGGAGGGAGTGGGCTGGGCCTCTATATCTCTTTTCATCTGGCCGAAATGATGGGTGGAGCAATCTCCGCAACCAGCAATAAGGGAGTGGGGTCCTCCTTTATCCTCTCGCTTCCATACCGTACAAGCGATATCAAAATCTCCCCGCATGGAGAGCTCTGTTCGGACAAGGGTGGGTCGGAACAACAGTTCAGTGGAACGGTACTGGTGGTAGAAGATACCCCTGCACTACAGTTGCTGGAACGTCGTATTCTTGAAGGGATGGGCATGACGGTAACCACTGCAGACCATGGTCAGCAGGCGGTCGAGTTGGTCGAAGAACAATTCTTTGATCTGATCCTGATGGACATGCAGATGCCGGTGATGGATGGCATCGAGGCCACCAGAAAACTACGTGAAAAAGGAGTGAAGACACCAATCTATGCGCTGAGTGCCAATGTCATGGTCAAGCATCGGGAACAGTTCGAATTGGCCGGCAGTGATGGTTTTGTCGCCAAACCGATCAACAAGGATGAGTTAAGTACCGTGCTTGAGAGGCATCTTGAACGGGTAACGGAGCAGGTGGCAAGGGCTGTCCAGCGGGTGGAACCGATTGAATGGGAGGATGAGTACTCTGTCGGCAGTGCATTTATCGACCGCGAGCATCAACAGGTCATGCAGAAAATCAACCTGCTGGTCAGCTTCTGTAATCATGATGATGGTGCTCCATCCAGAGGAAAGATGCTGCAGACTCTGAACCAGATACACTCGGGCATGCGAGACCATAACAGCCGGGAGGAGGTGCTGCTGCAGTGGCTCGATTACCCTGAACTGGAGGCACACAAGGTTATTCATGTCAGCTATTGGGATCGACTGGCTCGTCTTTACAACCATCGGCTGGATGAAAAGCAGATTGCTACCATCACAAGGTCTTTGATTGAGTGGTGGAAAGATCATATTCTGAATGATGATATGGCGTATAAGTCATTTCTGACAAACCGTTCAGAAGAGGAGATCGCGTTGCACTATCTTGCCGGACCTACCCAAGGGGGGCAGAAAAGTGAGGAGTTGATGGTTCTCTACCGCAAGTGTGCGGACAATGACAGGGAAAAACTGCAGGAGATGCTGAGTGGAGAAGAATGGGACCGAGTCAGGCACTTGGTGGACTCAATTAAGCAGAGCAGTCACATATTTGGCTTTCCAATCCTGGCAACCAGTGCAGAGAAGGTGTGTGATGCCTTTGATGATGAGCAACAGGAGGCGCTGCCTCACCTTGTTGAAAAATTGATTGATGAGTTGGAGCAGACCTTTTCCTGAGAGGCATGGTCATGAAAATACGGAGGGTGTTGATGAGTATTCGAACAGTCATATTGTTCATGTTGTACAGTCTTGTCTCGTCCAGTGTCGTTGCTGGGCCTGATGGGGTGCCGGGGCAATCTCTGAAACAACAGGGAAAACTGGTCTATCTGGTGTCGGATTTGCGCATTCCCTTCTGGGATATCATGTGGCGAGGCATCCGTGAGGAAGCTGCTGCTCTGGGATACGGGATCGAGGTCCATAGTGCAGAAAACAGCCGAAAAAATGAGCTGCAACATCTGGTTTGGGCCTTGAGAGAAGAGGTGGATGGAATCATCGTTTCACCGATCTCATCCTCCACCTGTGTCACCATACTCAAGCATGCGGCAAAAGAGGGTGTTCCGGTCGTGATCTCGGATATCGGAACCGATGACGGTCAGTATGTCTCCTATATTTCGTCCGATAACCATGAAGGGGCCTATCGGATCGGTCAGGTTCTCGCATCCGCACTCAAGGAGAGAGGGTGGGAGGATAGCAGCGTGGGCATCATTGCGATTCCACAGAAGCGGCTGAATGGGCAGGCGAGAACGGCAGGTTTCATGAAGGCGATGCGGGAACAGAGGATCAAGGGAGCGGATATCAAGCAGCAGTCGGACTTCTCCGACCAGGAGACTTACCGCTTCAGCCTGGAGTTGATCCATCAATACCCTGATCTGCGGGCACTCTGGCTGCAAGGCTCCGATCGTTATGGGGCCGCACTGCGTGCCATCAAGGATGCAGGAAAGAAAGGTGAGATTCTGTTGGTCACATTTGATGCCGAGCCGGAGTTCCTGAAGATGATCCCGCAAGGAAGGCTGGTCGGTGCCGCGATGCAGCAACCCTTTCTGATGGGACAGCATGCGGTTGAAATGATGGACAGGCATCTGCAAGGGGGCGCCGTGGAGAGAAACATTCAACTGCCTGTGCTGGCAATTTCACAAAAGAACATTGCAGAAAAGACCGTAATGATCAAACGCAATGTGTTAGGTTTGGCCGCTTCTCCGTAAATCCGTGTGGAACCCATGTCTCCTGCAAGAAAGTCGATTTTTGTACGGCTGGGATTGATCATCACTACAACGGTTGTCGTGATCATGTCACTCCATTCGGCCTATACCTATTTCAATAAAAGGGCACAGACCATTGAAGCGATCAATGATCTTGCCGATGAATCCGCCCACACACTGGAAAAGAACATCAGTGGACTGATTGCAGCCTATGCCGTCAATGAATATGAGAAGCTGGTTGTGACGGAGATGGAGAAAGGAGATGCCTTTGCCATTCTCGTGGATGATTACAATATGGGCAGAATCATGGGGGGAGAATCCTATCTGACCGGCTGGATACGGGCGGAGGATGGAAGTGTCATCGAGTACATGCCGGACAGCCCGCACCAGGCCCGTGTACTGGAGAGCTGTTGTCTGGTGCATACCCACCGGATCTATCAGAACGGCGAGGATGTGATTGGAGATGTCTCCATCTATATCTCTGACAAGGCGATTGACAGCGAGCTGAACAAGACCATTGTCTCTACGCTGATCAATGCGCTGGCGATTTCGCTGCTTCATATTCTGACGCTGTTTTCGGCAATCCGGGTGTTTGTTCTCAAGCCCGTTGTAGAGATTACCGAAACCATCAAATCCGGTGACGAGCACGGTATGCCGCTTCAGGATATTCCAGAACAGGGTCCGGCAGAGGTGACCACACTTGCAAGAACCATGAATCGAATGATCGACTCAATCAGAAAGGCCAACGAGGCCAAGGATGAGTTCATGGCATCCATGAGTCATGAACTGAGGACGCCGTTGACTTCGATCATCGGTAACAGTGAGCTGTTGTACGAGAACCTTTCAACCGCTGAAGAGAGGGAGCTGCTCAATGCCATCAAAGTGGCAGGGAAGAACCAGTTGGCACTGATCAGCGATATTCTCGATACCTCAAAGATCGAATCGGGAAATCTTTCAATCAAGGAGAGCCCCTATGACCTCTCTGTGTTACTGGATGAGATTCGACAGATGTTTCTCCATCGTGCGCATGAGGCGGATATCGGCCTGACCATCCAGCAGGAGAATGATGAACCCAACCTGTTGATGGGGGATGAGTTCCGGATCAATCAGATTCTGATCAATCTGGTCAGTAATGCCTTTAAATTTACCGATCAGGGTGAGGTGAAACTGACCACCAAACGGTTGGGGGAATATCTGGTTTTCAAGATTCACGATACAGGTATCGGTATTGAACCGGATCAGCAGGATCAGCTCTTTCAACGTTTCAAGCAGATTGATGGCAAGATTTCAAGAAGGTTTGGTGGAACCGGCCTGGGACTCTATATATCGGATGGGCTTGCGGACTTGATGGGGGGATATATTGATGTTTCGAGTGCGCCTGGCAAGGGGTCTGTCTTCCAGCTGGTATTGCCATACCGATCGACAGAAATTTCGAGAAGAGAGGCTGAGGCAACATCGGTTATACCTTCACAGGCTATTGATCAAAAACTCACGGGAAAAGTGTTGGTTGCGGAAGATACGCTTGCCATTCAACTACTGGAAAAGCGCATCCTCGAAAACATGGGATTGGTTGTGACCGTGGCAAATAACGGCCAGGAGGCGGTCGATCTGGTTGCCAACCACCATTTTGATCTGGTGTTGATGGATATGCAGATGCCTGTAATGGATGGGATTGAGGCAACACAGGCGTTACGTGACAGAGGTAAGACGCTACCGATCATCGCCTTGACCGCCAATGTCATGCCTCGTCACCGTGAACTGTTTCAGTTGGCTGGATGCAATGATTTTCTTGAAAAGCCTATCGATAAACAGATGCTGAGAAAGGTGCTGGCCAAATACCTTGAGGCAGCACACTCCGGGCAGTCAGGTTGAATGGAAAAGTGTCCACGGTAAAGAGTGCCTGTGGACACTTTTCAGTGGCCGGTAAGGTTGTATTCCTAATCTTGCTGTTGCAGCATAGGGGGGGATGGTTGCTCTTGAGAAGAGGTAAACAGCCAGACGTTTGAGCCCAGAGCCAATAGCAGTAAGAGCGCTAAACCAATTCTTGCAGCCATACATTAAATCCTTTTATTTGTATGTGTTAATGATTTTTATTGATAATCTACTTTAACATTGGTCTGATGAATAAGTCAAGTTTCAAAGCGTTGCACTGTAGGTGACGATGAGTGGTAGTGGTCGGTTGTTCGTACAGTGGAGTGGTGTCCTGTTCATGCTGGTATTTCTATTACCGGCGATAGGTGCAGAGGCGGCAGCGCGCTCGGCAGATGTTGAGCATTTGAACTGCAAGATGAAATCACAGAGAGATGGGGAGAATGAATTTTTCACACTGGAGATCAACTACATCACAAAACAGGTGACCCATACGCTTGAGAATCGGAAGAGCTTTCGAACGGAAGGGGAGAACCGGCAGGGACGACTCAATTGGGAGTGGGAAATGGATATCCTCCCCGGTGTATCGATCAGGAACCACTTTGAACTGGATCTCTCCACACTGGCATTGACGTCGGTTTTGATTGCGGATGATGAAGACCCGGCAGAGGTGAGCACGACACGGTTTGTCGGACAATGCTTCGTCCGGCCCTGAACAAGATGGTTTAGGTGCGTGCCATGACCCCTAATTGTACGATTCGACAGGCAGGTATCTGCCGTCCGCAAACCGGGTGAAGTGTTCGGTGATCAGTGGATGGTCAATCGGCGTCAGTAACTGATCCGGTTCGAGATTGCGCTCAGCCACATAGGTGGTCTGTGAACTGCCATCCACCAGCACGTGATACCAGGGCTCATCCTTGGGGGGGCGGGAGCGGGCCACCTGTTGATACCACTCCTCGCTTCCCATGAAGACCGCATCAATGTCCACGACTACGCCCCGGTAGTCGAACAGGCGGTGGTGAATCAGGTCACCAACCGAAAACCGGACGTTAGTGCTCGTGGTGCCCATCTGTAATGCGGTGACCAAAATGGGACTTCAGGTTATTGCCGATCTCATTGATCTCTTCATTTCGATAGGCCCTCTTCTGCTGTGTGCCCCAGACCACTTGCGGCCAGCAGTAGTCATCTTCCCGACGTCCGACGACATGGATATGGAGCTGACGCACGATGTTGCCGATGGCACCGATATTGATCTTGTCGACGGGATAGTGCGCTTTGATAAAAAGTGACAGTTCATGGCTGGTCTGGTGGACCCGGTCACGCTCTTCAGGCTGCAGTTGATACAGCTCAGTACAGTCGGTTTCCGGTACCAGAATGAACCAGGGAATCAGCGCATTGTCAAACAGCAGCAGATGGATGCCATCCAACCTGCCGAGGGCGATGGTGTCGTTGGCGAGGCGTGCATCAAGCTGGAATCCATTGATGGACATTACAATTCAGGCTGGTTGTATCGTTGGGAAGCAGTTTCGTATGTTATACCCGGATTATAGTATGTTTCGAGCAGTCCTGATCAGTTCACCCAGTTTGAACGGATGATGCCTTGTCTGTCGTTTGCTGTGCTGGAATGCTCGGCAACCCTTTCGATACGGATCAAACTATACTTGTAGACTGGCTGGCGCGAGTGTGAGGCATCCATCACTTGTAGTGTCTCAGGGGGGCTTCGTACCGCGTTACCGGAACTCACCGCCTTGCCACTGGCATCAAGACCTACCTCAATGGAACAGCCGGTGGCAAAGCGGGAGTGAGTTGAATGGTTACAGTGTCAGGAAGATCTCCTCTCCCTGCTGTTCGATGGTGTAGGTCGGTGTGCAACCCTCATCCGGGCCGGTGGCCTCGCCGCTTTGCAGGTCGATCACCCAGTTATGGAGCGGACAGGTCACCTTGTGACCATGTACGATCCCCTGCGATAGTGGACCCTTTCGGTGTGGACAGCTGTCCCTCACGGCGAACAGTTGATCGTCGGAGGTGCGGAAGATGGCAATGTCTCCACTGTCGGTATTGACGGTTCTGGAACCGAGCTTCGGAATGTCGGCCAGGGTGCCGACGCGGATAGATGATGTTTTGCTCATGGTTGATGTACTCAATGATCGGTTTGGACTTGGATCAGTTCAGGCTGGTCAGCGGTGTAAACTCTGCCGATTCGGCACCTTCCGCACGCGCCTTCCAGGGGTCATCCTGAGCGCTCTCCTGAGATCGATAGAAGCGTTCTGCCAGTTCCTTGCGCATGGCCGGGTCCTCAACCACCTTCTCCTTGATGGAGTGCAGGCCGACCCGCTCCACCCAGGGGGCGGTGCGCTCCAGGTAGTGTGCATCCTCCCGGTAGAGTTGGGTAAAGGCGGCACAGTATTCCAGCACCTCCTCTTCACTCTCCACCTTGCAGAGCAGATCGGTAACCCGGACCTTGATGCCACCGTTACCACCGACATGAAGCTCATAGCCGGAATCGACACAGACGATACCGAAGTCCTTGATCGTCGCCTCGGCACAGTTACGCGGACAGCCGGAGACCGCCAGCTTGTACTTGTGCGGCATCCATGATCCCCAGGTCATCTGTTCCAGCTTGACCCCGAGCCCGGTCGAGTCCTGGGTGCCGAATCGACACCACTGGCTGCCGACGCAGGTCTTGACGGTACGCAGTGCCTTGCCATAGGCGTGGCCGGAGACGAAACCGGCTGCACTGAGGTCTCCCCACATCGCCGGCAGATCCTCTTTTCGTACGCCAAACAGATCGATTCGCTGTCCACCGGTCACCTTCATTTCGGGTACCTTGAACTTGTCGGCGACATCGGCGATGGCACGCAACTCACCGGGATTGGTCAGTCCGCCCCACATACGGGGCACCACCGAGTAGCTGCCATCTTTCTGGATGTTGCCATGGGCCCGTTCATTGATGTAGCGCGATTGCGGATCGTCATATTCTCCAGGCCAGGCGGCCAGCAGATAGTAGTTGATGGCAGGGCGGCAGACATGGCACCCATCACTGTTGTTCCACTCCAGATATTGATAGACCTGCTGGTGGGACTTGAGCTGCTGCTCGACAATCACTTTACGGACTGCATCATGAGAGTAACTGGTGCATCCGCAGATCGGCTTTTGGGTCGGTGTCTCTTCATAGCCCTCGCCCACGGTCGAGGCAAGAATCTGTTCCACCAGCGCGGTACAGGAGCCGCAGGATGCCGAGGCCTTGGTATGGGAACGGACCTCATCCAGGGTGAACAGATTGTTCTTGTTGATCGCCCGGGTGATGTCTCCCTTGCAGACACCGTTACAGCCGCAGACTTCGGCATCATCGGTCAGCGACATCACATGCTGATCGCCATGACCGGAGTCCCCGAGATTGGCTTGTCCGAACAGCAGGGAGTTGCGCAGGTCACTGACATCGGTGCCGTCGCGCATCATCTGGAAATAGCGGGCGCCATCGAGGGTGTCGCCATAGAGTACGGCTCCCTTGATGCGGTTGTTGTTGAGTACCAGCTTCTTGTAGATACCGCGGCCTGCATCCTGATAGAGCAGTACGTCATCTTCCTCGGTCTCACGGAATTGTCCGGCCGAGAAGAGATCCACGCCGGTCACCTTCAGTTTGGTTGAAGTGACCGAGCCGCTGTAGGAGCCGATGCCGTATCGGGCCAGGTGGTTGGCGACCACCTTGGCCTGTTCGAACAGAGGGGCCACCAGACCATAGGTGGAACCACGGTGCTCTACACACTCTCCGACCGCATAGATCTTCGGGTCATAGGTCTGCATGGTGTCGCTGACGACGATGCCGCGGTTGCAGTAGAGCCCGGAATCCTTGGCCAGTGCGATGGAGGGGCGGATACCGACGGCCATGACCACCAGATCGGCCGGGATCTCCAGACCATCCTTGAGACGTACCGCCTCCACGCGGTCCTTGCCGAGGACCGCCTCGGTCTCCGCCTCCATCAGGAACTTGAGGCCATCCTCCTCCAGTTTGCGCTTCAACAGCATCGATGCTGCACTATCCAGTTGCTGATTCATCATGACACTGCTGATATGAATCACGGTAACGCTCATCCCCTGTTTCTTCAGTCCGCTGGCCGCCTCAAGACCGAGCAGACCACCGCCGATCACTACCGCATGCTTGTGCTGTTTGGCGGCCCGGACCATGTTTTCCACATCCTCAAGCGTGCGGAAACCGATGACACCTTCCAGATCGTTGCCAGGGATGGGTAGTATGAAGGGGTTGGAGCCGGTGGCCAGTAGCAGTCGGTCATAGGGCACCTTGCGGCCATCATCGAGTACCACCTCGCGGTGAATCCGGTCAATGGAGCTGGCTGGAGTACCGGCCAGCAGCTCGATCTCATTCTGCTGATACCACTCGTGGCTGTTCAGTACGATCTCATCAAACTGCTTTTCACCTGCAAGCAGCGGGGAGAGCATGATGCGATTGTAGTTGGGGTGGGGTTCATTACCGACGACGGTAATCTGATATTGATCCGGTGCTGTTTTCAGCAACTCTTCAATGGTGCGAATGCCGGCCATTCCATTACCGACTAAAACCAGTTTTTCCTTCATAGTGCCTGCTCGTGATTGAGAAAAAGTCTTTAATCTCCTTTGAGCAATGGTTGTGCCAATAGCAGAAATTATTGTTAATAGTCTGATTTAAAACGAATACATTGTTTTGTGTTCTATGTCCTTATGGTTTGGTTGCACAGTTATGGTGCATTGATAACGGTGCGTCGCTCCAATAAGGGGTTGTCATGAAATAACCGGTGCAGATTGCACAGTCATTTCGTTCACCTTCGAAATACGGAAAGCATGTGTATGCTCCCTACATTACAGCTCTTCGGCTTGCGCTGGTTTCATGTGAGACACATGCCTTGGTAGCCTCGGTCCACTCGTCTTCAGTGAATCAGCCAGTCTTCTCGCTTATGCCTTACGCGCACAATAATTACATCTCTTTGAGGCGTAATATCATAGAGAATGATGTGTGATTTATACGGGTGAACTCTCAGTAGGGGGCTCAGTTCCAGTCGTGGTCTTGCTGCTTCCGGATTGTCGGAGAGGAACTGAAAAGTCACCTTGAGTCCCTCGTGGTATTGGTCTGCCTGGTGAGTTCCAAATTCCTGGATACCATTGAGATATAAAGCAACCAAGTCATCTCGGGCTTTCTGAGTCAGTCTATAGCCCATTACCTGGATGCTTCAGACTGCTCCAATGCTATAGATCGAATGTCATCCATGGTTTCATCACACAGGCCGCTTTCAAGCCCTTCTGTGACCAGTTGCTGCATGGCTGCAATTTTCTGTGTTTGGTCCTGCTCCTTGCGGATTAGATCCCGAACATAGTCGCTTACGTTACTGTATCTGCCAAGAGAATCTACCTGATGCTCAACCCAATTTTTCATTGCATCCGGAAGAGAGATGTTCATCGTTGCCATGATTCAATCCTTGCTGTTTTATTGACATATTTTAGCAAATATTGCCAATTGTTAAATGGGTACTGAGCCGACTTCAACGACCATTTTGCAGGCGGCTGAAATTGGCAGGATCTAAAGAGGAGGAGAGTAGTTCTACTGCTCAATCAGTAGCATGATTAGTAGCAGATTAACGATAAAAAGGGCGATCGAAAGCCCACGCCAGAAGGCCAGTGGATCGCGCTCCAGCAATGGCTTGTGCTGGTCCAGACGAAAGGTCGGATTCGCCTGCTTCAGGTCGTGAAACAGTTCGGAAAGAGCGGGATAACGTTCCGAGGGTTTGGCCGAAAGCGCCTTCTGCAGCGCTTGGCCGATCCAGACGGGATAGAGGTCGGTATGGTGCTGAAGGGCGGTGAAGTGGTGCGGGTGGATGCGTGCAGCAGTCTTCTGGGGAGAGGGGTGGTCTCCCAGATCACCGTAGGGGAGTTTGCCGCTCATCATCTCGAAGAGGATGGTAGCCAGCGAGAACTGGTCGGAGTGTGCGCTGCCTGCCTCTCCACGAATCAGTTCCGGAGCACTGTAGTTGCGTGTGCCGTGTGCCGGGGTATCCGTGGCCATCGAATGGGTCTCCTCAATGCCGCGAATGCGCATGGAACCGAAATCGATGATGGTGACCGTACCGTGGCTGTCGATCAGAATATTCTCCGGCTTCAGGTCACGGTGGACCATCTCCATCCGGTGCAGTGCACGCAGGCCACGGATGATCTGATCGGCGATATGGCGCACCTCCGGTAGTTCAGGTTGGGGGTGATCATCCATCCACTGGCGCAGGGTTGAACCCTCGATGAAGTCGGCCACCAGATAGAGAAAACGGCGCCGCTTGCGTACATCATGGTAGCGGATCAGATGGGGGGAGTGGAGTCGTCTGCCGACCCACTCTTCATGCAGAAAGCTGTCCAGATAGGCCGGGTCATCCTCGTAGTTGACCGAAGGGGTCTTGATCACCACTCGCGTGTCACTCTGTTTATCCAGCGCCAGATAGAGTTGGCTACGGGCGCTGGCGTGCAGTTCCCGCAGAATCCTGTAACCGTCGATCTCCATGCCTGCCATCAGATCGGGGGGGTAGGGGAGTGCCTGCAGTCGTCGCATATGCTCCTCTTCCAGTTCTTCAGGCAGTGCCTCGATCTGCAGGAACTGGCAGGTGAGGTTATCGTTGCTGCCATTATTCAGTGCGCGCTCCACGATCTGTTCTGCAGCCTGTTGCGGAGCCGGGTGCTGTTCGATCAGTGCTTCCAGTTCGTGATTGGTGACAAATTCATGTACCCCGTCGGTACACAGCAGAAAACCGTCGCCGGGGGTCAACGGCACCTGGTAGTGGTCCACCTCAAGGTGGTGATGGACCCCCATCGCCCGCCCCAGGTACTGCTTGTCACCACTGCCGGTCACCCGGTGGTCCTGGGTGATCTGCTCCAGTTGGCCGTTCTGCCAGTGATAGACCCGGCTGTCGCCGATATGAAAGATATAGGCGGTGCTTGCCTTGATCACCAGGGTGGTAAAGGTGGTGACCCGTTCACTGCCGTTGGGGTTGGTGTGTTGATCTTGTCCGAGCAGCCACTGGTTCAGTGCCGAGTAGATCTTGCTGGCGGCAGTGGTGACACTCCAGGTATCCGGTGTGCTGTAGTAGTCGATGATAAAGCCCTGCACGCACGCCTGACTGGCCTCGGCCCCGGCCGCACAGCTGCTGACACCATCGGCAATCGCTGCAATCACCCCCTTGTTGTAGAAGAGGGCACGCTCACTGGAGGGGTCGGGAATCGACAGATCGCAGGCATCCTGGTTTTCCGTCTTGATGCCCGCCGATGTCCGTTGCCCTCCAGTGATCATAACCCTATTTCACCTCAATCAGCTCAACCGTGCCATCCGGCAACACCTCGGCCATATGACCTTCCGGCTCCGTGAGGAAGAAGGATACAGCAACCATCACCACCAGAGCGGAGAGCGCGATGGTGAGGAAGAAGGTGGATGGGTCCACGAAAGAGAGTACGGTCAGGAAGGTGACACCGCCCACATTGCCGTAGGCGCCAACCATACCGGCCACCTGGCCGGTCAGGCGACGCTTGACCAGTGGCACCATCGCAAACACGGCCCCCTCTCCGGCCTGGACGAAGAAGGAACAGGCCATGGTGGCGAGTACCGCCACCGGCAGTGCCCAGGTTGCATCGATGTTGCTCAGGGTAAAGTAGCCAAGTGAGAGACCAACCAGCAGAATCAGCAGGGTCTTCTTGCGTCCGTAACGGTCGCTGAGGAAACCGCCACTGGGACGTGCGACCAGATTCATGAAGGCAAATCCGGCAGCGAGCATGCCGGCCAGGACAGGATCGATCTGGAAGGTGTCGAGAAAGAAGAGGGGCAACATCGAGACTACCGCCAGCTCGGAGCCGAAGGTGACCAGATAGGCGAGGTCCAGTACCGCCACCTGCTTGAACTGGTAGCGATCGATCTCGGGAACCTCCTCTTTCAATACATGGCGATTGAGGTGGAGGATGCGGAAGGTCTGAACCAGATAGACCGAGGCGAGAATGCCGTAAATCAGCAGGGTGACGCCCTCACTATAGAGAGAGAGGTTGTCCGGCCCCAGCTTCCAGTTCAGTACCGCCAGTGCCGCCACCATCGGCAGGTTCATTGCCAGATAGAGGATCAGATCTCCCTTGCTGGAGACCTCCATTCCGCCCGATTTCTTGGGGACGAAATAGGTGGAGCCCTTCGGTGTGTTGCTGACGTTCAGGTAGTAGATGAAAGAGTAGATCAGGGCGACCACACCGGTGGTGCCGATGGCGTAGCGCCAGCCGTCTTCACCACCATAGAGCAGTGCCAGGGTAGGCAGGGTCATCGCGGCTGCAGCAGAACCGAAGTTTCCCCAGCCGCCATAGATGCCTTCGGCCACTCCGACCTCACGTGCCGGGAACCACTCGCTGACCATACGGATACCGATGACAAAACCGGCCCCGACAAAGCCCATCAGAAAGCGGGTGACGGCCAGCTGCAGAAAACTGTCGGCCAGTGCATAGAAGAGGCAGAGCATACCGGAGACGGCCAGCAGCATGGCATAGATCAGTCGTGGGCCGAAGCGGTCCACCAGCATGCCGATGATGATGCGGGCGGGGATGGTGAGCGCTACATTGAGAATCAGCAGGGTTTTCACCTCCTGATCGGTGAGCCCGAAGGTTTCACGAATGGTGGCCATCAATGGGGCATGGTTGAACCAGATCATGAAGGTGATGAAGAAGGCGATCCAGCTCAGGTGCAGGATCTTGGTTTTTCCACTGAACGAAAGCAGATTGGGGAATGGGCTGGTGTTCGGTGAAGTGGCTTGGCTCATTATGATGCGCTCCGTCTGTTTAACTCGGGAGCATTACTCGCAAGGAGTGTGCCATAATGTAAATAATTGAAATATAAATAAAGATATCATTTATTAGTATGTTTGGATGCACTGTTTTGGTGTGTTTTGAGTCGATGACCTCACTAAAATGGGGCGTCTATCAGGATTTGGGGATGGGGAACCTGGGGGATTGATAATGAGTAGCCATCTCTATCCTGTTTCAGTGGTCTGATATGGCTGATGAAAAAACAGGCAAATTGAGCGTTTCCTGTCATATTTCTGTAAATCGCCCGCAGAGGTTTATCTTGTTCACACAGTTATCCACAACTGATGTGGAGAACCTTGTTTCTCTGTTAATTGGTGGGCAATTGTGAGACAAGACAAGAAATCAAATGACTATTTTGTTATAAGTAGTTGTTGTTGAACAATATGAGATGAAAGCTTCATGAGATGTCAGGGTTGACAATAACCCTTTGATTTTTGTGTGATGAGAAGGGTCTGCTTGAATATGAGTAGTGATTCAGAGACCAGTATCCACAGTTCATAATATATTAATGGGGTAATTTTTGTTGTTTTCCAGGTCAGCGAATCACTCAGTCAGTGTTCCAGCCCCCCTGAAGTGAAGGCTTTTATACACATCATCACTCCCGTGAGCAGTAGGTTGTACCCGATTGAAGGTGGGGCGTGTCGGACTGTTGTTGGAAAATAAATCCTGTTACAGTGAGTGTTATCTGTGGTGATGTTGGGGCCGGTGAGGATGGATCGCACAATACTGATTGTTGAGGACGACGAGGTTGATCAGATTGCTATACAGAGATCTTTGGACCCTCTGGCCGAATCCATTCTGATCGCCGGTGATGGTGACAGGGGGTTGAAGTTATTCATGACGGCCCGACCGGACCTCGTAGTGACTGACCTGCAAATGTTCTCCAAAAATGGTTTCGAGATGATCAAGGCCATTCGAAAGATCGATACGGAAGTGCCGATCATTGTCCATAGTGGCTATACCTCTGAGAGCATGATTAGCAAAGAGGTCGCTCAATGGACCCGGTACATGATCACAAAGTCGTCCGATAACAGCGATCTGGTTGAGTTGGCAGAGGCGCTTCTGCACACCGATTCAGCCTCCCATGCGAACTTGAAGGACTACGGTGCGACCAACTCGGAAATCAAGGATGAGCTGGAGCGGGTCAATCTGCGCTATGAGTATTTGATTGACAATATCAGCGACGGTTTTGTGATCTCCACCATCGATGGAGATATTCTGCGCACCAATCCTGCGATGCAACAGCTACTTGGTGCCAGTAATGAGGAGCTATTGACCACGAATCTCTCCATATTCAACTCTACAGCCGACCGGATCGAACACCGAAAGAATCTTCTTGAACAAGGCAAGACAGGCCCCTATCGCTTGCAATTCACCAATGCCGAGGGGCGAGTACTGGAAATCAAGGTCGAAGACTACCTGATCGAAGATGAGAAGAGTAACTCTCAGGTGTGGAGCTTCATTCAGGATATTACAACAGAGGAGAAGTACAAAAGGGAGCTGGAGTCGAGCAATGCAGACCTGAGCCTGATGGTGGATCGACTGGAACTGGCGACCCAGGCGGCAGATATGGGAGTCTGGTACTGGAATCTGGTGGATGACAGTGTGGAGTGGGATCGCAGGCAGTGTGAGATATATCAGGTTCCTCCCGATGTAATCAAGGCTGGAGTGAGCCATCAGTTCTGGCAGAATCGAGTCCATCCAAATGATCTGCAGAGGGTTGAAGAGAAGCTGCAGGCCGCCATTGGAGGTGGGGAACCCTTCGATGACGAGTTTCGTATTGTATTGCCGGACGGCAAAATCAGCATGATTCACTCCGCAGCCATCATCAAATATGACGAGCAGAGCCGTCCGATTCGAATGGTTGGGATCAATCGTGATATCACCCTGCTCAGAGAGAGCGAAGAGGCGCTCAAACAGGCCAGGGATGCAGCCACCCAGGCCAATCAAGCCAAAGACGAGTTTCTGGCTGTCATGAGTCATGAGCTGCGCACCCCGTTGACGGCCATCATCGGGCATGCCGAAGTGCTGTTGGAAAACAAGAACTGCTCCCAGCATCATATGAAGGATGACCCATTGATTCGCAGTTCCCTTGTCGCGATTGAGAGGGCGGGTAGAGACCAGTTGACACTGGTCAATGACATTCTGGATGCCTCAAAGATGGAGTCGGGAAAATTTGCCGTGGAGACCGCTCCCTATAATCTTGGCAGTCTCATTGATGAGGTGGCAGCGATGTTTTCGGGGCGATATCAGGAGAAGGGGATATTGTTCAATGTGGAGCGGGATCTGACCGAATCGTGCATGGTGGTGGGCGATGCACAGCGAATCAAACAGATATTGATCAACCTGATCGGCAATGCACTCAAGTTTACCGATCAGGGCAGTGTGACCCTGTCCTGCTCCATTGATGAAAATCGATTGGTTTTTACAGTAAAAGATAGTGGTATCGGAATGAGTGAGAGGGTGATTGCTCAGCTTTTCAACCGCTTTCAACAGGCCGATGGATCGATCACTCGTCGATATGGCGGTAGTGGGCTTGGACTCTATATCTCAATGTATTTGGCAGAGATGATGGGCGGTACCATTGAGGTCGACAGTACTGAGGGTGTGGGTTCACTCTTCAAGCTGCTGCTTCCCTATCAGAAAAGTGATCAGGAGGAGAGACGATCAAATCAGTCAGAGCAAGGTGAGATTGAGGAAGAGGCGTCATACACGGGTCATGTATTGGTGGCTGAAGACACCCCGGCGATACAGCTATTGATGAAGCGAATACTGGAAAATACAGGTTTGACCGTAGTAGTGGCCGACAACGGCCAGCAGGCGATTGAACAGGTTTCTGGTCAGCCGGTAGATTTGATCTTCATGGATATGCAGATGCCGGTGATGAATGGCATTGAAGCCTGCAAGATGATACGAGACAAGGGGTACAAGACCCCCATCATTGCACTGACCGCCAATGTGATGCAGAAGCATAGAGATCAGTTCCGGAAGGCGGGATGTGATGGGTTCCTTGGGAAGCCGATCGACAAGAGAGATCTGAAAGGGGTTTTGAAGAAATACTTGTAGTAGCGGTATGAAAGCATTGACTGCCAAGGCACTACTAACTCACGGTGTTATCACACACTATTGTGGGCCTGCTTGTTCCACTATGAAGAGTCACTCGTTAACAGGCAATTCCACCAGTCGCCAGTAGTGGTTCAATAACTGCAACAGTTCGGTGAAATCAGAATCCACCGATGACTTTACAATATAGTCGGCAATGTGCTCGCGATAGGCCGCAGCCCGATCCTTATCTGCCCTGGAGGTAGTCAGCACAAAAACCACCGCATCTGTCAGGCTTTCGTCTTTTCTGATTTCTGCAAGCATTTCAAGGCCATTCATCCGTGGCATATTCAGATCAAGCAAAATGATATATGGGCGAGTTACGGCCTGCTCCCTGAGCATCTGCAATCCCTCCAGGCCATCTTTTGCCCGATGCAACGGATTGGCAATACGCATTTTTCTAAATGCCCGCTCAATACCCATTGCATCCACGTCGTCATCCTCGACCAGCAGAATGGATACTTCCTTATAGTTATTTTCAGTCATCCGATTGTCTTCCCTGTTTGATTTCAATCGGCCATTCAAACACAAATTCGGTGCCATTCACGCCATCTGAAATGACCTGGATCGTGCAACCATACTGATCCAGTGTTTTTTTCACGATGGCCAGCCCCATGCCACTGCCTTCTACTTCATCTCTGGGCTTCAGGGTTTGAAATATGCCGAAAATTTTATCCTGATGCTCTGGCGGGATACCCGATCCGTTATCTGCAACAGAAAAAATGTAACGATCTGCTGCCATTCTAGCATTTACCGAAATGATGCCATCATCTTTTCCGCTATGTTTGACGGCGTTGCTGATCAGGTTTCTGAAAACCTGCTCCAGCGGTGTTGCCAGGGTTTCAAAAGTCGGGAGATTATCTGCCAGTTTCAGCGTACATTTTTCCGGTGGTTCGATCATGCTGAAAATATCCTGCAATGACCTTTTTACATCGACTTCGATGATTTCACCTGATTTGCGCCCGACTCTGGAATAGGTCAGCAGGTCATTCAGCAGTTTTTCCATGCGTGCTACTCGGCCTTTCATCAGATGGAGATATTTTGATACCGCTGAATCTTCCTGGTTACCCAGCTCCTCTTCAATCCACTCGGAAAGATTGACGATACCCCGCAGAGGGGCTTTCAGATCGTGAGATGCCACATAGGCAAAGTCATCCAGTTCCTTGTTGCTGCGTTCCAGTTCAGCCATGTAGCGTTTGACTGTTTCCTCATGCTGTTTTCTCTTTGTGATCTCTTTCTGTAACAGCCGGGTCTTTTGCTGCTCCCTGTGCCGAAGAACCTGTAGTGTCAGGGTCAGCATGATCAATAGAAAGCCGGTCACCAGCACAATGAGAGGCAGGGATGAGCTCAAATCCCGGATATGCTGATCGGTTGGCGTCAGTTCAACCCGCCACACGAAATCCTCAAACTCAAGGTTCGTGGATACATTGAAACCGGCCTCTTCATTCACCTGGATTGTCCGTGGTCCGGCCAGCAACAGATCCCCATCAAAAAAACGGAAAATGACACTGGTGTCCCAACGTTTAATCGAATAAATTCAATTGGTTATTGATGACGT
>CAYFOR010000024.1:0-28620 GCA_964344785.1 uncultured Piscirickettsiaceae bacterium
TCCGGATCAGTTCGCTGACTTCAGAAGGATTGAGTTGCATGATTGCTCCTTAAACGAAAACGTAAATAACCAAAAAAACTAAAATCTGATGTAAGACTGTGCCGTTCAGCCATGCAACAAGGTAGCAAGCTGACTTACCCTGCCCTTAAGCGAGAGATCAATCACCTGATCCCCGGCACGGACTACAATACCCCCATACAGAGATTCATCCACTGATGTAGTCATCTCCACCTCTTTACCCATCTTCTCCTTGACGGCTGCCGCGATTTCATTCACCTCTACCTCACTCAGCGGATAGGCCGAAACTACCTCAACATCCAGGGTATTCTCGGCATCTGCCTTGAGGATATGAAATTGCTCATAGATCTCTGCGGCATAACCGAGGCGCCCCGCCTCCAGCAATACCTTGACGAAATTCTCACGTGTGCCTGAAAAGGTGCCATTATTCACCGATGCACCAACCTCTAGTACCAGCTCGGACATCTGTTCACGACTGAACCGGGGGTGATTCAGGCGTACGCTAACCGCATCGTCCTGGACAATGGCAGAAAGCAGCTCCAGTGCTGTCGCCCATACCTCAACCTGCTCTTCCTGGCACGCCTGCTGGTAGGCAGCCTCGGCATAAGGGCGTGCTATCGTCGTTCTCTCTTCCATTGTAGATCGTCTGCTCTTGTTCTACTGCTTAGAGTTTGGCGCTCAGCTCAGAGAGAACCTGCTGATGATCAGATTCCTTGACCTCTCGCTGCAAGATTGTGGTGGCACCCACCAACGCCAGTTCAGAGACCTGGGCACGCAGATGCTCACGCGCACTGTTGGTCTCCTGTTCTATGAGTGCATGACCTGCCTTGACAATGTGGTCCGCCTCTTCATATGCCTTGGTCTTTGATTCTTCAATGACCTCACTGGCGCGCTGCTGGGCGCGACTGATGATCGCATTTGCCTCCTCATGCGCATCACGGATCACCTCTTTGGCCCGCTTTTCAGCAAGCTCATGCTCATGATGCCCCCGCTCTGCAGCAGCCAGACCATCGGCAATCTGTTTCTTACGGTCATTCAGTGCTGCCATTAGTGGTGGCCACACATACTTCATCACAAACAGTACAAACAGGAAGAATGCGATCGATTGTCCAATCAGAGTGGCATTAATGTTCATAGCCGGTATCCAGTCTCTCTAATTTTTTGTCAAAGGGTGTATCTGGCCGAAATGACTTAACCCGCGACCGCAAACAGTACGTAGAGTGCCAGACCTACGGCAATCATTGGTACCGCATCTACCAGGCCCATGACGATAAAGAACTGGGTACGCAGCATCGGAATCAGCTCTGGCTGGCGTGCAGCACCTTCCAGGAAACGGCCGCCAAGGATACCGATTCCCACGGCAGCACCAAGTGCGCCCAGACCCATCATCAAACCACCTGCGATGAACAATAGTGCTTGTTCCATTTTTTTCTCCTGTTCTCTAAATATTTGAGGATAAAAGTTGCGAAATTGTAACTGATAAACGGTTGCCCGCTAGTGCTCACTGTGCGCCATATCCATATAGACAATGGTCAGCGTCATGAAGATAAAGGCCTGCAGCGTAATAATCAGGATATGAAAGATGGCCCAGCCGATCTGCAATAGACCGCCAAAGCTCCCCATCAGCCAGCCCGCACCATACATAATGGCAATCAGAATAAAGATGGTCTCACCAGCATACATGTTTCCAAACAGCCGCAGTGCCAGCGACACCGGCTTGGAGATCAGTGAAATGCCCTCCAGTACCAGGTTGGCCGGAAGCCCCCACTTGCCGAATGGCTGAAAAGCCAACTCACCGAGAAAACCACCGAGCCCCTTGTTCTTGATGCTGTAGTAGATCATCAGATAGAAGACAGCCAGTGCCATACCAAATGTGATATTCGGATCGGTTGTCGGCACTACCTTGAAGTAAACATGGTGTGGATCCATCCCCAGTGCGGCCTCACCAAAGGCAGCAGCCATCATCGGCAACCAGTCCACGGCAACCAGATCCATCAGGTTCATCAGAAAAACCCAGCAGAAAATGGTTAACGCCAACGGTGCAATCAGCTCATTTCTGGCGGTGAACGACCCCTTCACGCTGTTATCCACAAACTCGACGATCCACTCAACAAAATTCTGCAGTCCACCAGGCACACCAGCCGTTGCCTTCTGTGCGGCAGTGTAGAAAAAATAGAAAAAGACCAACGCCAGACCGACAGACCAGAGAAGCGAGTCGACATGAAACGCCCAGAATCCCATCTCCTTGATCTCTTCTGCATTGTGAGCAAAACCCCACTCACCATTGCGGTAACCATACGTGAGATTAGTCAGGTGGTGTTTGATGTATTCACTGGATGTTATCGCTGCATCAGCCATGATCTTTACTGTCTGTTTCCTGCACTAAACCAATCAAAAAAATCTACTCTATATCTTGATGCTGTGTGAGATGCTGACTTAGCTGTCCACCTCCCACCATCAACATCAGCTGCCCCGCTACAAAACCGACAATCATCCCAAGCGGTTCCAAATCCAGCTTCACCATCCCCAACAGGAACAGCGAGATGACAATCACAAAACGCTCTATCACCGTTAAATAGAGGTCAGCAACAATAGCGCGGACACCTTCTATAGTATCCCGCTCGTTTTCGTCATCCATTGGTTGTCTTCTCTCTGAACGGCGCAATCTCCACCGTAACCAGAGCAGGTTAACTACCGATATCCCCCCTCCAAAAAGGATGGGCCATTTCAGATTACCCTCCCAATTCAGCTCGGCCGCTATAGCCGTGGCAAGTACGAATAATGCCTGAAGTAGCGGTACAGCCCAATAACCAACGCGGGGGATTATAGAAATCATCGATACCCTGGTCAATTACCATTTTGTTAAAAACAGTCTGACAAAACGTTTTCAGCGGATATGCTCGAGAATTCCGTCCAATTCATCCAGCGAATTGTACTGGATAATCAACTTCCCCTTGCCACGTGTACCCTGCTGGATCGCCACCGTTGCGCCCAGCCGTTCTGAAAGATCATTCTGCAGGCGCCGAACATTGGGGTCGATCTCCTTTGGCGCTGTTGTCTGGCTCTTTGCCGGCTGCAGCAGACGCCGTACCAGCTTCTCGGCCTCACGCACGGATAGTCCCATCAACACCACCTGTTTGGCGGCATCAATCTGCTGCTTTCCCTCCAGCCCCAACAAGGCGCGCGCATGCCCCATTTCCAATCTGCCCTGCTCCACCATCAGGCCAACCTCTGCATTCAGGTTGAGCAACCGCAACAGGTTGGTTACTGAACTGCGAGAGCGACCGATGGCATCTGCCGCCTGCTGCTGAGTGAGTTCAAATTCATCGATCAACCGCTGCAGCGCCGTTGCCTCTTCAATAGGGTTAAGGCTCTCACGCTGAATGTTCTCAATCAGTGCCATCGCCATGGTATCGCGATCCGATACCTGTTTGACCACGGCGGGTATCTCTTGAAGACCGGCAAGCTGTGCAGCACGCCAGCGCCGTTCGCCCGCCACAATCTCATAGCGCCCCGCCTCATCACTCTCAAGCGGACGCACTACAATCGGTTGAATGACTCCTTGAACCCGAATGGAGCTGGCCAGCTCCTCCAGTGCTTCCTGATCAAAATCCTGCCTTGGCTGGAAACGCCCACGTTTCAACAGATCCACCGGAAGAGTTCGCAGTGTCCCGTCGACAAGTTCATCATGACCCGCTTCTTGCTCTGGATTCGGGCGGGCCGGTTCAGTAACCTGTTTTTTCGGTTGCTGCTTCGACACAGCAGGCTGAACCTTCACCTCTGGTGCCTTTGCTGCACCCAACAGTGAGTCCAACCCTCTTCCCAGACCGCCTCGTTTAGCCATTCTTATGCTCCATTCGCTGTTGTTGCTTTGCCTGCTCTTCCCGTTCCAAAATCTCCGCCGCAAGGTCCACATAGGCATAAGCGCCACGCGATGAGGGAGCATAGTAGATGATCGGGCGCCCATAGCTGGGGGCCTCGGCCAGTTTGACATTACGGGGAATCACCGTCTCGTAGACCCGATCACTGAAGTGATCCAACAGCTGCTCGGAAACCTCAATTGAAAGGCGGTTACGGGCATCATACATGGTACGCACGATCCCCTTCAGCTCCAGCCGAGGATTCTGTGTCTCGCGCACTCGCTCCATGGTCTGCATCAGCGCAGTCAACCCCTCCAGGGCATAGTACTCACACTGCAGTGGAACAATCACTCCATTCGCTGCAACAAAGGCATTCAGTGTCAGAATGTTTAGTGTGGGAGGGCAATCGATCAGAATGTAGCTGTAGAGATCCTCCAGCGGTTTCAATATCGACGCCAACCGACTCAGCCGATCCTCCACATTGAACAGCTCCACTTCTGCTGCCGTCAAGTCACCATTGGCGGCCAGCAGATCGTAACAGGAACCACGAATCTTCTGAATGGCCTGCTCAATGGAGACCTCTCCCAGCAACACATCTACTCCGCTCCACTCCACCTCAACCTTGTCTACGCCGCTGCCTGTGGTGGCGTTGCCTTGCGGGTCGAGGTCAATCAGCAACACACGCTCATCAAAATAGCCCAAAGAGGCGGAAAGATTGACTGCGGTGGTCGTCTTTCCAACCCCTCCCTTTTGATTGGCTACCGCGTAGATCTTGTTCACAATCTTCGTGTTATCCCTTCCTGCAGATCACCAGGTGGCGTTCCGCATCTATTCCAGGCACCGCAAGCGGTACAATCCGTTCCAGCCAAAAGCCCTCGATCACCTCGCCTCCTCTCTCTTCGGGCCACTTCCCTTTCATCGCAATCACTCTTCCACCTGCTGTCAGCAACGGTGCTGATGCCTGAAGAAGGTGATTTAAGGAGGTAAAGGCCCGGGAGACCGCTATATTAAACGGCTGCTCTGGCTCAAACTGCTCTACCCGAGAGTGTACAACAGATGCGTTGTCGAGGCCCAACTCCAGAATTGCCTGCTGGATAAAACGCACCTTCTTGATATTGCTATCCACCATCACAACCTCCCTTGTCGGCACAAGCAGTGCGATGACAACTCCTGGCAGGCCGGCACCACTGCCCAGATCAACAACAGAACCATCGCCCAGACTGGGGATCACCGACAGACTATCAAGGATATGGTGGGTAACCATCCTCCCTCGATCATGAATCGCCGTCAGATTGTAGACGCGATTCCACTTGATCAGCAGGTCAAGGTAACCATCAAGCTGCTCCTGTTGTCTTGCGCCAATCGTCACGCCCAACTCATGGGCTGCACTCATCATTGAGAGATCAACCATCCTGTTGTTGCAGCGACCGCTTCTTGAGATGAATACGCAACAGAGAGAGTGCAGCCGGAGTAACACCGGGGATTCTTCCTGCCTGCCCCAACGTTGCCGGACGATGACTTTGCAGCTTTTCCTGTATTTCAATGGAGAGCCCTGAAACCTGGCTATAGTCAAGCAATTCCGGAAGTATCATCTCCTCGTGACGCCGGTTTTTCTCGATCTCCTGCTGTTGACGTTCAATGTAACCTGCATATTTGGCCTGAGTCTCAACCTGTTCAATGATATCTTCAGTCAGGGCCGGCGGCACAGCATTGCCAAGTGATGCCAAATCCCGATAGCGCACCTGTGGCCGTGCCAACAGTTCCATCAATGTCTGTTCCCGTCGCAGTGGACTCCCCAGAACGGCTGTTGCCTGTTCATCATCGATATCGTTGAGACGTAACCAGGACTCTCTCAAACGCTGCTGCTCACCCGCTATCGCATCCCGCTTTTGCTGAAAAGCTCCCCAGCGTTCATCACTGACCAGCCCAAGAGAGCGCCCCAATTCCGTTAATCGAAGGTCCGCATTATCTTCCCGCAATAACAGCCGATACTCTGCCCGGCTGGTAAACATCCGATAGGGCTCATTGGTTCCACGGGTGATCAGGTCATCAATCATCACACCAATATAGGATGACTCTCGCTGTGGATGCCACAACTCCAGCTGCCGCGCCTGACGTGCTGCATTACAACCTGCCACCAGCCCTTGGGCGGCGGCCTCTTCATAGCCGGTGGTTCCATTGATCTGTCCGGCAAAGAAGAGCCCTTTCAGGACATGTGTCTCCAGTGACGGTTTCAAATCACGAGGATCGAAGAAGTCATACTCGATGGCATAACCGGGACGGGTGATATGGGCCTGCTCGAAACCAGCTATTGATCGAACCAAGCCAAGCTGTACATCAAAAGGGAGACTGGTTGAAATACCATTGGGATAGACCTCGTGCGTATTGAGCCCTTCAGGCTCGACAAAGATCTGATGCGAGTTCCGTTCTGCAAAACGGACAATCTTATCCTCTACCGATGGGCAGTATCGTGGGCCGACCCCCTCAATCACCCCACTATACATTGGTGAGCGATCCAGCCCTCCACGGATGATCTCATGAGTCTGTTCATTGGTATGAGTAATCCAGCAGGAGACCTGTTGAGGGTGCTCTTCCCGCTGCCCCAGGTAGGAGAAAACGGGTGCGGGATCATCTCCCGGCTGCTCCTGCAGGCGACTGAAGTCGATGGTGCGACCATCAATCCGTGGTGGAGTTCCAGTTTTGAGCCTCTCCACCCGAAACGGAAGCTCCCTCAATCGTTCAGCCAACCGGATTGAGGGTGGGTCACCCATCCGCCCCCCCGAAGATTGTGCAAGGCCGACATGGATGACACCATTCAGGAATGTACCCACTGTCAGTACCACTGCACTGCAGTCAAAGCGAATTCCGGATTGGGTAATCACACCGGTCACTCGCTCTCCCTCAACAACAAGATCATCTGCCGCCTGCTGAAAGATGGTCAGATTGGAACTATTTTCAAGTCTGCTGCGTACCGCTTGCCTATATAGCTGGCGATCAGCCTGTGCACGGGTTGCCTGTACCGCCGCCCCCTTACTGCGGTTGAGGATACGAAACTGGATACCGGAGTGATCCGTTGCATGGGCCATAAATCCTCCCATCGCATCAATCTCCTTGACCAGATGCCCCTTGCCAATCCCACCAATCGCCGGATTACAGCTCATCTGTCCGAGGGTTTCAATATTGTGGGTCAACAGCAGGGTTCGTACCCCAATCCGTGAAGCAGCCAATGCCGCCTCGGTGCCGGCATGTCCTCCTCCAATGACAACTACATCAAAACGCTCTGGATACTCCATGTTATATGCCTTCACCATAACGTATCCGATACCACACCCTTCCAGCCAGCTCATGCAGAACGGATACATTTTTCTTCATCCACCCGGCAGTGGGTATCCAAGTGGCCAACCCACCCTTCACACCCTCCTTTTTGGAAAAGGCTGTTGGAGCCGCCATCACCCGAATGCCCTCCATCTCGGGTGACTGCTGAAATACACTCAACGCGCGAGGCATATGGGATGCGTGTGTCACCAACAGAATAGTTGTCACCCCTTGTCGTTTCAGAATCATTGGAACAAACTGGGCATGCTCCCATGTATTGGCACTCTTGTCTTCCTGCCAAGCCTCACTAATGCCAAAATCATTCCTGAGACTATTGGCCATCAATTGTGCCTCTGAGACCTCTTCATTTAGAGGTGTACCTCCTGTCACCAGTAGTGGAAAACCGGTCTGTCGATGAAGATGCGCAGCATAACGCAGTCTCATCAGCGTTGTACTCCCTGCTACATCCCCTCCAAACTCTGGTGCAGCAGCATAGCGCCCACCTCCCAGCACTACAATTGCAACATGTTCACCCATCTGCACCTGAGGTAGTTGTGTCAGAGGAAGAGGCGGGGTGCTTCTCTCCAATCCGGCAGTCATCTGGGTATTCAACCATGGAGTACTCAACAGATAGAGCAGAGCCGTAGCAACCAGAACCAACATCCACGCCAGCCGACTCAACCACCTTGATATCAATAATGCAAATAACAGCATTACCAAGATACCGCCAGGCGGCATCAGCAATGTTTCGATTAAACGAATGACCTCCATTACAGATACTCAAACCCTGCTAAGATCAACCACATTTCTCCTTTCCATTCCATCTGGAGAAAGATATAATACCAAAACTTTCAATAGACCTATTGATTAATGATTTTAAAAAAACCGACCATGAAAAAGATACTGACAGTTTTGCTGTTTATAAGCTTGGCTACCACCTTAGTCACTGCCAAGTCAGTTGAGACTCTCGAACCAGTTGTAGTTGTTGCCTCTGCAGAAGAGGACTCTGACCCGTGGGAAGGCTATAACCGTGCTGTTTTCGACTTCAATGAATCCTTCGACAACAATATCATGAAGCCGGTGGCTGAAGGGTATCGTGACATCATGCCCGACCCTGCTGAACGAGGTATCCATAATTTTTTCAGCAACCTACGAGAGCCATTCAATATTTTGAACAATCTGCTGCAATTCAAGTTTGAAGATGCAGTTTCTGATACTGTCCGTTTTACAATCAATACCACCATTGGAATCCTTGGTATTTTCGATGTTGCTTCCGAATCTGGAATCCCAAAGCATGATGAGGACTTTGGACAGACGCTTGCTGTCTGGGGAGTGGAGAGCGGTCCCTATTTTGTACTGCCGTTCCTGGGTCCCAGCACACTGAGAGATACGACCGGTCTGCTGACCGAATACTGGGTGGGCAACACCGTTGAGGTTGCCGATACACACATTTTCGACCCAACCAGCGAGATATCGCCAGCCAACGCTGAGACGGTTACGGATGGTACCAATATGGTCAGCAAGCGTGCCGAGCTGCTTGAGCAGAAAGAGATGATCGATGCTGCAAGTTTCGACAATTATACATTTTTGCGGGACGCATACCTGCAGAAGCGGGAGAATCAGATCTACGACGGCGACGCACCACTGCCTGAACTGCCTGCTGATTTATAGTTGCATTGGAACCGGATCATTGGCATCAGCGTTGGCAGGAGGGCCGCATCGGGTTTCATACCGGAAACATAAACCCATGGCTCGAACGCTTCTATAACAAGCTTCTGCTTGAAAAAGGGGATACGGTACTTCTCCCCTTATGCGGCAAGGCAGCTGATCTGGCTTGGCTTGCCGAGCAGGGGCTGAATGTAATCGGTGTCGAACTTAGTGATATTGCACTGACTCAATTTTTCGAAGAGCAGCAGCTTGCACCAACACTGGAGCAGCATGACCCATTTCGTACCTGGTCTAGTGGTCCGATGACTTTGTTTGAGGGAGATTTTTTCGATTTTGACCATGCACGTGCACAATCCAGCAACGCACTCTTTGACCGCGCCGCACTTGTTGCACTCCCGGCTGAAATGCGTGAACGATACGTACAACACCTCAGTACTATCTTGAATAGAGATACCCCGATCCTCTTGGTTGCAACAGATTATCCGCAGGAAGAGAAGGCGCCGCCCCCATTTGCAGTCAGCGATGCCGAGGTTCGCAGGTTATACAGGAAGGCATTTTCCGTGGAGTTGCTCCACAGTGAAGATCTGACACATTCACAAGACCCCCTCTCCAAACGTGGTGTGAGCCACCTTACAGAAAATGTCTATCTGATCAGAAAACTGTAACTGTTCAACCCTTTCTGGATGCAGCCTGGTAGTTGGCAATCATCCGCTCCAGATTCTCATCTGGAATAAATTTATACCACTCATCCGTTGGGATATTATTCATTGCAGTCGCAACAAACTCTTTGCAGTGGTCACATTCAAACAGAAAGACGTGCTTTCCCTGGCAACTGCTGTCAAGCGCCGATGAATCCAGTACCAGTGTCCCCTCACCACACTTCGGGCAGACCATCGATAACGGTTGCGATGGAAAGTGCATTATCCGTACCCTGACAAGGTTACACGATTACAGGATATCAAGAACCTGCTCCGGTGGTCGCCCTATGGCCGCCTTTGTTCCATTGACAACAATCGGACGTTCGATCACCTTCGGATAAGCCACCATCCTTTTGATTTGCTCTGCACGACTGAGTCCTGGCTGACTCAGACCTGACTCCTTATATTCTGCCTCTTTCTTACGCATCAGCGCCTCAGGCTCCATACCCAGCAGTGTGAGTATCTGATCCAACTCCTCTATAGATGGAGGCGCCTCCAGATATTTAACCACTTCAGGCTCAATGCTTCTCTCCTGTATTAATGCCAATGTCTGGCGTGACTTCGAGCATCTGGGATTGTGATAGATCTTTACACTCATCGCTCTATAACTCCGGCACCAATGATCTGATTCGATAGTCTCCAAGGATAGAATGGTTTCTTTCAAAATAAAACCCCCGGCTGAGCCGGGGGTAGTCACAAGTCTATACAACCTCTCTTCTATTCAAGGCTGCCCTACCGTCGCTGTGATACGCGGTAAGTTGATGGAGGCCTATTTACCTACATTGGTAAACTCAGGATATGCCTCCATGCCACACTCTGCGAAGTCGGCACCTGCAGCCTCATCCTCTTCGCTGATTCGGAGTCCCATGACCATCTTGATCACCATCCATACCACAAGGCTGGCACTAAATACCCATCCAAAGATCACACCAGCACCTACCAATTGTCCCATGAAGGTTGCACCACTGTTGGTCAAAGGCACAAGCATCAGACCAAGGAAGCCAACTACACCATGTACCGAGATTGCACCGACAGGATCATCAATGTGCATCTTGTCGAGGGCAACAATAGAGAACACAACCAATACGCCGGCAATCACACCAAACAGCGTTGCCAGTAATGGTGTCGGTGTTGACGGTTCTGCAGTGATTGCAACCAGGCCAGCCAGCGCACCGTTCAGTGTCATCGTGAGATCGCCCTTTCCAAACAGCATCTTGGCTACGATCAGTGCTGCAATTGCACCACCAGCCGCAGCTGCATTGGTATTCACAAAAACCATTGCCACAGAATGTGCACTGGCAATGTCACCCAGCTTCAGTACTGAACCACCATTGAAGCCGAACCATCCCATCCAGAGGATGAAGGTGCCCAACGTAGCCAGCGGCAGATTGGCACCTGGAATCGCGCGAACCGAACCATCCGCTCCATACTTGCCTTTACGTGCACCAAGCAACAGCACGCCAGCCAATGCCGCAGATGCACCTGCCATATGTACGATACCCGATCCCGCAAAGTCACTGAACTCAAGTGCAAACAGGCCGAAGACCTCCTGACCGCCCCAAGTCCATGAACCTTCCATTGGGTAGATAACGCCAGTCATCACAACAGTAAAGACCAGGAAAGCCCACAACTTCATCCGTTCAGCAACAGCGCCGGAAACGATCGACATTGCTGTCGCAACAAACACAACCTGGAAGAAAAAGTCTGATGCCGCAGAATAAGAGGAATCACCGTTAAAACCTTTTTCCGCAGAATCTTTAAGTGCATCAGCAACAAATGTCTCACCACCCATGATCCCATCCAGGAAGTAGCCACCTCCATACATCAATTGGTATCCCATTACCAGATACATGATGCAGGCAATTGCAAAAAGTGCGACGTTTTTTGTCAGAATCTCTGTAGTATTTTTGGAGCGTACCAACCCCGCTTCCAGCATTGCAAATCCTGCGGCCATCCACATGACCAATGCACCAGATACCAGGAAATAGAAGGTGTCCAGCGCATACTGTAGTTCAAAAATCTGATTTTCCATTCTCTAACCTCCTGTTAGATCGCTTCCCGGCCAGACTCGCCGGTTCGAATTCGAATCACCTCTTCAAGATCCGTAACAAAAATCTTTCCATCTCCAATCTTTGAGGTGTTGGCCGCTTCCCGAATTGTTTCTATCACCCGATCCAGCAGATCAGCGGGAATCGCTATTTCAAGCTTTACTTTTGGTAGAAAATCAAGTACATACTCTGCGCCTCTATAAAGCTCTGTATGTCCTTTCTGTCGGCCAAATCCTTTGACCTCTGTCGCCGTAACGCCCTGAACCCCGATGGCTGACAGAGCTTCACGTACATCATCCAGCTTGAACGGCTTGATGATGGCAGTAACCATTTTCATATTTTTGCTCCTGGTTGGTTTAACGTGCAGCAGAAAGTTGCATACTCTCTACCACTCTGCCCCAATCAAGAGCAACGGTTATGCCACATCCGAAATATATTTATAAATCATGTAATTAATAATAAAAGAAGACCATCATCATCTCTACTTCAGCCTTCCTCGCACCACTACGACGCGCCATAAACCTCAGCACGCACAGTTTCAGTGCACTGAAAATATATTGGATACCGGCTCTACTGCTGAAGCATTACGCGCGGCGTGAACCGACCTCCATCGGTTCCTATTTTTTCTTTCAGCATCTGCTGGGCTGCTTCAGCACCCACCTTGTTTGCATAGACGCCAATCCGAACCCTATAGAGCGTCCTGCCTGCCAACTCCACCTTTTTTACATAAACTGGCTTGATCCCGGCACGCTTGATTGAGCCAAGCAGTGAATATGCCTCTTTTTTATTTCCATCCGTATAGGTTGCAACCTGAACAACCCAACCGGCCGTATCTTTACCAAGAACAATCGCAGCCTCTTTCGGTGCCTGTTTTGTGGTTACCCCCGTTTCCACGCTGGAGACTGCCGCATTTTCTCTTTTTTTATCTTTCTTCAAAGCTACTTTCATCTCAGCCAGTGCAACCAAGCCTTCTCTTGCTGCATTACTATCCGGGTCAATTGCCAGGATTTCTCCATATTTGACCTGAGACTTTTCAAACTTACCCTGTTCCGCCAAAACAGATGCCTGGTTCAGTAACTGCTGAAGATAGAGTTCTGCAGCCTTTGCCTGCTCAAGGTCGGCCACTGTCTGCTTCAATTCGATAAGTTTTTGCCTATAACCTTGAAATTGCGGCTCTCTCAATGCTCTATCACCTTTCAGTTTACGGTATGCCACGATACCCTGTTCTGCCTTATTGACCTCTCCCTCTACTAATGCACCTTCGATTCCTTTCCTCAGCTGACTCAGCCGCTGCTCTTTTTCTTTGCGTTGCTGTTCTCTCAGGCGTTGTTGAGCTTCTCTTTTTACCTTTTCTGCCAAGAGCTGCTCTCTTCTCTTTTTCTCTTCTTTTTTAATTCTCTCGATTTCACTCTTTTCAGTTGTTTTTGTATCTTTTGTTGGCCCCTTATCTGTTTTGAACGGTTGCAGTACCTCTATTTCAGATTGACTTTTTTTCTGCACCATCTCTGTTTTTGTGCCATTGACAGCACCCTTCGCTTCAGGTTTTGCCATGCTGACGTCAACCACCAGTGGTTGCTTCCTCTTTTCACTGGTCGACACATCACTTTTAACTGGCCCAGTGGATTGACACCCTTGCAACAGCACTACAGCCAATAGTGGTAACACTGCTCGCTCAAAGTTACTCATGGTAGTTGGATAGTCTTCTCACCGCTTGTATTTTAGTGACAGATGCGTGAATCATTCCCTATGAGAATAACAGATCCATACAAAATGATCGAAACCCCCATAATCAGCACAAATATATTTACATTCTAATATTAGAAATATATAATAATCAAGTCTATAGAGTGAACTAGAGAGCGCATTATAGGCCGAAATAACCATACTCCTCCTTCAATGGTTATTGGATTGTCACGGTGCTGTTACTAAATGGTACCGTGACTGTTTTTTAATGCAGAGGTTACGAAAGGTATCGATCAATAAAATCGCGCACAAAGACTTCAGACTGCGCGCTCTGAAAACGATCTACCTCTTTGCCATCCAGAAAAGCAATTACAGTAGGAAACCCTCGTACGCCAAAACGCCCAGCGACCTTCATGTTTTCATCTTCCGCTTCCAAGGTCGCTAGAAGAAACGCACCCTGATACTCACTGGCCAGCCGTAACAAGACAGGCTCCAGAACACGACAAGGCGCACACCACTGGGCACTGATATCCAGTAGTACTAACCGCCTGGAAGACTCCTGAATGACCGCTTGATCAAAGGTCTCAACATCGACCTCAAAGCGAACAGCATCAGCTGCTGGAATCATCAGTATTTAGAAGGTCTCTTCCAACGCATTCCGGTGCGCTGATGAACGCTCCTCATCCGGTGGCGTCAGCAAACAGCAGTAGCGGGAGTCCAGATCATCACCATCAAGGCGGCGATAGATATAGTCCAGCGCCATGTTCTCATCTGGATGGATATGCTCAGCACCAATATGGCCAAACAGACCCGTACGATGCATTACTTGGTGGATCTGGCGCTTGAGTCCACTGAAAACCATCGTGATCCCATTCTCACGCAAGCGAGTGACCAACTGATGCAGCATCTCTTCACCGGATGCATCCATGGTATTGATCGCATCCCCAACCACCAGCATAAACTCGACATCAGGCCGCTCGCTCAAGGCCTCAAGGATTGCCTCTTCAAAATAGGCCACATTGGCAAAGTAGAGCGAACCATCGAAACGCAGTACGACAATACGTTTGTCCTGAGGCAAATCATGAACCCGAATGTCGCGCAATGTTCCGTCTGCATAACGACCGAGAATGGCAACACGCGGCTGCATTGTACTGTAGAGATAGAGGCCCAATGCCAGCAGTGCACCAATCAGGATACCCTTATCCAGATGTGGTGCAAATCCCAAGGTTGCCACAAAGGTAACCACTGACGCTACTCCGTCATGCTTATTGGCAATCCATGCATGCTTGAATGCCTTGAAATTGATCAACCCGATGACCGCCATCATAATCACCGCTGCAAGCACTGCCTTGGGCAGATGGTAGAGCAATGGAGTCAAGAACAGCAAAGTAACCACGACCAGCATCGCGGTAAAAACAGAGGACATTCCGGTTCTGGCACCCGCATTAAGGTTCACAGCTGAACGGGAGAACGAACCACTGGCTGGATACGCTTGAGTAAAACTCCCGGCTATATTGGCTAATCCCTGCCCAATCAGCTCCTGGTTGGGGTCAATCTTGTCTTTGGTTTTTGCCGCCATTGCCTTGGCAATCGAAATTGCCTCCATAAAACCGACAAGCGAGATCACAATCGCACTGGTGAACAGAAAACCAAAAACCTCATAGTTGATCGTTGGGACCTGAACCGATGGCAACCCCTGTGGAATTTCCCCCACCACGGCCCCACCCATTGCCTGAAATCCAAGCATCCAGCTTAACAATGTGGTCACCACAACCGCAAACAGCACACCGGGCAACTTGGGCAGATATTTTTTGGCACCAAACATGATCACAAAGGCAAGAACACCCATTGCCAAAGTTTGCCAGTGGGTGTCACCCACTTGCTCAAGCACCCCCCATATGTCTCCCAGAAAGAAGTCGGAACGCTCTTTATCTACACCAAAGACCTTGTTCAACTGCGAGAGACCAATCACCATTGCGGCCGCATTGGTAAATCCAACAATAACCGGATGTGACAGAAAGTTGACCACCACGCCCAGTTTGAGTACACCCAGTGCCAACTGGAAAATTCCAACCAACAACGCCAGCATGACAGCAAGCGGCACATAGAACTGTATAAGCTGCTCTCTCGTCATTGCATCAATGCTGTCAACACCGATGGTACCAAGCTGATTCTGCAATGCGGTACCAACTGCAACTGCTGTTAATAACGAAACCACAGCAACCGGCCCTGTACCCAGTTGTTTCGATGACCCCCACAAAGCAGCGATCATCACCGGAAGAAATGAGGCGTAAAGCCCGAAGTAGGCAGGCAGACCAGCCAGTTGGGCATAGGCCATGGACTGGGGAATCAGCACCAGTGCCACTGTGACACCAGCTATCAGGTCTGCCCTGATGGTTTCGCCGTCCATTGGAAACCATTTTAGAAAGGGTAAAAAACGCTTGGCATGTTCCATAATACACGTACCATTCAATCGGCTGCATGACAGAGACAGCACCGCCGCCCTGTACCTATGCCGATACAGTTAGAGAAAAAATCCGGGAATGGCATAATGATATCCTATAGCCGGTTGATATTCAACAGTATAATAGAGCACAGATCGTAGATCGAATTTGTCGGCCCATCAATGAAAGTGCTAGACAAAGCAGACAGCCCGCAACATTATTAGCGTCATGAAGTGGCCACCTCCTACTGTCTATAGAATGGGGCTGACAGCGGTCATTACCGGTCTGCTGAGTGGCTGTACAACAATACAGAAACAACCAATTACTGCAGAAACAGTCACCATGCCCAGCCAGTGGCAGACTGCAACTGTAATAAACGCTGCCGATGAGCAACACTGGCTTCAGCGCTTTGATACACCACAACTTCACCTATTGGTTAGCGAAGCGCTCGACAGAAACTATACGGTAAGACAGGCTGCACTACTGTGGCAACGGGCTCATAAACAGTCAATATTGAGTGAAAAAGAGCTGGAACCAACCACGACAGCAAAAATCACTGCAAACCGCTCTCAGACCAACAGTTCAGGTGTATCCTCCCATAGCAGCAGCCATGGCCTGGAAATATCCGCAACGTGGGAACCCGATCTCTGGAATCGCCTTTCAGATCAGCAACAGGCGACTCTGGTGCGTGAAAACGCTGCAGCAGCCGATCTCATGGCAGCACGCCTTTCGCTGGTAGCCAGCCTTGCACGGAACTGGTTTTCCGCTGTAGAGCAGCAACAACAGATTTCACTTTCCGAACAGCGCCTCCGAGATTACCAATATGCCAAGGATATTATTGAAGAACGTTACCGAAATGGCATTACCAATGCACTTGATCTTCATCTGGCACGTAGTGAGGTAGCCATTGCTGAAGAACAGTTAACGCGCCAGCGGCTTGAACTGAAGCAAAAGGTCCGTACTGTGGAGGTACTGCTGGGCCGCTACCCATCAGCCCAGCTGGAAATCAGAGACACCCTGCCCGCTCTCAAGGAGTCAATCCCCGCCGGGATACCTTCTGCTCTTCTCGAACGCCGTCCTGATATCCAATCCAGCAGGAAACGGCTTGAAGCAGCAGGGCTTGAGGCCGATATCGCCACACGGAACCGGCTGCCCTCTATTTCGCTGACAGCAAAAGGGGGAACCTCCAGCGGAGACCTCCACCACCTACTGGACTGGAACTATCTGGTATGGAGCCTGCTCGGCAATCTGACACAACCACTTTTCCAACAGGAGAAACTGAAAACCGAGGCTTCACTCAAGCAGCTCGACCAGCAACAGGCAATGATCGAATACGCGGAGACCGTTATGAATGCCCTTCAGGAAGTTGAGAACGGCCTGGACACGGACCATAGCCAGAAATTACGTGCCGAGGCACTGGCTCGAGCAGCCAACGAATCACAATTGGCTGCAAAGTTGGCGCTCTCCAGTTACCGGAATGGGTTGGTCGACATTCTAACCCTGCTTGACGCCCAACAACGTGCCTATGATCGGCAGAGTGCACACCTCAGCGCACTGGCTGCCAGAATTGACAACCGGGTTTTCCTCCACTTGGCACTCGGTGGGGATTATTGATCAACCATTGTCTGATTATGTGTGCTGATCGATGAGAAGAGCTATACGTATCCTGTTACCCATGGTGGTGCTTGGTAGCAGCATCGTGTTTGCACGGGTCCTGCTAACAACTGCACCTGAACCTCAGCGGACACCACCCAAGCAGGAGATTCCACTCGTCGAGGCGGTTATAATGAAGCCAGCTGACTACCCGGTCCAACTGGAGAGTCGAGGCAACATTGCACCTCACACCCAAGGAGAACTGGTTGCCGAAATTGCAGGCAGAATCACCTCTATATCTCCGAACTTCAAACCAGGAGGATGGTTTGAGTCGGGCGAAGCACTGATCACCCTCGATCCAACCGATTACCAATATGCTGTTACCATTGCCATGGCGGACCTGGCACAGGCCGAACTAACCCTGGAAAAGACAAAGGCCGAGGCAGAACAGGCTGAGGCCAACTGGAGACAGATGGGGCTTGCCACCAAGCCAACTGCACTGACGCTGCATCGCCCACAATTGGCCCAGGCAGAGGCTGCCCTGGCGGCTGCCAAGGCGCGACTTGCACAGACCAGGCAGGATCTTGATCGAACAAGGATCATCGCACCCTATCGTGGAAGGTTGCTTGAGAAGCGAGTTGATCTCGGACAGTTTGTCACACGAGGCACACCACTGGCCACCCTCTACGCAACCGACCTTGCAGAAGTACGCTTACCCATCACGGATCGTCAGGCACGCTTTCTTCCGCTTCCTGAAACAGGAAATCATCCAAAAGTTACGCTCACCACATCGACTGGAGGCAGGATACAGTCATGGCAGGGGATCATCGTGCGTAGCGAGGCCACCGTCGACCCACGCACTCAACAACTCTATGTTGTGGCCCAGATCAACAACCCCTACACACCACGTGAAGATGGCAGTGTGCTCAAAATCGGACAATTTGTCACTGCATCCATTGAAGGGGAGACACTGCAGCAGGTTTATCGTATCCCCCGTGTTGCCATACGCAATGGCAATGAAGTGCTTACCATAGATCAGCAGGAACGCATCCAGCATCGCACTATTGAACCGCTTTGGCAACAAGGAGACCACCTGATTGTCTCATCCGGACTACACCCAGGCGAACGTGTCGTCACTACCGCTCTTCCCTATGCCCCTGATGGGATGAAAGTCAAGGCAAGCCATCGTGACTCAAAATGAGCTCAAGGGCGGAGTAATCAGCTGGTTTGCCCGAAATGAGGTGGCCGCCAATCTATTGATGCTGATCATCCTGACCGGTGGAATATGGTCACTCTATCAGCGCATCACTCTGGAGGTATTCCCAACCTTTGAGCGAGACCAAATCAACATCGCTGCCGCATACCGAGGGGCCAGTCCGGCAGAGGTAGAAAAGGCAATTCTTCTTCGTATCGAAGATGCCATCGCCGGCCTCAACGGAATTACCAGCCTCAACTCCACCGCTTTTGAAGATGCCGGTGTGGTGATGGTGGAGACTGAAAGCGGTCAGGCCAGAAGAGTGCTGGAAGATGTCAAGGCCAAGGTTGATGCAATCAATACCTTCCCTGAAGATGTCGAACGCCCCACTTATGAAGTTCAGGAGTTCCGCCGCCAGGTAATCAGTGTAGTGGTTTCTGGTGAATTGCCTCCACGTGAACTCCATCACCTGGGAGAACGTGTACTGGATGATCTGACAGCCCTTCCCGAGGTTAAACTGGCTGAACGCGCGGGTGTTCGCCCACTTGAAATTCAGATTGAGGTTAACGAGGAGACGCTGGCACGATACCGCCTCACTTTTGATGAAGTGGTTCAGGCAATCCGGAACCACTCCACGGATCTCCCTGCAGGCACTTTAAAAAGCAATAACAGTGAAATCGTTATCCGTACCCAGGGGCAACGCTATAATGGAGGAGCCTTTGCCGATGTCCCAATCCGCGCCTATCCAGACGGCACCCAATTGTTGCTGGGTGAGATTGCAGAGATTAACGACAGCTTTGAAGAGAACCCGCTCTACTCGGAGTTCAATGGGCGCCCAGCAGTACTGATTGATGTCTACCGTACTGGGCAGCAGAGCGTACTTGATGTGAGCCAGGCTGTTCGTGACTATATCACCAACAGCCACGACACCATGCCCGCCGGAATCAAACTGGGTTATTGGCGCGATCGTGCCCGCATTGTAAAGCTACGACTCAACACTTTGGTAAACAGTGCCTGGCAGGGGGGATTGCTGGTTTTTCTCTGCCTGACCCTCTTCCTTCGCCTTTCAGTCGCCTTCTGGGTCTGTGTTGGCATTCCAATCAGTTTTCTTGGCACATTGGCGTTGTTGCCGGAGCTCGGTATCACACTCAACATCATCAGTCTGTTCGCATTTATTGTCGTGCTTGGAATTGTCGTCGATGACGCAATCATCACCGGAGAAAATATCTATGCACATATGCAACGAGCTGAATCCTCGATTGAGGCGGCTGTTCGTGGTACACGGGAGGTGGCTGTACCGGTAACCTTCGGGTTGCTGACGACCCTGGCCGCCTTCTTGCCTCTGCTCTTTATCGAAGGGCGGCGCGGAGCCCTGTTTGCCCAAATCCCAATGGTGATCATCCCGGTGCTACTCTTCTCCTGGATGGAGTCAAAACTGATTCTGCCTGCCCACCTTCGCCATGTGCATCTTCGTCACCACCACACACCCGGCCTGCTCGCCCGGATACAACATAATATTGCCGATGGGTTGGAGCATGCCATCCTCAGATACTACAAACCGCTACTTGGCCGTGCACTCGAGTACCGTTACCTCACAGTCGCTCTCTTTATCGCCATTACCCTTATCTTTATCAGCTATGTTGCCAGTGGCCGATACGGTTTCAGCTTCTTCCCGCGGGTTGCAACGGAAACGGCCAGAGCAACCCTGGTGATGCAGCCCGGGACCCCGGCCCATGTCACAGAATCCCATATCCGAAGAATGGAGGGTGAAGCACACAAACTGAGGCAGAAGTACAGTGACCCGGAGGATGGTGAATCTGTCGTTCGAAATATTCTGATCAGTGTTGGCTGGAAGGCAGGCAACTTTCATGGTCGGGACACCTCCGGCAAAGCTGAAGTGGGTCAGGTCAGCCTGGAATTGGTTCCACCTGAAGAGCGCACCCTGGAAATCACAACCAAACAGCTGGTCAAAGAGTGGCGCAAGGCCATTGGCAATATTGCCGGATCACAGGAACTCAATTATCGGGCTGAGATTGGCCGTGGTGGTGACCCGATCGATGTGCAGTTGACCGGGGATGATTTCCCTCTTCTTGGTGTAGCAGCTGCACGTGTCCGGCAACGCCTGGCTGAATACCCGGGGCTATTTGACATTCAGGACAACTTTGAGAACGGAAAGCCTGAGGTTCGTCTTACCTTGACTCCAGAAGGTGAGAAGCTCGGTATCACCACCCAGCAGCTTGGCAAACAGGTGCGTCAGGCATTCTTTGGTGCAGAAGTTCAACGCATACAGCGCGGTCGAGACGACGTACGCGTCATCGTTCGCTATCCGAAAGAGGCCCGCAGCTCACTGGAAACCCTGGAAACGATGCGTATTCGAACAGAGGATGGTATCGAAGTACCAATCGGCAACATTGCAACCTTTACCCATGGTCGCTCTTTCTCCGAGATTACCCGGGTAGAGCGCAAGCGCGCAATCAATATCACTGCAGATCTTGATAAGAAAAAGGTCGACACCAACCAGATCCGTAGAGATCTCATACCCTTTTTAGAGCAGTTGGAACAGGAATACCCGGGACTTAACACCAGCTTTGAGGGTGAACTTCGAGAGCAGGACCGCTCTTTCGGAAGCCTCTTTTATGGTGCAATCCTGGCACTGGCCACAATCTATACACTGCTTGCCATCCCTCTCCAGTCCTGGAGTCAACCTGTACTGGTGATGCTGGTGATCCCATTCAGTGTCATCGGTGCATTGATTGGTCACATCATACTTGGCCTCAACCTCAGTATTGTCAGCGTAATGGGAATGTTGGCACTAGGCGGGGTTGTGGTCAATGACAGCCTGATCCTGGTGGAGTGGATCAACCGCAAGGTAAGAAGTGGTATGCAGATGGTAGAAGCCGTCAGTACTGCCGGTGTAGCCCGCTTCCGCCCTATCCTGTTAACGTCACTTACCACCTTTTTTGGCCTCACGCCCCTAATTTTTGAAAAGAGCACCCAGGCACAGTTTTTGATCCCAATGGCCGTCTCGCTTGGTTTCGGTATCCTCTACGCAACCCTGATCAGTCTGTTGCTAATCCCTTCGGGTTACCTGATTCTCCAGGATCTATCCTCTTTTTTATCGGGCAACTTTACAAAAAGAGCTGAAAAAAAAGCAGAATAAATTGACTTCATACCTCCATCACAGTTACTCTCAAAAAACAAAATCATTGCTTTAGATAAGGTTATATAGAATTTTAAGGGAAGTTTGGGGGCTACCCGATTTTGACAGCGCTACTCGGGGATAGACACGCATCATTTCAGAGAGAGGTAGTGCCAATATGACACTGACCCGGTCTCTGCTGCTCTCTGTCGGCGCCATTTTGGTGCTGGTTGGCATCGCATTGATGTCCATCACCTATCAAAATACCCAGAAGGTCACCTATGAGAAGCTATATAGTGAGAGTGAGGCAATCTATAACTTTCTGATGGCCATGCGCAGGGTCTATCAGAAACAGTTTCTTGAAAGCGGCGTCACTCTGTCCAACAAAACCGTAGGCTTCCTTCCTGCCCATTCGATTCCAAGAATCAGTCAGGAGTTCTCCGAACGTTGGGACAAACGCGGAATCAGGATCA
The DNA here is from genome assembly GCA_964344785.1 of uncultured Piscirickettsiaceae bacterium. Taxonomy (GTDB): domain Bacteria; phylum Pseudomonadota; class Gammaproteobacteria; genus Thiopontia. The sequence continues at coordinate 22,135 of CAYFOR010000024.1, forward strand.
ACACCGCATCTGACCGCCCCAGAAATCCGAGAAATCAGGCCGACACCACTGAACTGGAGGCAATGGAATGGTTCAACGAGGATGATGAGCGCAGCGTCTTCATTCGACAGAACGATGCAGGAACATTCTTCTATGCACGCCCAGTTTGGGTCGTCAAATCGTGTCTGAAATGTCATGGAAAAAAAGAGGATGCCCCGCCATCGATTCAGACTCGGTATGATGATGCCTACAACTACGATGTCGGTGAACTGCGTGGTGTGATGAGTATCCGCATTCCGTTGGGAGAGATTGATCAGATGGTCATGAGGGGCTTTATCCCATGGATATTTATCCTGATGGGTGGCCTGTTGCTGATTGCAGTCATGATCTTCGTTGTGGTGCATCGCCTCGTTCATACACCCCTGCAGCAAGTTGTTGATGGCATGGGTCGCGTAGGGAAAGTTCCCTCTTATCGCCTCCCCCATCTTCCCGGTGAACTGGGAGAGTTTGTTGGTCATTTCAACACAATGCTGGACCGCCAGGATCAGCTGAAGCACCAGCTGATTGACCAGCGGAATGAAATGGAGCAGATTCTGACTTCAATGGATGATGCCGTTGTGGTAACGGACCTGAAGGGCAAGGTGGTTCGGGTGAATCCAAAGCTGAAGCAGATGGTTGGAGAAAAACAGCCTATCGGAGAGGTCATCGAAACCTTTATTGTGAAAGGGTCTGATCAGAAATGGACATCCGATGAGAACAAAGCCCTGCTGGTCAATCAGAAGGGAGAGAAGATCCCTGTCGATGTCTCAGTCGGAGAGCTGCTGGATACCACTGCATCCGACACAGTCAAAACAGGAGAGGTACTGGTTATTCACGACCTGAGAGAACGGATTCGTGCTGAAGAGCAGGAGGAGTATGCCGCTTACCAGGCTGGTATCGCCGAGATGGCAACAATGGTACTGCACAATATCGGTAATGCACTGACCACAACAAACGGTGCTTTGGTTCAGCTGAGCAACTGCATTGAGATGCTGAAGCAGTCTACCAAACTGTTTGATCATATCGTTACATTGGTTGATGAGGATATCGATCAGCATAGTGAAGATCGACTTCAACAGGTCCGCTCGATCGTAAAGAAGGGTAAAGAGGATATCATTGAGCCGATCTGTTTCGAGATTGAAAAAGAGGGGATCACACCGATCGAACACAGTGTTCAACACATTACCGAGATCATCAGCATCCAGCAGAAAACCGCTCACATCACTGAAAACCTCTCCAACTTCTATCTACCCGAGGTTATTCAGGATGCACTGACACTACAGAGGGATGTACTCAAAAAACTCGAGATTGAAATCGTACAGCACTATCCGGAACCATTGCAGCCCGTACGACTGCCAAAAAACCAGATGGTACAGGTCATGAACAATCTATTGAAAAATGCCCATGAGTCCATCGCATCCGAAAAGCGGCGCAACCCATCAATCCATGGACGCATAGAACTGACGATTCAACATAAAGAGAGCCACTCAACACTCACTGTGGTTGATAATGGGGCCGGAGTACCTTCGGAGATATCAGAAAAACTGTTCCAATATGGCTTCTCCAGTAAAAACAGGGGAAGCGGCTTTGGGCTTCATGCATCGGCCAACTTTATTCATAGTCTGGGTGGTGAGATCAGTCTGACCAGTGATGGTGTCGGTCTGGGCGCAACAATCACCATTGTGGTTCCGAATGAGGTCAGCCAGTAGGCTGCAGATCAAATATGGAAATGAAACAGCACTGGGAAACCGTCTACCAGTCCAAATCGACTGATGCTGTAAGCTGGTATCAGCTACATGCCCAGCGCTCTCTCGATATCATTCAACAACTCCCATTGAAGCATTCGGCCAAGATCATCGATATCGGTGGTGGAGCATCAACACTGGTCGATGATTTACAGAGGCTCGGATACGACAATCTCTCGGTGCTGGATCTATCGAATGCCGCTTTACAGGCCGCAAGCCGTCGACTGGGTGTTCTCGCTGCAAAGATCAAATGGATAGAGGGTGACGTGACCCAACTCACACTCCCCAAACAGCACTTTGACCTATGGCATGACAGGGCGGTCTTCCACTTCCTGACAGAAGCTTCTGATCGGCACCGCTATGTAAGGAGCGTCCTGAACAGCGTCAAACCGGGAGGGCATGTCATTATTGCCACTTTTGCCGAGGATGGGCCAGAACAGTGCAGTGACCTGCCTGTGCAACGCTATTCGGCTGAAACGCTCTACAATGAATTTGGAAGCTCTTTTGAGCTACTGGGACACGAGAAGGAATTACATCAGACCCCTTCAGGCACGACACAGAGTTTTGTCTACTGTTTCTGCCGAGTCACCCAAGAACCAGGACACTAGCGGTACCCCACCTGTATCGCTGCCAGATCCCGAATCATCACATCAACCTGATGTGGGGATGGCAAGATTGCATGCAATGCACCCTCTGGATTGATCAGAAAAAGCGTGGATGAATGGTTCACCAAATAGCTGTCTTTGAGTGCTTCCGGCACATCGTCTTCAGAATCGACAATTAGATTCATGCCATTGTAAAAATAGGCTCGCTCGTAGACTACCCCCATCGCCGCAGCCAAACGATCAATCTCAACCTGCTCAGCGGTTGCCCCAACCATTGCAGGGTGATAGAAAGCCGCATACTGCTGAACCGCCGCAGGCTGATCCTGCTGCGGATCAACGGACACAAAAACCACCTGTGGAACCTTCTGCAACTGCTCCGATTGCTGCTCCAGTTGCTTCAGCATATCACCCAGCAGATAAAGCTCGGTCGGGCAAACATCCGGACATCGGGTATAACCAAAAAAGAGAAGTGACCACTGCCCCTCCAGATCCTTACTGCCAAACGGCAGATCAGGGCCTCGTGAAAGTTGAAAGGTCGGCAATATTTTCGGCTGAGGCAGCACAACGGCTGCTTCTGTAGACGGAGGCGGACGCTCACCACACCCACTCAATGCACTGCCCAACAGTATGGCCAGCAGCAGTGAAATCAAAGCGGTGATCGGTAATCTAATCATAATATTCCCGGTTAGAATCTTTACCATCTATCCAATCATACTCAACTGTATTTATCTTTAGTCTGCCGCAACAATGTGGCGGACACTGCTCCACAATCCAGGTGACATCAGCATGATTATTATACCGCCCTCCCGTTTATATCATCAGCAGATCATGCCCATTATTGTTAACAATCAGCCGAAATACCAGTTCGTGGATACTGCAGGTATATATTTTCGAGTGGCATGCATCCACTCATCAAAGGCGGCCCCATGCCATGGACTCATAATCTGCCTGGCTTATAACCCAGTATATTTTTTGATTTCCATTATCATGAATCGCTATACTGATTCGCAGAACACTGTTGATCCCCGATGAGGCTGACGATGATGCCCAACATGTCGATGGGCCAGTGGTTGCTGGCAACCCTGACTGCGGGTGTCGGGGCAGCATGCTTTCAATCGGTTCTGCTTGCTACAGGAGTTGCCCTGATGGGCCAGGCTCGTGGCAAATATACCTTTGGTGGACACCTTCGTTGGGCGCCCGTCATTGCACTTGGGTATGCTGCCAGATCTGGGTCCATATGTTGGTCAATGAACACTATTTCAGTCTACCCCCGATAACGGGTTGATTAGCTTACAGACAGAGGGCCTCAGCTTGATCAGGACACCAGTACTACTCTCTGCTCTCCTTCTTTTACCACTGCAGACACTCTCTCATGGTGGAGGGCTAGACAAAAACGGCGGTCACTATAACCGTAAGAGCGGTGAATACCACTGCCATCGCTGCAAAGCCCCACCCTTCCCTACTAAGCCCTCGATCGATATCCACAAGGATGTACTGTGGCACTATGATGGAGAGCAATGGGAACCGAACCGCTCTCCCCCTGCTTGCACTGATGAACTGGATATCTCGATACCCGTTGATCTGGAAAAGGTAACTGGTGTGCTCTATCCGGGCCAGTTCCGTGGTGGTGGTTTCAGACCACATGGCGGATTTCGTTTTGACTCGAGCAAGCCGGATGATATTACAGTACATGCCCCCGGTTCCGGGTACCTTGTACGTGCCGGCCGATACAAGGAACAGGGGGAGACCCAGTATATCCTTGACATACAATCCCCCTGCGGTGTGATCTATCGTCTTGATCATGCAGCAGAGCTGTCTCCAAAGCTGCAGCATGCACTTGCATTCCTTCCACCTCCACAAGCAAACGACTCACGTCAATACCATCTGCACAGACCACTGGAGATCGTGCGTGGAGAACTGCTGGCAACCACTGCAGGATTCAGAGCGCCACAAAACGTATTCATTGATTTTGGAGTCTATGACCTTCGCAGGCGAAACAGTGTGACAGCAGCAAAAGACTGGCCAGACAATGATTTCGGGTGGCCTGAACTTGCCCCATTTGGGGTGTGTTGGCTTGAGCTGCTGCCTGACCACATTAATCGACAGCTATACCTGCTCCCAACAGGGAGCGAGGGACGAAACAGCCGCTACTGCCAATAGACAGGCGAATCAGCGGATGGGAACCGGCTTTCGGCTTGAACCAACATCCACAACTCTTTTACCTCTTTGAAATAATTAGTAATAGTTCCATATTGAACCCTGTTACTGAGATAAGATCGATCAGATCATACTCTGGGGAGGGGGATCATGAGCGCACTGAGGAGCTACCAGCTGCTAATGGTACTCTTGCTGATTGGCAAATATGGAGCAGCAGCCGATACTGTTCAGTTAACAGAGCTGGAGTTTTTCACTCAAGATGGCTCTGATGTAATTACTCTACAGCTTAACTTTGATCAAGCGGCACCCAAGCCCAAGTACTTTTTACCATACAACCAGAATCGTCTGGTGATTGACCTGCCGGATACCCGTGAACAGATCGGCCCGCTGCCCACTACCTATCCATCAGGGATCAACAGTCTATCCATTGCCGAAAACAGTACAACAACCCGTCTGGTCATTTCTGCAGAGACCCCGCTATTCGTAAACTATGCACGAGAACAACAACACCTCACTTTTACTCTTGCAACGGTTTTTGGCGACAAACATCAGACGCCTCCTGAAAATATTAACCTTATTCTGAATCAAGAACCGTTGACCAAAGTGCTGCAGCAGATCTGCAAGCTGGCTGGAAAAAATCTGATGCTCAATGGAGAGATCACCGGTACCGCTTCCGTCAATCTTAACCAGGTCAACTGGCGTGACGCCTTCAATATGCTCGCAAAACAGCATCATCTCACTGTAACCGAGGAGGGTGGCATTCTCTTGGTCAACCCACCACCGACCGCTCCTTCCGGCACAGATTCGACTGCCGAGGACACCACCCACTCAGCTGACAGTCACCTTTCCCGGCCATTAACCACCGAGATCATCCCGCTCCACTATGCAGATGCCGTCGACCTAAAAAAGACATTGGAGAGTAGTTCTCAGAATCCACTGCTATCGGATAGAGGGGTGCTGACAGTAGACAGGCGCACCAACTCTATCCTGATCAAGGATGAGCGATCACATATCGATCAGGTCCGTTCAATTATTCAGCAACTGGACACCCCATCCGGACAGGTGCTAATTGAGTCCCGAATCGTCATCGCTTCGGACGATTTCAGCAATGAACTGGGTGCGAAGCTGGGTATCACGCACCTTGATTCCGCTAACCAGCAATGGGGTTTCTCACTGTCCGGTAACAGTGACGCAGCCAACACTGCGCTGGGTGGAACCACACCTGATCTGAGTGGTACCGATAATCGACTCTCAGTCAACCTGCCCGTAGCGAATGCGATGGGTAGTATTGGTCTGACCCTGGCTAAGCTCTCTACCGGCAGCCTGATTGACCTGGAGCTATCGGCTGCCCAGCTGGAGGGAAAAACCGAGATCATAGCCAACCCTCGTCTGATCACTTCAAACGGGTATGAAGCCTCTATCCAGCAGGGTGTGGAGATCCCATATCGTTCTGATACCCTCAGTGGGGGCACTGATGTCAGCTTCAAGGAGGCGGTTATGGAGCTGAAGGTGACCCCGCAGATCACTCCAAACCGACAGATCATTCTGACCCTGCAGGTAAAAAAGGATGCTGCCGCAGCCATTCTCTGCAGTGGATGTGAACCCAGTATTGATACCCGCGAAATCAAGACACGGGTGATGATCGCCGATGGCGAGACGCTGGTCATTGGTGGTATCTACGAAGAGAGTAAAAGTGACACGGAAAACCGGGTTCCCCTGTTTTCCGATCTGCCGCTAATCGGTTCCCTGTTCAAAAGTGAAAGTACCACCAGTGGCAAGGATGAGTTACTGATCTTTATCACTCCATCGATTCTGCAACAACCGGCAACATGATGGTTGAATCCATCAACTGCCAGCAATTCTGCACATCGATATCGCGGTCGGTCTGTGTTGGCAGGCCATTCACTCAAAGTCTATTCCAATCCATAAATGGCCCTGAACAGAGAGGGTAAGAGTGAGTT
>CAYFOR010000025.1:0-27938 GCA_964344785.1 uncultured Piscirickettsiaceae bacterium
TGTTTTATGCAGTCAAATGAGTTTTTGGCCTGTAACGTTGGGACACCAGTGATCGAGAATATCATTGACCAGTGCCAACTGACCCTTGCCGGCAATCTCAATGGCATGCAGGTATTCACGCTCCTTGGGGTCTTCCACCCGCTCACAGAGCAGGTCGCAAAAACCGAGAATGGAGGTAAGCGGGGTTCTCATCTCGTGGCTCATTGCGGCAAGAAAATCATCCTTGATCCGCTGCGCCTCTTTCAGCTCAACGACCTGCTGTCGAAGTTTCTGACTCAGTGGGTCCAGTGCAATCTGCTTGATCGTGAACCATACCACCATCGCAATCAACAGCATCATCAACAGCGTCGTTGCAATGGCCTTCAACTGCATGTCATATATCTCATCATGGAGCTTTTGATCATCAACAACCATGGCCACAGTAAAGAGTAGCTGACCACCAAGCTGAATCTCCTTTTGGTAACCGTGCAGGTCATGCTGATCCCCATCAAGCTCTCTTTGATAGTTGACCAGCCGGAAGCCATTTTCAGTGGTGAGTGACAACACCACGATTTCACCATGATTGGCTGCCCATTCAGTGAGGTTGTCCTCGATCACATCGTAGTTTCTCAGCAGGAAATCAGCCCGTGCCTGTGCGCCCAGCATATCGACTTCACGCTCGATCCGTTCAATCTCACGCTCATCAATGTAATGGTGAATCCAGTCACTGATAACCCACAGCCCAGCCATCAGCATCAAGGAGATTACCAGCAGAAGATGCCATAGCAGATTGCGCTGCCACACTCTGGATACCGACCTTGGTGGCTCTGTCAAGATGTTACTCTGCACCCCGGTACCGCCCCGTTACCTGCTGCATTTCCAGATAGTCTGAAGCGCTGGCCGACGCCATCACTGCAATCCCTTTCTTGATGGATTCCAGTGCCTGATGGTGGAGTTGGATGAATTGCAACAACCAGTGGTTTCTGCGCTTTTGAGTAAAAAGCGTATGAAAACAGCAAGAAAGAGAGATCCGACCTCAGTAGCCACTTACTGGACACTTCTTTTCCCCTCCTCCTCGAATAGCTGATAGCGAACCATTGACCGTTTCCCCACGCCACAGACAACAGAGACGTATAGAAACTATTCTAGCTCATCTGAAGGTCTACCCAAACCACTCCATCCCGAATCTCCAGCGGGTAGACCCTGACCGACTCCTCGGCTGGTGGCTCCAACGGCTCACCACTGTTGAGATCAAAACGGCTACCATGCAGTGAACAGCGTACCACCTCGCCTTCCAGACAACCCAGATCGAGCGCAATCACATCGTGCGGACAGCGATTTTCGACTGCATGGAAACCACTCTCGGTATGAGCCACCAGAATGTCATGCCCCTTCAACTGAAAGGCCCTCATCTTGCCCTGCTCCAGTTCACTTGCATCCAGCAACCTCTCCATCAAAGACGCCCCGCTGCACGACCTGTCTTCAACAGGTCTCGCACCTGCTCCGCTCCCTGTTCCAGGGTCTCGCAGCGCCCGAGATGGTGCAGTGCGAGGGTTGCACTCAACAAAAGTGTATCGAAGGTAATCCCCTCCTCTCCCTGGAGCGCCCTGACACCCGCCTCGGCTGCATATTTCGAGATCTCCTCGTTCCCTTCGATCCCCTCCGGTATCGCCGGGGCGCGCAGGTCATGCTGAATACCCAGGGATGCCGGATCCACCTCAACAGCCACCTCAGGTGTCTCCCCGACAAACTGGAAGGTGGTTGACGGCTGGCGCAGAGAGGCAGTCACTCCGCCTTCCACCCCACGAACCAGCAGCGCCGAATCGAAACCACCGTGCCGGGCCAGCATTGCATAGATGGGAGCATAGGGCTTGTGTACATAACCGGTCATCAAATGTGTCTGAAGCTGCCCCCGAATCGGACGGGTCAGCACCTCGGCCGTGGTAATCACACTGCGTTTGATAAGCTGGTTACGCAACGGGATCAGACGGTGCAGCAGTGGGCAGGAGCGGCTCTGGTCCAGGTAGGCCCATCCCTTGTCGGCCTCACCCAGGCGCGCAGCCGCCTCCGCTACCGACAGGTCGACATCGGCTCCCGCTGCACGCAGAATCTGGCGATGGGTAAATCCATACTTTGGGCTGACCGTCTCAAGCCCTTGTGAAATGGCCGGGACTCCCAATTCGGCCAGCAGTGGTGGCAGGAAAGGGGCCGCCGGCAGGGTTCGGTTATAACCATTGTAGGGGTCCGCGATATCGACCACTTCATCCACCGTTGCGGTCGCACTTTGAGTCACATCCTGGATGCCGGAGAGGATTCCACGATTCTCTTCATCGGTCTCACGTTTCATTCTCAGCGCAATCAGAAAGACCGCTGCCTGCACATCACTGACATGCCCTTCCAGGATGGCACGCATACCGATACGCGCCTCCTCCCGCTCGATATCCTTGCTGAGGGTCGGCCCTGTTGCAATCCGCTGAATTACAGAGTGCATCACCTCCTGTGCATGGGTAGGCTCCAATGGTTGTTGCTCGGACATTGATAATTCCTTACTAAAATGGTTTGCTTTTTGTGTTGCCAACTGTATCATAAGCCGCACCAGATTTAACCATCACTAATATAATACGCAAGGAGCAAATTCATGAACGTAGATCAGCATATCAAGGTTGCACAGTGGCACATGGAGCAGGCTCGCCTGCACGCAGCAAATGGGGACCATAGCTGTGGCTGTCCTGCCAATGAGCACGATCAGAAGGCGATTGACGCAGTCGAGCGCGGATCAATCGAGGAAGAGACTGCCTGTAGCGTATAAGCCAGCTTTTTCCAAGTAACACAGAGGCCCGGTATGAAGATATCGGGCCTCTGCTCGTTATGCCGAACATGAACGGATCACGTGACTGAACTGCCGCTCTACCTCTCTGCAGTATTGATGGGCCTGCTCGGTGGTGTTCACTGCGTTGGAATGTGCGGAGGCATCGTCACCGCACTATCAATCGGTATCTCTCCCGGAAACCCGCCTCGGAGCCCGGCAACTTACCTGTTGGCCTACAACAGCGGACGCATTCTCAGTTACACCATTGCCGGCACCATCATGGCATCACTCGGAGGCATCATCACGCTGGTTGGTGAAGGAATCTGGGTGCGTCAACTGATGACCCTGATCTCTGCATCTTTCATGCTCTTGCTGGGGCTCTATCTCAGCGGCTGGTGGCCAACCGCCATTCTCCGCATCGAACGGCTCGGTGGCGTGATCTGGAAACGGATCGAACCGCAGGCCCGACGCTGGATCCCGATCCGCTCCAGCACACAGGCGCTGGTTGCCGGCCTCCTGTGGGGCTGGATACCTTGCGGCCTTGTCTATACTGCGCTGTTGTGGTCCCTATCGGCCACCTCACCACTCCAGGGCGGGCTCATCATGCTCAGCTTCGGTGTCGGAACCCTGCCGGTCCTGTTTGGGCTGGGACTATTTTCCAGCAGTATCACCCCACACCTACAAAAAGGATGGATACGCGCCAGTGCAGGTATAATGGTCAGCTGCTTTGGAATTTATCAACTGACTGCACTATATTCATGAAATTCGAAATTGATGAAGCCGAGATCCAGGCCAGCAAGGTGCCACATGAGATCTTCCTCACCAACCTGATTGTCAACCACATTCTCTATTTTGCCTTTGCCCTGAGTGCCTCTTCCCTGCCCCTGCTGATTGCAGTCACTCCAACGGTCTCCGTCCTGGCACTCGGTTATCTGATGATCCGGGGGAGGCAGGTGGTCAACAGCGATTCCATGCCCTGGTTCGTCAAGTGTCATTGGCAAGTTGCGATGAAGAGAGGTCGTCTATTGCTGCTCATGCTGGGGGGACTGGTTGCACTGCTTGCCGTTCTGCTGTCGATTCACCTGTTTGGTGGCGCGCCATTCGCCCAGATTATCCCTTTCATGGCGGTCATCACCATGCCGGTGATGGTCACCATTCTGGCGTTGATCATCATGGAGTCCGAGGGGCTCCACCACGCCCGAACCGGACAACTCTCCAAGGGCATGGTGGAACGGTACCCACCCCCTGACGATATCACCGTACTGGAATCGTAACCTCACCATCAACAAGAACTTCTGGATCACCGATAATGGAACGGCTGGGCCTATTGCATGTACTGCTATTCACTGCAATTCTGATCACGATCGCTTCACTGCTACCGGATGGCACAACCCAGTCCCCCAGTGATGCCCCCTGGAATGTCACGCTCTCTGCAATGGGCAACACCCGGGTACTGGGGGTCACACTGAATGAAAGCACGATCAAGGATATCGAACAGCAGTGGATGGAAGCCCCTGAAATCACCGTGTTCATGAACAGTGATGATAACGCCAAGGTTGAGGCCTATTTCAAGCAGGTCAATACTGGAGGGATTCGGGCCAGTGCCGTCGCAGAGGTGTCGATCCCGGATGCACAACTGTCACAACTGATCAGCGAGGGGGCACGCATCGCTACCCAGGGGGATGGCAGCCGCAAGATCACACTGGACGGAAACGGTGTCTCGATGGTTGAAAAGAGCACCATGAGCAGCCTGACCTACCTGCCAAAATCGAATCTCTCAAAAGAGATCATCCGCAACCGCTTTGGTCAGCCCGACCATATCTTCAGGCTTGAAGAGGGGATTGAGCACTGGATCTATCCGGCCATGGGGCTGGATATCACACTCTCTGCAGAGACCAGGGAGGTCTTTCAGTATGTCTCTCCAAAGCACTTTGACCGCCTGCTGGTTCCACTGCAGCAAGCAGAGGCATCACAACAGGCCGCTTCAGCCGCGCCGCATCAATAGGTGGTTGATCGTCACCAGCACCAGTAGCAGCACCGCACCAATCCCGTTATGTGCCACGGCGACAGTCAGCGGCAGGGAGAAAAGCACATTGCTGATGCCCAGGGCAACCTGAAGCAGTAATACTGCCATCAATACCACCCCGGAACGGCGCAGTACCTGCGAGGCACAACGCAGCAACCCCCACACCAGGAAGGTCAGCACCGCAATCACCACCACTGCCCCCAGACGATGGACCATATGGATGGTTGCCCGGGCATCCGCATCCAGTACCCCCCCTTCGTAATTGATACCGATCGGGGCAAAGAGCGTAAAGGCAGACTCGAAGTCGGTCTCTGGCCAGCCATTTCCAGGATAACAACCGGGAAAGTCGATACAGGCCAGTGCCGCATAGTTGGTACTGGTCCAGCCTCCAAGTGCGATCTGTACGATCACCACCAATAGTGCAACCATCGCTGTCAGCCGAACTGGTGCGACCTTCTCTGCCAGAAGTGAGCTGCGATAGAGCCCCCCTTGTCGCAAGCCGTACCACCAAAGCAACGAGAAGGTTGCCATTCCACCCAGCAAGTGGGTGGTCACCACGGCCGGCTGCACCAGCAGGGTGACCGTCCACATCCCCAGCAGCGCCTGAAAGGTCACCAGTGCCAATAACCCGAAGGGGAGTAGCAGGCGCTGACCCGGTACCTGGCGACGCTGCCAGGAGAGCCATGTAATCCAGAGAATCAACAGTCCGAGCGTACTGGCAAAGTAGCGATGAATCATCTCCTTCCATGCCTTGTCGATCTCAACCGGACGATCCGGGTAGAGTTCACCGGCCAGATTCAGTTCGGCCTCCCCTTCAGGAACCGTCAACTGACCATAACAGCCAGGCCAGTCCGGACATCCCAGCCCGGCATCGGATAACCGGGTATAGGCCCCCAGCAGCAGAACGACCCAGGCAAACAGGGTCGTCCACTGTGTAACCCGCACCACCAACGGCTGTTCAATCCGCTCCATGTGTACCTCCATGTTCACTGTATACTGTCATTATATGAAAACTGAAGACTATACTGATATTCCTGAAGAGAGAGTGCCGCTACTGCGTGGTTGGCTCTATCTCGCACTCGCCTCGCTTATTGTTCCCGGCATCACCGCAATCCTGCTGGTGCTGCTTCGAACCGTCTCTGCTGAAGCGGCAAGCGGATGGGGAGCTCTGTTTCGCTCCGCACTGGTCATCCATGTGGATCTCTCCGTGTTTGTCTGGTTTGTCTCCATTGGCGGCCTGCTATGGAGCCGCTACACCTCCCCAGGCGGCATCCGTTACCAGCGCATGGGGCTGCTGCTCACGACTGCAGGCACCGCGCTTGTCGCAACCACACCGCTGCTGGTGACCGCCGAACCGCTTCTCAACAACTATATTCCGGTACTGAACCATCCTCTCTTCTTTTTTTCGCTCTTTCTGATCTGGGCCGGGCTGTTTGTGAATGCACTTGCCTTTCTCATTCATCTGCCACCATCGCAGATCACTCTGCAAGCACCTGTGCAGCTCGGTCTGACAGGCGCAGCACTCTCCGCACTGCTGTCTATTATCGTACTCACGATGACCCTGCTTGCACTGACCGGGATGACACTGGATCACCACTACTTCGAACGACTTTTCTGGGGCAGTGGTCATATCCTGCAGTTCACCTATGTACTACTGCTGCTGGTTGGGTGGGCACTGATCATCCAGCGCCTGCAGCTCAACACCTCACTCTCTCCAGTTCACATGAGTGGAATAACACTATTGGCGCTGTTGCCACTGCTCACCGCCCCCTGGCTCCACATACAGCATCCCCCACTCTCAGCCGAGATTACCGTCGGTTATGCCCAGCTCATGCGTTACGGTAATGGGCTGGCACCATCCGTAATGGGTCTGGTGCTGCTGGTATCGCTATGGAAAAGCGACAAGCAGGATGACCCTGCTGCTCCCCCAATCCTCAATGCACTACTGGCCTCACTACTGCTGTTTGCTGCTGGCGGGATCCTGGCCCTGATGATATCGGGCACCAACACCATCATCCCCGCACACTATCATGGGTCCATCGTCGGGATTACGCTTGCCTTCATGGGACTGATCTATCTTCTTCTACCTCAGCTTGGCTTCAGCGCACCCAGCGGATGGCTGGCCCGGTATCAGCCGATGATCTACGCGCTGGGCCAGCTGATGCATATCGCAGGACTGGCTCTGAGTGGAAGCGAAGGGGCTCAACGCAAGACCGCAGGTGTCAATCTGGAGGCGATGAATAGCATAGCGGAACAGGCTGGCGTGATATTGACCCGTAGTGGCGGACTGGTCGCAGTCATTGGAGGGCTGCTGTTTCTGGTCGTCTGTTGGCAGGCAATCCGCAACAGAGGCTGATCAACACCGCAATTATGCCATCGCCTGTGGCTCACCTGAAGCACTGTCCGGCTCCGCCGGGCCGCATCCACAGCTGCTGTTTCGCAGTGAACGATAGAAACAGTTCATCCCTACAGACGCCCCCAAAATTGCCCAGATTGCAACACTGGTAAAGAGATAGGCACGAATCCTGAATTCACCGGGATCAATCGGCAGTTGCAGGGAGATCGCAACATCACCAGGATCGAAAAAGGTAAAAAGCAGGAAGGTGATTGCAAGTGCGGTCAAACCACTGGTCCAGGCTACCCCCATTGCACACTTCTTAATCTCCACAGTTATCCTCCTGTATCAAACGGTAAATAGATCAGAACCCAATATATACCTATAAATAGTGATCAAGCAACAAAAAGGCGAAAAGAAGACTGAGATAGGTGATCGAGTAGACAAAGGTCTGTATCGCCGGACGATCAACCGATTCCGCATAGTAGAGTCTCAATGCAAACCAGACAAAGCCCACCCCCAGGCCCAGGGCACCGAACAGATAAGGATAACCACTCATCTGCACGACAAAAGGCAGCAAGGTGACCGAGACCAGCATCAGGGTGTAGAGCAGTATCTGCTGGCGGGTGAAATCGACTCCATGGGTCACCGGGAGCATCGGAATATTGACCCGCGCATACTCTGCACGGCGTTTGATCGCCAGTGCCCAGAAGTGGGGCGGCGTCCAGACAAATATGATCAGAAAGAGCAGTACCGCCTCAACACCGACAGAGCCGGTCACGGCTGACCATCCGAGTAGCGGCGGCATCGCACCTGCGGCCCCACCCCAGACAATATTCTGAGGCCCCATCCGCTTGAGATAGAGGGTGTAGACAACGGCATAACCGATCATGGACAACAGTGTCAGCAGTGCGGTCAATGTGTTGACATAGGTCACCAGCAGCCCCATGGAGAACAGCGCCAGCCCCAGTGCAAATCGCAGTGCGGCAGCACGGTCCAGCTCTCCCTGTGGTAGTGGTCGCCCCTGGGTACGGGCCATCCGCCGATCAATCTCTTCATCCACCACCTGATTGATCGCGGCACCTGCAGCCGCGGCCAGGCCGATACCCAGTGTGGCCGCAAGCAGCAACCCCAGATCAGGCACACCACTCTGGCTTGCGAGTAACATTCCAACCAGGGCCGTAAAGGTAATCAGGTAGACCACCTTGGGCTTGGTCAGTGCATAGTACTGCCTCCAGCGAACAACGCTGTTCAGGTTCGATTCAATGGCTAAGGTATTCAATGTCCACCACCCCACTTATTCACTTTCAACAACAACTCAAGATCACTCAAAACCTCTGCAGCAGGCTGCATCGGGGCATACTTCATCATCAGATTACCCCACGGATCCACCAGATAGAGCTCTCCAGCCACTGCAGCCTGATCGGACTGCAGCGCGGACAGCATGACTTGACTACTCTCACCAACGACAATCGTGGTGCCTGAGTAGTCTTTTAAATAGTTTGAAAAATCCTCGCCCTGCTCTGCTGAATCGAGCAGCACAAGTCGATTGATTTTATCGTGATGCTCCGCCATCGCCTTGCGAATCTGGCGCATATCATAGATACGGGTACGACAGGGCTCACCACAGTGCTCGCCCCCCACATAGAGCAGTGACCACCCCTCTGAAAAATCCTTCTTCGCCACTACACTGCCATCCAGCGTGGTGTAGAGCCGATCCGGAATCGGTTGAACGGGCTGAATCAGAGTCCCTTTGTTGGTTCGTCCCCCAGGTAGCAGATCCGGATTGAAGTAGAGTATCCAGGCTGCAATCACCGGCAGACCGAACACCATCATCAGCAGAACCAGTTGTGCTCCGCCGCGTCCCTGCTTTTTCTGCGGGTTGTTCACTGTTGTCTCTGTCGAAGCCACAATGCGAACCATCCCCCCATCACCAACAACGCAAAAGCAAACCACTGCACTGCGTAACCATGATGCATCTCTGGAGTGATTGACTGACGCTGCTGTTTCCAGTCACGCACCAACCCCTGTTCTCCTTCACCAAGCGGATCGGATTGTCGAACCACAAACGGCAGTACCGGAGTGGAAATCGAACGGCTGATCTGCTCCAGATCAATATAGAGTCTGAGGTCGGCTTCCTCATCCTGGTCAAAACGGAATCCGTGCGTGGTTGGTACCCGAACCCGTCCGCTGATCTCCTGCTCCCCTTCCGGGACAGTAATCCTGGGCAGTTGTGCCCGTGTCTCACCCTGCGCAATCCAACCCCGATTCACCACGACCGCATAACGGCTATCGCTAATCTGCACCGGAACCAACAGGTGATAGCCAGCCACGCCATAGCGTTTGCGGTTGTCGAGAAAGAACTGTGCCTCTTCAATCATGGTCCCTTTCACCTGGACCTGCCGATAGCGCATCTGCTCGGCATCTGTTGTCTGATCTCCCAACTGCAGTAGCTGGTCATGGCTGCGTCCTTTCTCAAGCTGCATCAGATGTTCCTTTTCTGCAGAGCGCTCCAGTTGCCAGAATCCCAACCAGACAAACAGGGCCACCAGTGAGAACAGTATGAGTGATCCAATCCATGCTACTGCACGCCTTCCCATCTACTGCTCTGCTGCAGGCAGCGCCTGGCCGGAAGACGCTGGAGGCTGTGAGACCTGCTCCGGTGCCGGCAACATGGTCGAAGGGGTCACCTTGTTCGGTTCGATCACCCCAAAAAAGGCCCCAATCATCAGCATCAGAAACAGCAGGATCGACAGGATGACACGGAAGGTCAGACTGGTGACGACCCGATCCCCTTTGCCATCGTCCTTGGCCAGAAAGAACATGCCGCTGGCCAGTGAGAGCAGGATCAACCCCAGAACCAGCAGGACCGGGAACTTCATGAAGCCCATAGCTGTCGACTCTACATCCAGTAGACCAGTACAAACAGGCCCAACCAGACCACATCAACGAAATGCCAGTACCAGGCTGCCGCCTCAAAGGCGAAGTGGTTCTCCTCGGTAAAGTGCCCCGCCATGCTGCGGGCAAGTACCGCCATCAGCATGATGGCACCAACGATCACGTGGAAGCCGTGGAAACCGGTCAGAATGTAGAAGGTAGAGCCGTAGACACCGGACTCCAGCGTCAGATTGAGTGCCTGATAGGCATGCATGTACTCATAGGCCTGCAGACCAACAAAGAGTACACCCAGGGCAACGGTCAATACCAGACCACGAACCAGTTGCTGACGGTTCTCCTTTTTCAATCCCCAGTGTGCCCAGGTCAGGGTTGCGCCCGAGGTCAACAGGATGATGGTATTAAGCGCTGGAATCCCCCAGGTATCGACCAGCAAGAAGTCTCCACCCAGGTTGGCAGGGCCAGTTGTCGGCCACTGGGCCACAAACTGATTGGTGATGTAGTCATGGGTCGTTGCCAGGTAACCATCCCCACCCAACCATGCTACCGCAATATTGCGCAGATAGTAGAGGGAGCCGAAGAAGGTCGCAAAGAAGAACACTTCGGATGAGATGAACCAGAACATCCCCTGACGGAAGGAGGTATCGACCTGGCTGTTGTATTTACCGGTCAGGTTCTCTTCAACCACATCACCGAACCAGCCAAAGAACATGTATCCCAGCAGTACTACAGCAATAATGATCAACCAGGTTCCAATTGCAGCCCCGTTAATCCCCAGCGCAAACCCCATCAACAGGGTAAATACAGAGATCATCGCCATAATCGGCCAGCGACTCGGCTCAGGGATATAGTATTGTTCATTTGAAGAAGCGGACATGGATTCTCCTCGGTCAGGTTATTAGTCAGCCCTCTGCAGTATCATACTTCGCTGCAGACTCTTTGTTGGTATTAAGAAAAGTGTATGAAAGATTGAGCACCGATATATCGGCAGGCAAGTCGTGCGAGACATAGAAGCGTAGCGGCATCTCTTTGCGCTCTCCTGCGTTCAGTGGCTGATTCTTGAAGCAGAAACACTCCATCTTGTGAAAAAATCCGTTGGCAAACCATGGCGTCACACTGGGAATCGCCTGCCCGATGATGGTCTCATCGGATAGATTCTGCACCACATAACTCACCGCTGTGATCTCACCGGGATGCACCACCATCTGCCGAATCTTCGGCTTGAACTTCCAGGGCAGCCCATCATTGACCACACTGTCAAACTGAACGGTAATCTGACGACTCTCATCGGTAACAGCGCTGGCTTCGCTGAAGAGCTCGCCGCTATTTTTCAGTCCGGTCACCTGACAGTAGAGATCGTAGAGCGGTACCAGCGCAAAACCGAAAGCGAACATACCCAAGCCGAGGCCAGCCAGCCATAGCCCCACTTTGCGGTTTTTCCTTTTCAGTTCAGTATCGTTCATTACTCTGGCCTTCCACTGGCCTATCCGTCCCGTCCCAATCAAGGCAGTGCCGTTGCTGCCAGCTGCTCCCAGAAACGTAGCGAGGAGATCATCACCAGCAGCGCAATGCCACCCAATATCCACGCCAGTCTCCGGTTGTTTTTCCGCCGATCGGTCACCCTTGCGCTCCGGCGTACTTGCCGTGCTCATCAAGCTTGGGTGGCGTAGTCCAGGAGTGATACGGTGGCGGGGATGGGAGATCCCACTCCAGGCCATTACCCTTGGCCCCTTCCCACACCTGATCGGTCGCCTTCTCCTTGTTCTTGCCACGGATGGTGTCAATCACGATATAGAGCAAAATCAGGTGGCTGAGTCCAAAGATGAGCGCACCAATACTGGAGATCACGTTGAACTCGGTAAACTGGATGCTGTAGTCGATGATTCGACGCGGCATCCCTGCCAGCCCCAGGAAGTGCTGTACAAAGAAGGTGAGGTTGAAGCCGATGATGTTGGTCCAGAAGAAGAGTTTGCCCAGACGCTCGTCATACATGTTACCGGTCCATTTCGGAAGCCAATAGAATACCCCGGCAAACAGCGCCAGAACCGCACCCGGTACCAGTACATAGTGGAAGTGTGCAACCACAAACATCGAGTCGTGATATTGCATATCGGCCGGAATGACCGCCAGCATCACACCGGTCAGACCACCAAACACAAACATGATCACAATCGCAATGGCAAACAGCATCGGGGTTTCGAAGGTAAGCGAACCACGCCACATGGTAGCAATAAAATTGAACTTCATCAGCCCGACCGGGATCGAGATCAGGATGGTGCCGATCATGAAGTAGTTGACTGCAGCATAGCTCATACCGATGGTGTACTGATGATGCGCCCAGACCACCATACCCAGGGTCGCAAGGAAGACCATCGCACCCACCAGAGACATGTAACCAAACAGCGGCTTGCGGGAAAAAGTCGGGATTACCATCGACAATACACCGATCGATGGTAACAGCAGAATGTAGACTTCGGGATGACCGAAGAACCAGAACAGATGCTGGAACAGTACCGGATCACCACCACCAGCGGCATCGAAGAAGCTGGTTCCGAAGTGACGATCAAACAGCAGCATGGTCACGCCGCCCGCCAGAACCGGTACTACCAGAATCAGCAGGAATGCCGTGACCAGCCAGGTCCAGACGAACATCGGCATCTGGGTCAGCTTCATACCTGGCGCACGCATGTTGAAGATGGTGACAATGATATTGATTGAAGCCAGTACCGATGAGATACCGAGCAGGTGGATGGCGAAGATCAGAAAATCCATCGACATACCCACCTTGATCGAAAGCGGTGGATAGAGGGTCCAACCGGTATTGATCTGTGAACCACCACCAGGGAAGAACGGCACAACGAACGAGAGGATCAACATGGTTGCTGCCGCAGGCAGGATCCAGAAGCTCAGGTTATTCATCCGTGGCAGCGCCATATCAGGTGCCCCGATCATCATCGGAATCATCCAGTTGGCGAGCCCTGCCGCTGCAGGCATCACCGCACCAAAAATCATGATCAGTGCATGATTGGTGACAATATTGTTGTAGAGATCCGGCTCCAGAAGCTGAATCCCCGGAAACATCAGCTCGGCGCGGATCGCCATCGCACTGGCACCCCCAACAAACAACATCGCGAGTGCAAAGATCAGGTACATGGTACCGATATCCTTGTGGTTGGTGCTGTAGACCCAACGTCTCCACCCCTTGATCGGACCATGATCATGGTCATCATGATGATCCGCAGTTGCTGCCATATCCATTGTACTCATCCCTCTACTCTCCAGTTTCGATTAGCGCGCAGCCTTAACCACCGATGGCTGTACCACATCACCTGTAGCATTGCCCCAGGCATTTCGCTCATAGGTAATGATCGCGGCCAACTCCAAATCACTCAACATCGCCCATGATGGCATGGTCCCCTTGCCATTCAGCACCATCTTGATGTGCTCTTCCAGTGCCCCCATTGCCACCTTGCTGCCTTTCAACGCCGGGAATGCAGGCGGCAACCCTGATCCATCCGGCTTGTGACAGGCTGCACACTTGGTGTTGTATGCTGCCTCACCCTTGCTGTAGAGCTCTTCCATGCTCCACTCCTTGTTGGCATTGGCTTCAACCAGAGAGGCCATCAACATCGTCTTCTCGTTCTCGATCCACTGGTCGAACTCGGCTTCCGTCACTGCATTGACCACGATCGGCATCTTCGAGTGCCAGGTGCCGCACAACTCGGCACACTGCCCACGATAGACCCCGGCCTTGTCTTCATCGATCTTGGCCCAGGTCTCCATGATGAAACCGGGGATGGAGTCACGCTTGAAGCCCAACTCTGGTACCCACCAGGCATGCAGCACATCTGCCGAGGTATTGAGATAACGAATGGTGCGGCCCACCGGCAGTACCACAGGGTTGTCCACATCTCTCAGATAGTGTTCACCGGCCTTATCCTCTTCTGTAGGACGACTCTCCACAGTAATCGGGTAGAACTCTCCCTCAAACTCGACACCATGCTCGGGGTACTCATACTCCCACCACCACTGGTGCCCAATCACCTTCACATTCATATCGAAACAGCGTTCCGGATTGGCCCCCTCTTCGCTACAGAACTGCTTTGGCGTATTCCAGAAACGCTCCAACGTCGCCTGTGCCGAACCCGCGATGGTCAGGTCCACCATCAGAACCATGGCCGGTACCAACACCCAGGACCACTGACCGAACCAACTCTTGTGAAAATTCTGATCGGCCTGATATCCCTTGCTCTTGCGAAAGGTAAAGAGGATATAGACCATAAAGACCAGAACGATCACCAGCAATACGGTGGCAATCTGCATGGTCAACATATGTACGTCGTAGATGTCCTGCCCCATTTTCGTGACGGGGTCCGGGAAGTTGAGACCATACTCGGCAAATGACTCCGAGAAAAACGCCCACAGAAGCGCAACTGCACCGAAGCGCCTACCAACTTTCCATGTTCTCATTTATGTACCTTCCCTCATTAAACCAGCATTTCAGATTCTGTGGTGCCCTGAAACAGGGCACGCAAATATCAGCAAAGACTTATTTATTGATATTTGGCAAATTTTTATGCGCCGGAAGTATGTTGTATAGCCGAGCCCTTTACAAGGTTTTTTACAATCAGTTATCGTAATAGGGAATAAATATGTACTAATAGGCTAATCCACCCTTATGCTGACCCTTGACCCACTATCCGATCTCGTCGAAGAACACTTTGCCGTGATCTATACCCCATCCCAACGACGCAAACGCTTTCCGGAAAACTGTGTAACCGTTGTTGAGAGCTATCATGAAGCTGTGACCCAGGCACAGGGCGACAACAACCACCATGCAGCGGTTGTGCTTGGCCCCTCCCGTTCGTCGGAAGGGGCGATGCTCTACTACCTGGTTCGCTGGCTCTGAATGGGCCGCTACACCCCATGAAAAAAACTTAAAATTGATATTTGACAATTTTTATCTCCTTGGGTATATTCTTGACCATATTGGTTGGTTATTACTTAACCAATACACTAGTTTTATATGCTTGAACAACCATTTATAAGGAGATACGCACAATGAGAAGGCCAATCAAAGTATGGGGCGCAATCATGAAGGATGGCTCAGAGATCACTGAAGAGACCGATGGTGTAGTCTCGGTCACATGTCACCCGGACCGCTCGGTCACCACCACGGATAAAAACAACCAGACGACCAAGTGGGAGGGCGAGTGGGTCTCTTACAACCCTCGCTACAACTAGGTCACTGTGTTGTTCTGTAGTAGTTATCCATTACTGCACACAGTAACTGCCTGGGGGCCATGAAACAGTTGGTCTCCAGGTTTACTTCATCTTTTGGCTAGAACGAATATCGCCTTTTTATACAGGAGTCATATAAGAGATGTCTGAAGAGAAAACCAAGCTAAACGCGGTCAGCCCTGAGCTGGATATCCCTACCCCGAATCTGGATGAGCTGGAAAAGGGGCCCTGGCCAAGCTATGTCTCCGGCCTGAAACGCCTGGCTGCCGGTGATGCGCTGCATGCCAAGATGATGCGCGGCGTCATCGGTACACTGGAGCAATCATTCATCAACCGTCGCGGTTACTGGAAAGGTGGCACGGTGGGTGTAATTGGTTACGGTGGTGGCATCATTCCCCGCTTCTCTGAGCTGAAGGACGAGAAGGGTGAGACCATGTACCCCGATGCACTGGAGTTCCACACCCTGCGCATTCAACCACCCTGGGGCAACCACTACAACAGCGCCCTGTTGCGCAAGATGTGTGATGTCTGGGAAGAGACCGGCACCGGCCTGATTGCGCTGCATGGTCAGTCAGGTGACATCATGTTCCAGGGGGCTGATACCGATGGTGTTCAGGTCGCCTTCGACAAGTTCAATGATGCCGAAACCTTCAAGGACGTGGCCGAGGATTTCCAGTTTGACCTCGGTGGCGCCGGCCCTGCAGTACGTACCTCTGTGGCCTGTGTGGGTGCGGCCCGTTGCGAGCAGTCCTGCTACGATGAGGGCAATCTGCAACGCACCACGATCAACAATTTCCTCGATGACATGCACCGCCCGGCCCTGCCCTACAAGATGAAGTGGAAGTTCTCCGGCTGCCCCAACGACTGTACCAATGCGGTTCAGCGTGCAGACATGGCGGTGATCGGTACCTGGCGTGATGACATCAAGATCAACCAGGAGGGCTGGAAGGCCTATGTGGCCGACAAGGGTGTGAAGCACGTGATGGATAACGTGATCAGCCGCTGCCCGGGTCAATGCATGGAGATGGCCGATGACAACAGCCTGACCATCGAAAATAGCCAGTGTACACGCTGCATGCACTGCATCAATGTGGTCTCTTCCGTCAGTCAAAAGTATGTAGGCAAGGATGGAGATTCCATTCTGGCGCAGGGCGATGACAAGGGAGTCACCATTCTGATGGGTGGCAAGCGTACCCTGAAGATCGGTGACACCTTCGGTACCGTGATTGTTCCGTTCATGAAGGTGGAGACCGAGGAGGAGATTGAGGCGTTTATCGAGCTGTCCGAGAACCACGTTGACTTCTTTGCTGAAAATGCACTGGAGCATGAGCGTTCTGGTGAGATGATCGAGCGTATCGGCCTGCCGGCCTATCTGGAGGGAATGGAACTTGAGGTCGAGCCAGAGATGATCGACAGCCCACGTCAATCCTCCTACGTCCGCATGGATGGCTGGGATGAGGAAGTGGCCAAGTGGAATGAACGAAAAAGTGCGTAGGATGCGCTTTTTCGACTCGCGCGAAGTGAGAAAACGCAAGAGTGCGTAAGGCATACTAAGACACCTCCTCTCTTAGCAATGCCGGGTACCCCCTGAAATGGTTCAGGGGGTACTTTTTTTTGTCAGAGTCCGAACTATCTACGAAACTGTATTTGAAGCAATCAAACAATCAAGGAGTCATACATGCTGGAAGCAGGTGCCACCATTCCCCCATTTTCCAAACCCGACCAGAATGGCGAAACAAGGTCATTTGATGCACTCAAGGGCAAGAACGGCCTGATCCTCTACTTCTATCCCAAGGACAATACACCGGGCTGTACGACAGAAGCACAGGAGTTCCGCGATCAGCTCACAGCCTTCCACAAGCTGGGAATCGAGGTGGTCGGTGTATCCAAGGACAGCGCACGAAGCCATACCAACTTCATCAGCAAACACGAGCTACCCTTTACCCTGCTGAGTGATAGCGACCCGGAGGCCGAAATGTGCGAGGCATTCGGTGTCTGGCAGGAGAAGAAAAACTACGGCAAGACCTATATGGGGATTGTTCGCACCACCTACATCATCGATGCCAATGGCGTGATACTGAAAAGTTACCCGAAGGTCCGGGTCAAGGAGCATGTCGCCACCGTACTGGCAGATACAAAAGAGCTGCTCGGTTAACCGTCTCCACTGACGTCGGATTCATCCGATACACTCTCAAGATCGGTTGTAAAACGGTTCGAACTGTAACGCAACACCAGGATCGCAATGGTCAATAGTAGTATCGAGGCTGAAATGGCCAACACATGTTCCAGTGACATCGACTTGATGTCGATTGCCAGATAGCGTGTCATCGCCGTGATGGTAATGAAGAGCAGGAAGACAACCGGTATCCGATGGGTGCGAAAAAAGATTCCCACCATCGCTCCCAGCTCAAGATAGATGAAGAGCAACAGAATATCCCCCAGTGAAGCATGCCCCTTGGAGATGATTTCAATGTACTCAAATACCGCAGACCAGACAATTGTGGCGCCAACCACGAACAGCCCAATCAGATGGAATGCCTCGACCACACTGTCTCCGACACTGACTATCCAGGAAAATTTACGATGGCTCATTTTTTATCTTTACCCTGTCTTCAACCCAATCAACCGGGCAAACATTGACATAAATAAAAAAATAGAACAACCCTATTCCAATCAATGACTATAAGTAGTAATATATTAGCAAATGCATATTATGTTTATTGTCTGAACGGCTCTACACTTGACAGATTTACCAACCGTCTGACCTAATCAACCCTAGGAGGAAATATGACGCTCAAAAAGACCCTGTTTGCAGCATCCGCTATGCTGTTACCTTTTAGCCTGCTAGCTGCAGATCTCGAAAACGGAGAGGAGCAAAGCCGTAGCTGTGCGCTCTGTCACGGTAAATACATGCAAGGTGTTGCCGGTGATCTCTACCCCCGTCTGGCTGGTCTTCCTGCCGGCTACACGGAGAATGAGCTGGTGCGCTTGCAGAAAGGACGTCGTAAGGCCCATCTGCCGATGCTGATCAGCAGTATGGTGGACATGATGACCCCCAAAGATATGGAGGATGTCTCTGCCTACCTTGAGCACATGACGGTTCCTGCCGAACATCGTCGCCAGATCCTGCAGGCTCCAGGTGATGTAGCCAGAGGCGAGGCGATCTACAAGGAAGAGGAGTGCGACAGCTGCCATCAAAAGGATGGTTCCGGGAAGCCGAAAAAGGACATCCCTCCACTACGCGGTCAACACTCCAGTTATCTGCTGAAACAGCTCCATGACTTCAAGGAGATTATCCGTATCCATGATGGGGAGGATACCAAGGAGGATAGCAGCTTCGCCGAGCTGGATGATGCTATGCTACAGGATCTCGTTGCCTACTTCTCGACACTGGATGATTAATTAAACGGAGGACTTCGTAAAATGAAATTGATAACAACAACCCTTTCCTCGCTCATGCTGGGATTGTTTCTGACATTTTCCGTATCTGCAGAAGAGAAGGGGGTCCGTGTCTTCAATGTGGATCAATCTGTCATCAAGATTGCACTGCGCAAAGGGGTTTCCCCGGAAGATGCCATTGAAGCAATGATGTCCAAGGCCAACGAACTGAACATGAAGAACGTAGGCCGCCAGAAGGTCTCTGACGAGCTGCAGGCACGTGGGGAGGATGCACGCCATCTGGAGATCTTCCAGTTCTGCAGACCCTCCGATGCCCGTACCATGGTCGACTTCAACGTCGTCTATGCAGCCTATATGCCTTGCCGTATCGCCATGGTAGAGGATATCAATGGTCGCTTCTGGCTTGTCACCATCAATCTCGACATGCTGATCGAGAACACAGTGCTACCAGATGATATCTATACGCTGGCCATCAAGACCAACAGCAACATGCTGACCATCATGACCTCGGCTGCAACCGGCGAATTCTAGACGAAACGCTGGCTCAGTAAAAAGCGGGAGTGGTCCAGGGCCACTCCCGCTTTTTTATTGTTCTTCCCAACGGTAACCGTCTGCTCAAGACAGCTTATCTCTCTCCACTTCCGGCTCTGCCGATTGCTGCCGTCGAGAGTACGAAAGTGACCAAAACCAGGATGACTGCCGGCATGATCGCCACACGGGTCAGCGCAACGAACTCGATTGAACCGGGATCGACAAAGAGCCAAACCAGTGCCAGCAGCAGAGAAACGATCAGATATCCCAGATAGAGCCAACGAAAACGGCGGACTCCCAGCACCCAGTGCCCTCTAATCCACGCCTGATCATCTGATAACTGGCCAATCCGTTTTCGAAAGTAGAGCAGCAGCAGTGCCGAGGTGACGGGCGGTAACAGCAATCCCCAGTAACCAAAATCGAGTGCGAGAGCAGCCGGCACAGCCAGCAGATGAAAAAAGATCAGATTCAGCACAAACAGCTCATGCGGACGCTTTGCATCCTTGATCTCTTCACTCCCTCTCTCCATGACCGGTTCGTCAACCATCCCTGTCTCTCTCCTTGTCTCTCTCCTTGTCCCTATCAGGTGCCTGCTCATCTGCATCGGGCATTCTGCTGCGAGGCATCAGATCATCATCCATCAGGATACGGGCACCATCCCCCTCCAGATCATCGTACTGCCCCTTGCGAATGGCAATCACCAACACCAGCACCAGAATAATCCCCAGCAGGATCATTCCAGGGATCAATACATATATGACTTCCATAACCTCTCCATTATTGCCACCTCTTCTCCGAGCGGATTCTGGCTGCATTGCCAATTACCAGCAGAGAGCTGATCGGCATCGAGATTGCAGCCACCAGCGGGGTGATCATCGCCATCATCGCCAGCGGTACCATAATCACATTGTAGAGTATGGAGATCCCGATATTCTGACGAATGGTCCGCAGGGTGCGTCTGGAGATTCGGTTTGCCAGTTCAACCTGGTGAAGGTCACTACTCAGCAGCACCACATCCGCACTCTCTACCGAAACATCGGTGCCCGATCCCATCGCAATACCGACGTCTGCCATGGTCAATGCAGGGGCATCATTGACACCATCTCCAACCATCGCAACGGATGCTCCACCGTGCTGCAGATCACGAACCACCCCCGCCTTCTGGTCCGGCATCACCTCGGCAATCACCTCAATCTCGACACCCAGCGTCTTTGCAGTGGCCTCGGCAACCTGCTGCCGGTCACCACTCAAAAGTGAAAGTTTTACACCCTGCTCTTTCAGGCGAGAGAGCAGCGTAGGTGCAGATGGACGCAGTCGATCTGCCAGTGAGACCATTCCAACACAATGGTCATCGAATGCAAGAAAGATTGCAGTCTCTGCCAGTGCCTCCCGTTCACTGGCCATCCGGGAGAGTGACGCTGCACACTCAATGCCACTCTTCGCCATCCAGGAGGCACTTCCCAATCGGACCACACCTCCATCAAAGCGCCCGGAGACACCCAGACCCGGTGAGTACTCAAACTGTTCAGCTTCCCGAGTGTTACGAATCTCATCTGGATAACATGTCTCTGCATGCTCCACAATGGCCTTGGCCAGTGGGTGCTCGGAGTGGCGCTCCAGGGCATGCGCTATCTGGTAGAACCGCAGCTCATCCCAGCCGGAAGCCAGCCCTAGATGCTGGACCGTCAGTTTTCCCTCGGTCAATGTTCCGGTCTTGTCGAAGATCATGTGACGGATCGATGATAGCGTCTCCAGCACCCCTCCGTTTTTGATCAGCACCCCATGACGTGCGGCAACCCCTGAAGCCACTGCAATCGCCATCGGTGTGGCCAGCCCAAAGGCGCAGGGACAGGTGATAATCAGCACTGAAGTGGAGGCCATCAACGCCAGCTCAAAATTGGTCGGCAGCCAGAACAGAAAGGTAACTGCGGCAAGCCCCAAAGTGGCCGTAACGAACCAGGGAACAATCTGGTCGGCCGTACACTGGATCGGGGCCTTGGATGCCTGCGCCTCCTCGACCAGCCCGATAATTTTACCCAACGCGCTATTGCCCAGAACCCCCTCAACCTCGATTTCAAGAACCCCATGCCCATTGACCGTCCCTGCGTAGAGTGCATCCCCCGGCCCTTTCAGCACCGGTAACGACTCACCACTAAGCATCGACTCATCCACTTCACTCACACCGACAAGCAGTAATCCATCGACTGGAATTCGCTGTCCAGGCTTCACCCGAACCCGATCACCTGCACGCAGCTTGCGAACCGCAACCACCTCCTCCACTCCATCGCTATCAAGGCGGTTGGCTACCCGTGGCTGCAGGTCCATCAGACGCTGGGTCGATGAGACCGCCTGCCGCTTGGCGGCAGATTCCAGATAACGCCCCACCAGAATGACAAAGATGAAATTGACTACGGTGTCGAAATAGACCTCACCAACCACAGCATCACTAAAGGTGATGTAGGTTGAATAGAGATAGGTGGTAGTAGCACCGACTGCAATCGGCAGATCCATCGTCAGATGGCGTGCCTGCAACCCCGTCCAGGCCCCTTTGAAAAAGGGGAAACCGGAGTAGAGCAGTGTCGGCGTCGCCAACAGGAACCCCAGCCAGTGAAACCAGCCACGAAATTCCCCCTGATCTGCACCAGTATAGAGTGCAATGGAGATCCACAGCAGGTTCATCATGGTAAACCCGGCAAACACCAGTCGGTACAGCAGCGATCGATCCCTCTTTCTCAGCTGACCTTCAACACTTTCAGGGTCGAACGGTACGGCTGCATAGCCGACACGCGCCAGTTTTTGTATCAGCGTGGATAGCGCAATCTGCTGTGGATCCCAGCGCAGCAGCAGGCGCTTTCCGGAGAGGTTGACCCGTGCTCGCACTACCCCTGGGACCGGTTCCAGCGTACGCTCAATCAGCCAGACACATGCGGCGCAGTGGATACCCTCCACCAGCAGGTTGATCTCTCTGAGCGTTCCAATCTGCTGTACATATTGTGACTGGATCTCTTCCAGATCAAACAGTGCCGCCTCTTCAAGCAGCTCCGGTGGCGGCGCCAGCTGAGCGTCGTCGGAGGTTCTCTCATAGAAACCCTCCATACCACTGCCATAGATCACCTCACAGACACTCTTGCAACCATTGCAGCAGAAATCACGCTGCTCGCCCTCTATTGTGGCAACCACCGTCTCCTGCTTCGGGATCGGCAACCCGCAGTGGAAGCAACCTCCTTCCCGGTGTCCGCTCATCTATCGGCGATATACTCTTCGCAGATGAAATTTCCGCACTGCTGACCGTTGTTGCTCACCCCGGTCACGTACCTGGTTGAGCCTGCACGTGAATGCGCTCCTCGGCGGTAAAGGTATCCTCACCATGCTTCAGCGTCAACAACAGATCCCATACCCCCTTCAGCATCAGCGTATACTTTGCCTGGTAGACTCCCTCTGTCACTTCAGAAATTGAAATAACCGCATCCTGAGAGCGATCTGAAGGCCGATAGAGCTGAAGGTGCCCGCCAAGGCCACGTACCGGCAGGCCATCCTTTCCGGTGACTGTGATCTGAAGTGCCGCAGGGGCACCGACAACCACCTCTCCCGGCTCCAGAACAACCTTCCACCCCAGACGCTTTCTGGCCTCCATCAACTGCTGTACGGTACGCTCATAATCACGTCCCTGCTCGTAGTAGTCATCCTTTACCAGCCCGGGATTGGTGGTAAAGGCAGTATAGATCATACCGGCATTCACGCTGAGCACGACCAGCAGAAGCAGAATCCAGCCAATGACCCATGGATTTCGAAAGGCCTGTTTATTGGATTGCGAGATCAGTGCCATTATTCACTCCTTAATCTGTACTAAATTCTGCACTATGCCATAACTGCTCAGATTGTCCCTGGTGCCCGTCAGATCGAGGCGTGAAATGTGAGTTTATATGCATAAATGTCCATTTCACAACAAAGATATGACCGGCTCCAGGGGTAAGCTGAGTAGTTATCTATTTGGGGCCGATGAACATACTCTCGTATCTGGAGGTCAGCTCCGGCTTCTCTACACCCACCAGCTCAAAGTGAACCGGTGTAGACTCCTGCTTCAGCTGATAGCGAGGCATTTTAAGATATACCGTGTAAGGCGTAACCTTTCCTGGACGGGCGAGGAATGGCTTGTCGGCCCCCACCAGCGTAACCCCATCCAGACCATCCACCGTGACCCTTACCGTCATCTCTTCATGCGTCTTGTTGAGAATTTTCAGCTCATATTTGTTCTGAACCGAACCGTCGCTCAGCGTCACGAAGAGTGGCTGCCGTTCATGCAGCACCTTGATCTCCAGGCCCGTGATATTGGCAATTCCATAGATAATCCCAACCAGAGAAACAGACATGATCGCCAGATAGACCAGTACCCTGGGGCGCTTCATCAACGGAATCACCTCGCCCCCCTCCAATGCATCGACCGAGGTGTAGCGAATGAGCCCACGCGGGCGATCAATCTTGTCCATGACTGAGTCGCAGGCATCAATACAGAGGGCGCAGGTGATGCAACCCTCATCCAGCCCATGACGGATATCAACACCGGTTGGGCAGACAGCGACACATTGATTACAGTCGATACAGTCACCATTCTCCTCAACCGGCTTCCCCTTCTTGAGTCGGCCACGTGGTTCACCACGCCCCTTGTCGTAGGTTGGAATCATGGTTTCCCGATCCAGCATCACGGACTGAATGCGGGCATACGGGCAGAGCCAGAGGCATGCCTGCTCGCGCAGGAACCCGGCCAGTACGTAGGTACCGACGGTGAACAGACCCAGGGTTGCCCACGCAGTTGTTGACGCCTTGAAGGTGAAGTAGTCGATCCAGAGCTGATAGGCATCGGTAAACCAGGCAACGAAGCTAACCCCGGTGAGCACGGATATCAACAGCCAGAAAAAGTGCTTGCGCGTCTTGATCCAGAGCTTGTTCAGTGAGAATGGCTCTTTATCCAGTTTTTTTCGCTTTGCTGGTGCCCCCTCCAGTTTTTCCTCAATCCATGTAAAGACATCCACCCAGATCGTCTGGAAGCAGAAAAAACCGCAATAGGCCCGTCCAATCAGCGTCGTCACCACCGCCAGCAGGATGGCGAAGAAGAGCAGCACCAGTGAGAGCATCCACACATCCTGCGGGAGCACGGTAATATCAAAGATATGGTACTGACGGCCGGGGATATCAAAGAGTACCGCCTGCCTTCCATCCCAACGCAGATAAGGCCCCAAAAAGAAGATCAACCAGAGCGAGGCGGCCCACCACTTCAGCGTGCGGAAACGCCCGTCCATCCGCTTGGCGTGGATCGTCTCGTCGCCAGTATTGAGTGTCCACTCATGACTCTCTTCGTAGAGTTCGTCAATACTCTGGCCTTGCTTCATCTCATCAGACATCGCTGCTCCTTCTCCTTGAGTTGAAAAACCCGAGGATGCTATCGCTCGTTTGTTTCCAAACCATTTCTAAAAAAATGGTTATATCAAATTTTTCATGATTATACTGCGTTTGTGTAGACGCAGTGTATCGAGCCCCTTGCACGAAAGATTATTCGTATTTTCAGACAAGGCATCTTTTCAACACCCACAATGGGTACATGTCAGTACCTGGATCAATAGTCGGCCAAGTACGTCTCTAATGCTGAATGACGGCAAAAAAGGTTTCGTACAGAGGTCTCGCAGCAAAAGAGGGGAGCATAAACCTGCTCCCCTCTGTGTGATTACTGACTATCTACAATTAATCGTCTGAGTGGGTTTCGTTCATCAACCTGCGAATCTTGAGCGCCAAATAGACGATAATTACAGTAGTAACACCTACAGTAATGATTGAACCGATCAGTACCGGATCCAAATCCTGTCCAGAAAATAATCCCATAATCAACTCCTGTTCAGTTTAGCTACACCTCCCTATCCGCAGATAGGGAGGGTCTAGTTCGGTCTTGACTTACTGTCCACCACCCAACTGGTGAACATAGACAGCCAGCTTCTTGATAGCACCAGGGCTCAGATCCTTACCGAGCGGTCCAAATGCCGGCATCACCGCATTACGCGACTTCGGATCCATCAGCTCTCCGTTCACACCATGAGTAATGGTGTAACGGGCACTGGCCAGACGATGATCACCACCTCGAACGTCGAAGCGCCATACCTTGTCTGTCAGGTTGGCTGAACCCAGCGCAGCCATTCCCTTGCCATCCATGCCGTGACATGCGAAACAGCCACCCTTGGTAGGCTCATTGTAGAGGGCCTTACCGGCAGCGTGCTCGCCACCTTCACTCAAGGCAACCACATGTTTGGAGAGATCCTCAATCTCGGCCTCGCTCAGACGATTTCCGTAAGGAGTCATGATACCTTTGCGACCATTGGTGATGGTGGTTTCGATATTCTCGATGGTACCACCATAGAGCCAGTCATCATCGGCCAGCACCGGATAGGCGGACTCGGAGACCATATCTGCAGCATTACCGGAACCACCTCCGCCATGACAGGCTGCACAGAAGTCACCAAACAGCACCTTGGCAGAGCGGACCGTGTAGTTGCGCAGATCATCATCGGCAAGGATCATTGCCGCAGTAGTATTGGGATCATTGATCTTGTTTTCCCACTTCTTGCGGACCTCATCAATCTTGGCAAGGTCATCCTTATACTCCCCAACCTGGGTCCAGCCCATGGTTCCCTTGGTGTAGCCCTCAAGATCCAGAGTCGGGATTGCAGGATAGAGTATGAAGTAGACCACACAAAACAGCCAGCTTGCATGGAAGCCGATTCTCCACCACCCCGGTGGATCGTTGGTCAATTCGCGCAGGTTATCATCCCAGAAATGACCGGTATTACTCTCATTTGGAAACGGATTATTCTCACTCATTTGTTTTCTCCGTGAATTTCATGTTCGGTCAGAGTGGTCTCCCCCTCTACCCCATCAACGAGATAGCGTTGAGACTCCAACCGTTCTTTGTTCTTTGGATGGAAGACATAGAGATAGGCTATGAACAGCACCACAGCAACCCCGACAGTAACGATCAACCCCACCCAATCGTTCACTGTCATCGCTGCCCAGTCGGTGTAGAAATAGCCTTTCTCACTATTCATGATCGACTACTCACGATAGGTCTTGCTGTAATCCAACTTGGCCATGGTTCCAAGCACCTGCAGGTATGCAATGATCGCATCCATCTCGGTCTTGCCGCGAACCTTCGCAGCTGCACCGTTGATGTCTGAATCCAGGTATGGAACATTTCCAATCCCCGGCATCATCTGCATCGCTCTCATACGTGCCTCGATACCATCCGCATCCACCATGTTCTCTGCCAGCCATGGATAGTTCGGCATGACAGACTCGGGAACCACGGAGCGAGGGGCCATCATGTGCTTGCGGTGCCACTCATCGGAGTACTTCCCGCCAACACGTGCCAGATCAGGCCCGGTACGCTTGGAGCCCCACTGGAATGGATGGTCATACATTGACTCGGAAGCCAATGAGTAGTGACCATAGCGCTCTTTCTCATCACGGAATGGGCGAATCATCTGTGAATGACAGGTATAGCACCCTTCACGGATATAGACATCACGCCCGGCGAGCTCCAGAGCAGTGTATGGGCGGATACCGTCACCTGGTTTCCAGGTTTCCAGGGTATCACCAGCCTTGCGCTGCCAGACAATCTCCGGAGACTTGTTATGCTCCATGGTCTCGTCGATGGTAAACAGCGGAACAATCTCCACCAGACCACCAATCGATACCGTTACGAGCAGGAACAGCAGCATCAAGATTGCGCTTCGCTCAATCTTGTCCTGCAATTTGGTTGAATAAATCTTATCAGCCATTGTTATCTACTCCCTTGAATTAAGCCTGACGCTCTTTAGCTGTCGCAACCGTCATCACCACGTTGTACAACATCACAACGCCCCCAAGCCAGAAGATCAGGCCACCAATCGTACGCATCTTGTAGTAAGGCATCATTGCCGCTACAGACTCCGCAAAGGTGTAGCTCAAGGTGCCATACTCATCGTAGTCACGCCACATCAGGCCCTGCATGATACCGGATACCCACATCGCAGTGATGTAGACCACAGCACCAACTGTCGCCAGCCAGAAGTGAAGATTCACCATCCCTGCAGAGTACATGCGGGTATTCCACAGCTTTTCGATCAGATGGTAAATTGCACCAGCACCAACCATTACAACCCAGCCCAATGCACCAGAATGTACATGGCCTACGGTCCAGTCTGTGTAGTGTGACAGTGCGTTAACGGTCTTCGAGGACATTACAGGCCCCTCAAAGGTAGACATTGCATAGAATGCCAGCGATACGATGAGGAATCGCAGGATGTAGTCATCACGCAGCTTGTCCCATGCACCAGAGAGGGTCATCATGCCGTTCACCGCACCACCCCAGGACGGGATGATCATTGCCAGTGAAACTGCAGCACCGAGAGAACCGGTCCAGTCAGGCAATGCAGTGTACTGAAGGTGGTGTGCACCCAGCCATACATAACCGAACATCAGTGCCCAGAAATGGATCACAGAGAGACGGTAGGAGTAGACAGGACGATTCGCCTGCTTCGGTACAAAGTAGTACATGATCCCGAGGAATCCGGCGGTCAGATAGAAGCCTACCGCATTATGACCCCACCACCACTGAATCATCGCGTCCTGAACACCCGAGAAGATGGAGTAGGACTTGAACAGGCTCACAGGAATCGCCAGGCTGTTGACCACATGCAGAT
>CAYFOR010000026.1:0-27665 GCA_964344785.1 uncultured Piscirickettsiaceae bacterium
TTAATTATGGCAAATGTTCTTGTAATTGATGATTCCAACTCTCTACGGGCCACCATCGTTTTTACTCTGAGCAAGAGTTCCGGACAATATATGGTTACCGAGGCTGAAAGTGGTGCTGCAGCTCTGAAATTGATTGAGCAGCGCAGAAATATCGGCCTGCCTGCCTTTGATCTGTTACTGGTAGATATCAACATGCCTCCAGGTATGGATGGATACGATACCGTTGATTCAATCCGTAAAATGTCAGACTATGCAAAAGTACCCATTCTCTTTCTCACCGCAGAAAATACCGACGAAGCCAAACAGCATGGTCGAGCAGTGCATGCCAATGGCTGGATCACCAAGCCTTTCCGCCCGGAGGTACTGATTGAAACGATTAATCGGGTCATCGGGAAATAGCTCCCCCTGAAAGTTGTCTCTTCCTCAATCCACCGCCAGTCAGTGGTAAGTGCTGAGCACTCCTTCTTGTATCTATTCAGTGTTTGGGGTTAATACTGCAGTGAGTAGCGGATTTTTCATCAACCAGAGCTGAAATCAATCAGCCACTTCCAACACTCGTTGAAGTCCTGAGTAGGATATTCCTTATAAACTATATCCCTGTTCAGAAGATGTCTCGCACACCTCACTGCGATTCCAGAATCACACCTCAAGAGCAGTCCATACATGCCCATCTTTTCACCAATCAATCTCGTGTCAAACTTCAATCAACACAAAATAAACATTAAAATTCAATAAATTAAAAAAATACATAATGTTATACTATATTATCAATCGAAAGATAGCCTTGCTGCTGGTGACGGCTGTGCTGGCAGGTTGCACCGACTCGAACAGCAGCAGTCCGGCCCCAGAGCTGGAAGGCATCCTGGTCACCTCATCAGCGCCCGTGGTCATGAGCAATCTGCATGATCAGAACGTCTATCTATATCTGATTCCGCCCGATTGTGAGTCGTGCTGGCAAACCCTGGCCAGTGCTGAGAGCCAGCGGGAGCAGTTCAACATTGTCGGTGTGGTTGCCAGCGAGGACAACTTCGCAGTCTATGAAAAGGCACGCAGCCACTTCATCACACTACTTCCAATCTATGCCGACCATGATGGCAATATCGCCTACGACTATGACGCCGAGCCATTACCACTTTGGATCACCGTTGAAAACGGGATGATCCACGAGCGCAGCCCGGAACTTCCCGAAGCATTGACATCTCTGAGATCAGACAAGCCATAGCCACTGTTTCGTCTGATAAAGCCTGACCTTCAGAGAAGCCTTAATGGTACGAGCTATGGCAAAACCTGTTAGTGATTCCATATCGTTTCGATATGGAATTGGTCAGTTCATCATGAAAACGGATGGTTCAGAATAATCGTCTCCTCACGATCGGGCCCAGTGGAGATGATATCGATCGGCACACCACACAACGCCTCAATTCTCTTTAAATACGCCTTGGCGCTCTCCGGTAGATCACCATATTCACGAATGCCCAGTGTAGACTCGCTCCAGCCTGCCATCTCCTCATAAATGGGTTCACAGGCATCGAATGCATCTGCTCCGATGGGCGGTGCACTCATCTCCTTACCATCCATCCGATATCCGGTACAAATCTGCAACGTCTCCAGCCCATCCAGCACATCCAGTTTGGTGATACAGAGTCCGGTGAAACTGTTGATCTGCACCGCACGACGCAACGCAACGGCATCAAACCAGCCACAACGACGTGCCCGACCGGTCGTAGCGCCATACTCATGCCCCTTATCAGCCAAATGTTTGCCACGCTCATCACAGAGATCCACACCATCATAGAGTTCGGTAGGGAATGGACCGCTACCGACACGGGTGGTATAGGCCTTGGTGATTCCCAGAATGTAGTCCATATAACGTGGACCAACCCCTGTACCGGATGAGGCACCACCGGCAGTCACCGTCGATGAAGTCACATAGGGATAAGTGCCATGGTCGATATCAAGCAGGGTTCCCTGCGCACCCTCAAACAGAATCCCTTTATCTTCTTCATACAGTGCAAACAGCTCTGCGGTGACATCGGTTGCCATTGGTCGCAACGTCTCTGCCATCTCCAGTGACTGATCCAGCACCTCCTGGAAGTCAACTGTCTCCGCCTTGA
The DNA here is from genome assembly GCA_964344785.1 of uncultured Piscirickettsiaceae bacterium. Taxonomy (GTDB): domain Bacteria; phylum Pseudomonadota; class Gammaproteobacteria; genus Thiopontia. The sequence continues at coordinate 2,115 of CAYFOR010000026.1, forward strand.
AGTAGTGCTCAAGGGCAAAGTTGTGATACTCCATTACCTCTTTCAGCCGCTCGGTAAAGCGTTGCTGATTCAGCAGATCTCCCAACCGTATCCCGCGCCGGGAGACCTTGTCCTCATAAGCCGGACCGATACCACGGCCCGTTGTACCAATCGCCTTCTTGCCGCGTGCAATCTCGCGTGCCTGATCAAGGGCTATATGGTAGGGCAGAATCAACGGACAGGCCTCACTGATTCTCAGTCGGTCCCGCGCAGGTATTCCTCCCTCTTCCAGCATCTTGATCTCTTTCAACAGTGCATCAGGCGCAAGTACCACACCATTGCCAATGAAACAGGTGACATTGTCACGCAAGATCCCGGAGGGAATCAGATGCAGAACGGTTGTTTCACCATCGATGACCAATGTGTGTCCTGCATTGTGCCCCCCCTGAAAACGGGCCACTGCAGCAGCACGGTCAGTCAGCAGATCAACCACTTTTCCCTTACCCTCATCCCCCCACTGAGATCCGATAATCACTACATTTTTTGCCATCTTGTTTTCCCTGTCTATTCGTATCAATCAGCAATCTCACAACATTCTGTCATCCAGGCCTTTCCCTCCGTGAGGCCAAGGAGCCTGGATCCAACGTGTCAAGAACACTCTTAATCCATCAAACCTTTTCTACAGTCCAACCATCCTTGACTTGAACCAGCTTTCGATCACAACCCATCTGGGCCGCACTTTGCATCTGCCCCGGCAACTCGACCAAAACGCGTTCACCGCTCTTGCGAAGTCGCTCGATCTCCTGGTGTAGCGCAGGAGACTCATCATCCGGTGCAAAGACTGCCGGAGGAGGATAGTGCTCCACTCCATGTAATGCAACGAGACTCTTCAGGTCAGCACTGAATCCGGTCGCAGGGCGCGCACGTCCAAAGACCTCGCCTACATTGTCATAACGCCCTCCCACAGCAATTGCCTCACCGGAACCCGGCACATAGGCCGCAAACAGAATGCCGGTATGATAGTCATAGCCGCGCAGCTCGGCGAGATCAAAATGGAAAGAGATATCCCATTGCTGACGATCTGCTGTATCCACAACCCGTTGCAGCACATCCAGTGCGCCATGTAGAGATGGGTTGAGCCATTTTCGTGCCTGTTGCAGCACATCAACGCCTCCGTTGAGCTCATTCAACGCCAATAGCTGATCACGAACCTCTCCATCACCGACAATCCTGTTCACAATCTCATTGAGCTCGGTTGTTGCCTTGCACTGCAATGCATGAAACAGCAACCGCTCATCATCGATATCCAGATCCAGTTCTGCCACCAACCCCCGATAAAGTCCGACATGCCCCAGATCGAGCACAAGCGATGACTGCCGTGCCAGCTTGACCATCTCCAACATCAGGCGAATGATCTCCAGATCACTTTGATAGCCGGCATGCCCATACAGTTCTGCACCAACCTGAATCGGACTACGGGTTCCCCCTGCAATACCCGGTCTTGTATGAAGTACAGAACCGAGATAGCAGAGCCGTACCGGCCCTTCCCGGTTGAGTCGATGTGCATCAATCCGGGCCACCTGCGGGGTCATATCCGCCCGAACTCCCATCATCCTGCCGGTCAGTTGGTCCGTCAGCTTGAAGGTCTGCAGATCGAGATCGTTTCCTGTACCGGTCAACAACGACTCAAGATACTCAATCAAGGGAGGAATGACCGTTTCATAGCCCCAGCTATGGAACAGATCGAGAATATCACGGCGCAACCTCTCGATTCCTGCCACCTCATCAGGCAGCAACTCCTCAACCCCATCGGGTAATCTCCAACGCTCCAGCAACGCCTCACTCATCCGTTTTTCCATATTCTGTTTCTAATTCGCCCACCAAAGAGGCGCAACTCAAGTTGCAATAGCGTAAAGATATCTGTTGGTTTCCACACTCATCACAAACGAACCAGATAGAGCAGACTTGCCCCGATCACCATACTGACAAGCCCCATCTTGCGTAGTGACTCGGTCTCCATCGCCGACAATCTCATCATCGCTTCACGCCAGCCTTTGGGATTGAGTGCAGGCAGCAATCCTTCAATCACCAGCACCAGTGCCAATGCGGCGAGCAGATCATTCCAGACCATGACACCCCTCTTCGTCTACTACTGAGTGCCCTTGCTGGTGAAATACTGGAAGAACTCATTATCCGGATCCAGTACCAGCAGATCATTGCGATCCCTGAAGGTAGTGTCATAGGCCCCAAGACTGCGATAGAAGGCGTAGAACTCTGGATTCTTGCTATAGGCGTTGGCATAGACTTCGGTCGCCCTAGCATCTCCCTCACCCCGCATCTTCTCAGCCTGCTGATTGGCCTCAGCCACGATTACAATTCTCTGTCGGTCCGCTTCTGCCCGTATGCGCTCAGCAGCCTCCGATCCCTCTGATCGAAACTCCTTGGCAATACGGTCTCGTTCTGCCTCCATGCGCCGGAATACCGAGTTGCTGACCTCCTGCGGAAGGTCAACCCGCTTGATCCGCACATCTACAACCTCAATACCAAAATCCTTGGCCTGGATGCGTGAACTTTCAGTGATGGCCGCCATGATCTCATTGCGTTCACCACTGATCACCTCCTGTACCGAACGTTTACCGAATTCTCCACGTAGGCCATCCTTGATCACCTGGGACAGCCGCTGATTGGCAACCCACTTATCACCGCCAACCGATTTGAAGAAGGTCTCCACATCACCAATTCTCCACTTTACGAAAGAGTCGACCTGCACATTCTTCTTCTCAGCCGTCAGATAACGCTCGGGATCGGCATCCAGCGTCTGAATACGTTTGTCGAATTTCTGAATGTTGTTGACAATCGGAACCTGGAAATGAAGACCCGGTTCATAGTCGGTTCGCTCAATCTGCCCCAACCGAAACTTAATGGCCAACTCACGCTCATCGACGATAAAGGCTGATAGTGAAAGTACGAAAAGCCCAACAACAACTGCCACTGCAGCCAGTTTGATTCCATTCATCTTCTATTCCTCATCTATCTGGAGCGACCGCGGAGGTCGTTTCGTGAGCCGCTCTCTCCACTCCCTCCAGCTGGATTGATCGCTTTGTTGACCGAACGCTCAACGATCTTTTGAGCATCGTTATTCCCGCCTGTCATTCTGTCGAGCGGCAGATAGAACAGACTGTTACCGGATTGCACATCGACCATCACCTTGCTGGAACGTGAAAGCACCCCCTCCATCGTATCCATATAGAGCCGTTTGCGGGTCACGTCAGGTGCCTTTTCATACTCACTCAGAATCTGATCAAATCGCGAGGTTTCACCATCGGCCTTGACAATCACCTTCTGCCGGTAGGCCTCGGCCTCGGCCAGAATACGTGCCTTTTCACCACGCGCCTTCGGAATCAGATCATTCCGATAGGCCTCCGCCTCGTTGATCAGACGCTGCTTGTCCTCTCGCGCCTTGACCACATCGGCGAATGCACCCTGCACCTGATCGGGTGGCTGTGCATCCTGCATGTTGACCGTGGTCACTTCCAGTCCAGTCTGATATCGGTCAGCGATGGTCTGGATCAAGTCTCTTGCCCGGGCCGCAATATCGGCACGTCCTTCGGTCAGTACATAATCCATCTTGCTCTTTCCGATCACATCACGCACCGCACTCTCGGTAGCCTGACGCAGGGTCTCATCCGGGTGCAGTACGCTGAACAGATAGTCTCGTGCATCCTTGATGCGGTACTGTACGGCAAACTTGATATCGATAATATTTTCATCTTTGGTCAGCATCAGAGACTCACGTGGCACGGACCCGACCGACTGGGTTCCTCCTCGTGATCGATAACCGATTTCGATATTTCGAATCTCCTCCACATTGATCTTCTCTACCGTTGCAATCGGATAGGGTGCATGCCAGTGTGGCCCGGCCAGGGTCGTAGTGAAATATTTACCAAAGTAGAGCTCCACCCCGCGTTCTGCAGGATCGACGATGTAGATACCGGAGAGCAGCCAGATCACACCCAGTATGCCGAACAGGGTACTGATCCCGATGGTGGTACCACCACCGCCTCTTCTCGAACCCGTATCATCCCCGCCACCGGAAGGTCCCACCGGGCGAGGACCACCGCCCTTTCCACCTTTACCACCGCCAAAGATCTTGCCCAGAGACTCCTGCAGCTTCTTTGCCACCTCATCGAGATCCGGTGGCTGCTGATTGTTCCCGCCCCCCCCTCCCCAGGGGTCATTGTTTCCAGGTCGGTTATTGCCAGAACCACTCTCCCAGCCCATCTCCATGTTACCGTTCTGCTTCGGCGTCTCTGCAGACTGGTTTTGCATCAATTGTTCCTTCATCAAAATTATATTCCTGTGTATGGGATCAAACCTTAACCCCGCTGTAACTATTCACCGGTACCCGTAACTACTTCAGATTACCCCTGAAATTCGTCAGTTCAAGGCAGAAAATGTGAGTGTATACATATACATGACCATTTTCGAACGCCGAAATGGCGGATTTCAGGAGTGAGCTGAACAGTTACCCAGAGAGTAAGGAAAGGGCGTGGCACCTACTGCTCAACCCGCTCACAAAGCTGTAGATGATCCAGTGTTTTGCGCGGGAGATCAACCTCCATCTTCCATCCCCCCTCATCCGTCCAGGTTTCAGAGCAGACTCCCCCTATATCATGCAGTCGGGCATGCAGCTTTCCCTCCTCCGGCCCCAGCCGCAAGACCCCCTGGACCGACTCCCCTGAAAAACGCTCCGTCAATATCTGCAAGAGCTGCTCGATCCCGTCACCACGTTTCGCCGATGACCAGACCCGGATGACATTTCCCTCACCGTCCCGGTCCACTCTCGGCTCCAGTTGATCGGCCAGATCAATCTTGTTGTAGACCTCAATCTGCGGCACTGCCTCTGCTCCAATCTCAGCCAACACGGCATTGACCTGATCAATATGGTCTTCCCGATCCTCATGCACCGCATCAATCACATGAAGCAGCAGGTCGGCCTCCACGGTCTCGACCAGCGTCGAACGAAACGCTTTCACCAGATCGTGCGGCAGATTTCGGATAAAACCGACGGTATCGGCAAAGACCACCTTGCCTCCACCAAGGAGTTGAACACTACGCAGTGTAGGATCCAGCGTGGCAAAAAGCTGATCGGCCGCATAGGTATCGGCCTCGGTCAACCGGTTGAACAGGGTCGATTTGCCAGCATTGGTATACCCAACCAACGAGATGGTCGGAGTGGTGGTTCGTTTACGGGAACGTCGTCCGAGGGCACGGGTTGCATCGACCTTGTCCAGCCGTTTGAGGATCTGCTTGATACGCTGACCAATCATTCGTCGATCACTCTCAAGCTGTGTCTCACCCGGTCCACGAAGGCCGATCCCCCCCTTCTGCCGCTCCAGGTGGGTCCAACCACGAATCAATCGTGTCGAAAGATGACGCAACTGCGCCAGCTCTACCTGCAACTTTCCCTCATGAGAGCGCGCACGCTGTGCAAAGATATCGAGAATCAGCGTGGTACGGTCCAGTACACGACACTGAAACAGCCGCTCCAGATTACGCTCTTGCGCCGGAGTCAACGCATGGTTGAACAGTACCAGCTCAATCTGATACGCCTCGACCAGCCCCTGGATCTCCTCCGCCTTGCCGCTGCCGATATAGTACTTTGGTTCGATCGAGTGGCGACGTACCACCAGTGTATCGACCACCTCGGCACCCGCCGATGCAGCCAACAGCTCAAATTCCTCAACAACCTCGGAGAGATGGTCCTCATGGAGGTCAAGATGGACCAACAGTGCGCGATCACCACCTTGGTGGCGCTCAAAGAAGTTAGCCAATGATCAAAAAATGGAATGCTGACCTAAACTGGATCAGTCAAAGTCAATATGGATTGGTCTTGAAGGTACAATGGTGGAAACCGCATGCTTGTAGACCATCTGATTCACTGAACTCTTCAACAGAATAACAAACTGATCGAATGAGTCGATCTGCCCCTGCAGCTTGATTCCGTTGACCAGAAAGATCGAAACCGGAATCTTCTCCTTCCGCAGCGCATTGAGGAATGGCTCCTGAAGCTGCTTGCTTTTACTGCTCATCTGACACTACCCTTTATTATTGTTTTCAGATAGTTTCGACTATAACAGAAGAAATTACGATTACAATGAATTTTTCCTGACAATGGTTTTCAGGTGATTCAGCCGAGCATGTTCGAACCATTTTCCAGAAGTTTTACAACCTCCGTTACATCCATTGATACCGTTGGGTCGAGCCACTCGACCGCTGTCGGCCAATTTCTCAGCCAGGTAAGCTGACGCTTGGCCAATTGACGTGTAGCCACCACCGCCCTGAACTCCATCTCCTGCCGATCCACCTCTCCATCCAGATACTCCCACACCTGACGATAACCAACCGCACGCATCGACGGGGTCTCCAGCGAGAGATCTCCCCGGTGCCGTAACGCCTCCACCTCATCAATAAACCCGGCCTCCATCATCAGTCTGAGCCGCTCTTCAATCCGCTGGTGCAGTACGGACCGGTCTTCCGGTGAGATGGCAACAATCTTCAGGCCACTCTGTGTAATCTCGTTGGCACGCTGCTGCCGCTGCAACTCGCTGATGGGGATGCCACTCAACTCATACACCTCCAGTGCCCGCATGATCCGCTGAGGATCATTGTGATTGATGCGTCCCGCCGCCTCCGGATCAATTTCAAGTAGTCTCTGATAGAGCGCCTCCAGCCCCTCCGTTGTCCGCCACCGCTCCAGTCGGTTTCGGGTCTCTGGATCGGACTCCGGCAAGCGGGAAAGGCCGAACTGCAACGCCCGATAGTAGAGCATGGTGCCTCCAACCAGCAGTGGTATCCGCCCATTCGCACGGATCTCCTCAATTTCACGCAGTGCATCACTGCGAAAGCGAGCGGCCGAGTATGGTTCCGCCGGGTCCAGAATATCGATCAATCGGTGGGGGGCCCGTTGCAGGGTCTCCCGGTCCGGTTTGGCCGTTCCGATGTCCATCCCCCGATAGACCAGTGCAGAGTCGACACTGATGATTTCAAACGGATAACGCTCCACCAGTTCAACCGCCAGTGCCGTCTTTCCTGCTGCGGTTGGTCCGGTCAGAAAGAGCAGTGGTTCACTGTCCGCGCTGGAAGAATCCATCAAGCTCGTCCATGGTCAGTTGTCGCCAGGTGGGACGGCCATGGTTACACTGTCCACTACGCTCGGTCTGTTCCATATCACGCAGCAGAGCATCCATCTCCGGCAGTGTCAATTGGCGCCCTGCACGTACAGAGCCATGACAGGCCACGGTGGCCAGGGTCTCATTGATCCGCTGTTCCACCTGCCTGCTTTGCGCATGTTCAATCAGGTCGGAAAGCAGATCCCGAGCCAGGCTCGCCGCATCGGCATGGGAGAGCAGCACGGGAACCTCCCGTACCAACAGCGATTGCGGCCCGGTACGATCCAGCGTCACCCCGAATCGGGTAAACAGTGCCTGCTGGTGCTCAACCAGCTCCGCCTCTTTCTCACTCACGGACAGACTGACCGGAACCAGCAAACGTTGTGTCCGAATACCCTCGCCGGCTATCGCCTTTTTCAACCGCTCATAGGTGATCCGCTCATGTGCCGCATGCATATCCACCAACACCAGCCCCTGTCTGTTCTGAGCCAGAATATAGACGCCGTGCAGTTGAGCCAATGCATGGCCCAGTGGGTAGTCCTGATCGACCTCTTCTGCACCATAACCGGTGATATCCGACTCTTTCACCCCTGTAACCGCCGCAGAAGGTGGCGAAGACGGCAAACTCAGATCAAGACTGCGGTTGACACGCAGCCCCCCCGAAGAGGATGCCGGCTTCGGCATCTCCACCCAATCTCTCAATGGCGAACGCTGCGAACCCTCCCGAGTCAGTTGTTGCACCTCACCGGTTTCACGGTCCACGACCTCAAGCGGTTCGGTATGGGCCGTACCCGGCCGCTCTGCTGCCAGCACATCCTGAATGGAACGCGTGATAAATCCATGCACCATGCGGCTTTCACGGAAACGCACCTCATGCTTGGTCGGATGCACATTGACATCCACCAGCTGCGGCTCCATCGTCAGGAAGAGCAGAAAGACCGGATGACGCCCATGAAACAGCACATCCTGATAGGCCTGACGAATCGCATGGGTCACGACCTTGTCACGAACCATTCGCCCATTGACGAAGAAAAACTGCTGATCGGGCTGACTGCGCGAGCCAACGGGACGCCCCACCCACCCCTGAAGCGCCATCTCTCCCACCTCACTGTGCAGATAGAGCGCCTGATCGACAAAGTCCCCCCCAAGCACTGCTCCGATCCGACGCTCCCACTCGGTCTGTCCATCTCCGGCGGGATATTCCCGTACCACACGACCATTGTGTTTCAACACCCACATCATCTCCGGATGGGCAAGCACCATACGCCGTACCACATCCTCGATATGGCGAAACTCGGTCTTGTCAGTACGAAGAAACTTTTTCCGTGCCGGGGTATTGAAGAACAGGTCACGCACGATCACCGAGGTCCCCTGGGGATGGGCATCCGGTTGCGGTTCATCGACCTCAAGGCCGCCATTGCAGAACAGTTGCCACCCCTGATCGGCCCCGATGGCTCTGGAAATCAACTGCAATCTGGAGACCGAGGCGATACTCGGCAGCGCCTCACCGCGAAAGCCGAGAGTCGTGATCCGTGCCAGGTCCTCAACATGGCTTACCTTGCTGGTCGCATGCCGATCCAGCGCCAGCACCAGGTCATCTCTGACGATACCATGCCCGTTGTCCCGTACCTTGAGCAGTCGCTGCCCCCCCTCCTCCACATCAATCCAGATCCGGGTTGCCCCGGCATCGACACTGTTTTCCAGCAACTCCTTCAGTACCGACGCGGGACGTTCAACCACCTCACCCGCTGCAATCTGGTTGGAGAGTTGGGCAGAGAGCCGCTGAATCCTCACCGGAGTTCTCTCGCTCATATTTACTCCACCCGCAGCTTCTGCCCAACCTTCAACAGATCGGACAGTCCGGGGTTGAGTCTACGCAGTTGCCGAAGAGAGATCCCTCTGACACGTGCAATCGCACTCAACGTGTCTCCCCGCTTCACGGTATAAAACACCTGCCTGGAGAGTGCCGTTTCTGCAACAGCCGGTTGTCCCGACACCGGATAGCGCCGAACAAACTGGCGGACCCCCTTCATCATCGCCTCGGCCAGCTTCTGCTGGTGTGCTGCCGTTCGCAGCAACTTCTCTTCACGACGATTGGTAATAAAGCCGGTCTCCACCAGCATCGACGGAAAATCGGGAGCCTTGAGCACCGCAAAGCTCCCCTTATGAACCCGGTTGCCATGCAGATCCCCGATCTTGCCCAGCTCTTTCAACACCACCTCGGCCAGCTCGAGACTGACCCGTTCATTGGCTGCACGCTCCATATCACGCAGTGCATAGGCAAAACTGCTCTCCTCACGCTGTTCATCCACTCCACCAATACGGTCTGCCCGGTTCTCCTGTCGCGCCATCCAGCGTGCCATCTCCGAAGAGGCCCGCTTCTTGGACAACACAAACACGGATGCACCATGCGCCGAGCGTTTACGGAAACCATCCGCATGGACGGAGATCAACATATCGGCCTTATGCTTGCGCGCCTTACGTACCCGACCCATGAGGCTGACATAGTAATCTCCTGTGCGGATCATCACCGCCTCCATACCCGCCTCACGCGCAATCAACCGCTGCAGACGCCTTGCAATCTCCAGAACGATCTTCTTCTCCTTGGTACCCGTTGCCCCGACCGCCCCAGGGTCTTCACCACCGTGACCGGCATCAATGGCAATCGTGAATCTTCTCTGTGGGGGTGAAGAGAGTGGTTTCTCTACCACTTCCTGTTCCAGATTATGCAGATCGACAACCAGACGGTGCCCATAGCTCTCGTTCGGCGGGAGCAAGAATGACCGAACATCGACCCCTTTACGCAGCGAGAATTGCACCTCGAACAGCTCCTCGGCAAATGATTGGGTGCTGACCGACTCAAGCCTCGGGTCATCATCCACCTGCGCATCCAGAGACAGGATCGGTATCGCCTTGTTCAATTTGAGTATCACACGAGCCGGACTGGTCGTGGAGCTGAGCTTGTACTCCAACGGCCGGTCAAGATCCAGCACCACCCGGGTATGGTCCGGTGCCTGCCACAGCCGGATACCGAAAATCGAGGTCACTGCTGCTGATGTCGACGACACCACCCCCAGTAGAGGCAGTGCCCCTGCAAGCTGCAGAAACCGACGACGCTCAAGGGGGACCCTAACCACGCACCCACTCCTGCTGTAGAGCACCCATCAGTTGCGCACTCCCCTGTATGGCAACCTGTCTGCCTTCTTGGTCCTGGTGTTGGTCCTGTGCCGAAATCTGCAACTCCAGATCGGCGTCAGGCAACAGTGCCCCCCCTCTCTCGGGCCACTCAATCAACACGATATCCTGCTCCAGATAGTCTCGAATGCCCATGTATTCGAGCTCTTCCGGATCACAAAGCCGATAGAGATCAAAATGGTAGACGGCTCCACTCTCCAGTTCATAGGGTTCAACCAGAGTATAGGTGGGGCTTTTGACATTTCCCGAGTGACCTCGCTGACGGAGAAATCCACGTGCAAAGGTGGTCTTGCCCATCCCCAGATCGCCCTGCAGTCGAATCAACATCGGCGCTTTGACCAGACGTGCCAGCGTGGCACCCAACTGCTCCATCTCCTGTTCATCTGCAATATCAACCATCATGGCCGGTATTATACTCTTCACACTTGAAATTTCTGCGGTGTGGATTCGCTCGCTTGCCGCCTTGCAGAAACCCCAACTGCTTTGAGTATATAACGGCAATGGAGATCGACTACAGCGTATTGAAACAGCAGATCCGGAACTGGGCCGAGGCACTCGGCTTTCAGGGGTGTGGTGTCAGCCACTGTGACCTCAGTAGACACGAGGAGGCACTGCAGCGATGGAGCACCCAGGGATTTCATGGAGAGATGGATTACATGGTACGTCACGGTAGCAAGCGCAGCCGTCCGGCCGAGCTGGTTCCCGGAACGCTCTCGATACTGAGCCTGAGAATGGATTATCTGCCCACCGGAGCCGCAGATTCCTGGTCCGTAATCCATGATGGCAGCAAGGGATTTATCTCCCGCTATGCACTGGGCAGAGACTACCACAAGGTGTTGCGCAAGCGCCTGTCGATACTGGCAAAACAGATTGAACAGGCAATTGGCCCTTTTGGCCACCGTGTATTTGTCGACAGCGCCCCGGTTCTGGAGAAAGGGATCGCCCAGACAGCAGGCATCGGCTGGATCGGCAAGCATACCAATCTGATTGAGCGACAAAGCGGCTCCTGGTTCTTTCTGGGAGAGATCTATGTTGACCTGCCACTGGAACCTGATCCAGAGGCAGCCAACCACTGTGGGCGCTGTCGTGCCTGTATCGATATCTGCCCAACCCAGGCGATCGTTGCCCCCTATACCGTGGATGCAAGGCGTTGTATCTCCTACCTCACCATTGAGTTACCCGGCACCATTCCGCCGGAGTACCGCAAGATGATCGGAAACCGTATCTACGGTTGTGACGACTGCCAGCTTGTCTGCCCCTGGAACCGTTTCGCCCACCCCTCTGCAGAGCAGGATTTCCAGATACGCCATGGCCTGGACGCCCCCCGACTGATCTCACTGTTCGAATGGACAGAGGAGACGTTTCTGCAGCGGATGGAGGGGTCACCGATTCGCCGTCTCGGTCATGAACGATGGCTTCGCAACATTGCCGTTGCACTGGCCAACAGCAGTGACCGGAACGCCGTTTCTCCCCTCCAGCAGCGACTCAACCATCCATCAGCAATGGTCAGGACACACATTGAGTGGGCAATCAATGAATTGGGAAAACAGCCCGACTAGAACCCACTCTTCATCAAATGGCAGAATAACTGTAACTATTCACCAGTACCCGTAACTGATTCAGATTGCCCCTGAAATTCGTCAGTGACCGCCCAAGGGCGTTGCTGCGCTTCAAGGCAGAAAATGTGAGTGTATACATATACATGACCATTTTCGAACGCTGAAATGGCGGATTTCAGGGGTGAACTGAACAGTTACGAATAATTTTATTTAATTGCACATCGTACTGCCCCACTTATACTCCCAAATAAATAGGGTGAATAGATTTCCTGCAGCAGCAGGTAGAGACCCTATGCATAACAATTGGTCGGGCAGATGAGCACTACCCGTCCAATACACCAGGAGAGCATGAGGACGTGTCAACACGCCCGAGGAAGAGATGACCTTCCAGACCAGACTCATATTATCGATTGGTATCGTGCTGATGACCGCTCTGGTCGGGCTGGAATACACCACCTATAACAATACCATCCGTATCGGTATCGAAAATCTCAGACAGCAGGCGGAAGAGGTCCGCGGCATCATGATGTCCATGCGCCGTGTCTATCAGCACGAATTCCTGGAGAGCGACATTGAGCTGAGCGAGAAGACCGTTCGACTCCTGCCGGCCCATACAATGAACAGAATTTCCCAGGACTTCCTGAACTGGAGTCAATCCGGCTTCACATTCAACAATGTCTCCACCAGACCCCGAAACCAGCTTCAGGCAGCCGATGAGTTCGAGTCGATTGCAATACGCTATTTTGAAAACAACCACGCTAGCAAACTTTACTTTCAACCTTTTATCAACAAAAAGGGAGAACCATTCTACCTCTATGCCCGCCCCATATGGGTTGAAGAACACTGCCTGAAGTGTCACGGAAAACGTAAAGACGCCCCCGAAGCGATTCGCAATCTCTACACCACCGCCTTCAATCTTCAGGTAGGTGATCTACGCGGCATTCTCAGCATCAAACTGCCTGCCACCCCCCTGCAAAAACAGGCCATCCAACAGGTATACAGCAGCTTGCTGCTCCATTTTGCCGGTCTGCTGGTGATGTTCATGGTTGTGATCATTCTGGTCAGGCGCTACGTTGCAGCCCCACTGGAAGCCATTACCGAAGGGATGCAGGAGGTGACCAACAGCAACTACCAACATGAACTGGGGCAATTGAAAGGAGAGTTTGCGGAACCGGCCGCCATCTTCAATAACATGCGCCAGACTATTGTGGGTCAGCAGGATGAATTGAACCAGCGCCTCCTTGATCTGGAGCGGGCCACACAGGCCAAGGACGAGTTTCTGGCAACGATGAGTCATGAACTGCGCACCCCACTGGCCTCCATTCTCGGCTATGCAGAGCTTCTGAAAGACAAGATCACCGATAGCGAACATCTCCTGCTGCTGGAAAACATACACACCTCCGGTCAAAACCAGATGGCACTGGTCAATGATATTCTCGACATGTCAAAAATTGAATCGGGCAAGTTTTTCATCAATGACCACCCCTTCTCACTCACTACGTTACTCGATGATATTGAAAGAATCTTCACCATTCAGGTGCGTGAAAAGGGACTTGCTTTCACCGTTCAGACAAAGCGCCATGAAGAGTACCTGCTGCAAGGTGACAACCAGCGGATCATGCAGATTCTGATCAACCTGATCGGAAATGCGATCAAATTTACCGACCGGGGCGAGGTAACCCTGACGGCGGATGTCGTGGATGAAATACTGCAGTTTGAGGTGAGTGATACCGGCGTGGGCATCCAATCCTCAAACATGGAGAAACTGTTTCAGCGGTTTGAGCAGGAGGATGGATCAACCTGTCGGCGCTTTGGGGGGACCGGACTTGGCCTCTTTATCTCCCGCAACCTGGCCGACCTGATGGGTGGTGAGGTCACCGCCCGCAGTGAGTATGGTCGGGGCTCCACCTTCATATTAAGGGTCCCCTACCATCCGACAGAGATCAAGGATCGACAGGAGAGCGATCAGCAACAAAAAAGCCGGACCGACGAGCCCGCTCTCTTGACCGGCCACGTCCTGCTGGCTGAAGACACTCCCGCCATGCAGTTGCTGATTCGTCGAATGGTGGAAAAATATGGCGCAAGGGTCACCGCCGTTGACAACGGGCAGATGGCGCTGGAAAAGACAATGGACGAAGCATTCGATCTGATCCTGATGGACTTGCAGATGCCGGTTATGGATGGTGTTGAAGCCTGTAAAAGGATCAAGGAGAGTGGGGTCAATACCCCTGTGGTGGCTTTGACGGCCAACGTTCTGCAAAAGCATAAAGATGCCTTTTTCACAGCAGGCTGTAGCGGTTTCATTGAGAAACCGATTGACCGCAAACTGCTGCATGAAGCCCTGAAAAGACATCTTCCAACCTCTTCCGAAGGATAAAGCATAACCAGCTGGCAATCATGGATTGCACCGCCCGTTCTTATCAAGCAGACTTGCGCAGGTGTATCACACCACTTCAGCACCATTTTCCAAGGTTATCTCCCGTTGAAGATAGCAGATTCCTCACCCACACCACTCTACCAGGCGCACGAAGTCAAGGCGATTGACCACTCCGTCATCCATGGTGGACGGCCGGGATACACGCTCATGTGTCAAGCGGGTGAAGCGGCATTCGCCATACTCAGGAAACAATGGCCCTCGGAAACCTGTATCACCCTGTTCTGTGGAACAGGCAATAATGGCGGGGATGGCTATGTGGTTGCCCGTCTCGCCGTTGAAGCCGGCCTGTCTGTAACGGTTATACAGCTCGGAGACCCCAAATCACTCCGGGCAGAAGCAGCTGAGGCCTACGAGGCAATGGTCACACGGGGTGTATCGGTCACCCCCTACTCCTCAACCCATGCATTGAACAAAGGGGTCATCGTGGATGCCATGCTGGGGATTGGTGTTGATCGAACATTGGAGGGAGCGTGGTTCCACGCTGTTGAGCTGATCAACCGTTCCATCCTTCCTGTACTCGCAATCGATATCCCCAGCGGGCTGGATGCAGACCGTGGTGTCCCTCTCGGAACTGCAGTAAAGGCTGATGTGACGGTCACCATGATCGCCCACAAGCGAGGCTGTTTTACCGCAGACGGACCCGACCATGTCGGAACCCTTGAACTCGCCCCACTCGACATTGAGCCACTACAGCAGCATGCATGTTCATGTTGGCAGATTCAATCCGAGCAGTTCTCCTCACTATTGACAAGAAGAAGATACTCAACCCATAAGGGCGAGGTCGGACATCTGCTGGTCATCGGTGGCGGGCCCGGCATGGGCGGGGCTGCACGCATTACTGCCGAGGCAGGTGCACGGACCGGTGCAGGGCTGATCTCGGTCGCCACCCATCCAGAACACGCCGCCACACTCAACAACACCAGACCCGAGCTGATGGTCCATGCCATTTCGAACGGAGCCGATCTGTCGCCACTACTGGAACAGGCGACCGCAGTGGCCATCGGCCCCGGATTGGGGCAAACCGACTGGGCCGTCGGCCTGCTTCAATCCGTATTGAACATCGACAAACCCATTGTTGCCGATGCCGATGCACTGAACCTGATCGCACAGCAGAAGATCTCCAAAGAGAACTGGATACTGACCCCCCACCCTGGTGAGGCTGCCCGACTGCTACAGACAACCACGACCTCAATACAGCAGGACCGCTTCGATGCGGTCACAAGGCTGCAGCAACGATATGGCGGTGTCATGGTACTGAAAGGGAATGGCACACTGATCACGAATGGCAATGGCAACATCCACCTCTGCCCTGCAGGGAATCCCGGCATGGCCAGCGGTGGCATGGGTGACCTGCTGACCGGCATCATCGCCGGACTGATCGCCCAGAGGATCGCACCCACAGAGGCTGCAATGGCTGGTGTCTGCATTCATGCAACCGCTGGGGATCTTGCAGCGGCAGATGGAGAGCGAGGCATGCTGGCAACCGACCTGTTGCCATTCATCCGCACCTTGGTGAATCCATCATCGCAATCTTGATGAGCACGATGCCTGCCACAGTCTACATTCTGGCCATCTGTCAGGCACTGATGATGAGCAGTACGGTATTGATGCTCACTGCCTCAACACTGGTTGGCGCGGATCTGGCCCACGACCCTTCCCTTGCAACGCTGCCCATTGCACTGCAACTACTGGCAACCATGCTGACCACAATTCCCGCCTCGATGCTGATGGGAAAGTATGGACGCAAGGCCGGATTCATCCTGGCTGCAATCATCGGGATGATTGGTGGCATGATTGCCATTGATGCGGTGATCTCACGACACTTCTGGGCGTTCTGTCTTGCAACCATTCTGGTCGGCGTCTTCAATGGCTTTGGAAACTATTACCGCTTTGCCGCCACCGAAGAGGTGGATGACGCACACCGCTCCCGCGCCATCAGCTATGTTCTCGCAGGCGGGGTGATCGCCGCATTCGTAGGCCCCAATCTTGCCAATTTCGGTCAACACCTGATTGCCGAGGCACGTTTTGCCGGAAGCTTCTTCTTTGTCATTCTGTTTTATGCGCTTGCCATGCTGCTGTTGGCCTCAGGCAAATTCAGCAACATACATATCGAACACCCCAGCAACGCAGGTCGCCCATTGAAGACCATACTCCTGCAGCCTGCCACCCGTGTGGCTATTCTCTGTGCGATGCTGGGGTATGGCACCATGACCCTGCTGATGACCGCAACCCCACTGGCGATGGAACATCACCACCATCATTTCGATGACACCGCCCTTGTGATTCAGTGGCATGTCCTTGGAATGTTCCTTCCCTCCTTCTTTACCGGTCATCTGATTCGACAGGTTGGTGTCAAACCGGTGCTCTGGCTCGGCGCATTGCTTGCCGCCGCAACCATTCTCATCAACCTGCTTGGCTCCACCTTCTTGCACTTTCTCACCGCACTGATCCTTCTTGGGGTCAGTTGGAACTTCCTCTTTATCGGAGGTACCAGCCTGTTGACGGAATCCTACACCACCGAGGAGCGCTCCAAGGTTCAGGCACTGAATGACTTCCTCATCTTCTCGACTACGGCCACCGCATCGCTCTCGGCAGGTTTTCTTCTCCACCACCTTGGGTGGTGGTGGGTGAATGTAGCGGTCATACCGCTGGTGATTGTGATCATTGCTGCACTCTATTACTGGAACAGTCAGCCGCAATCCAATATTGATCCTGGGACTTCGACCGCAACCGATGCCTGAAAGGCACCAGTGATTGATAATGAACCGCTTACATCATTGATGCAAAAAAACGGGCCGCATCCCTGCCATCCAGATGGTATTCACTTGCAAGCAGTCGAAGAACACCCCACTTCTCCGCCTGGCTCTTGAAATCATCGCTCAGGAGTATTGGATTCTCCCTCTCGATCTCGTTGAACTGATCAAAAATCGAATAATCGGAATAGGCGGCTTGTGCTGACATGATCTCTCTCCAGGTAGGGTGTGCTGAATCAGAAAAAAGCATATTCCATGCCATTTCCTCATTCACAAGACCGGTACAAGCTTCACCAGAGCCACCATCAAAAACATGACGCCTATTGCTGGCATATGAATTGCTTGTTTTCATTACGAAGGGGTAGCAGCCTTCAACTAGTCTTTTTCATTAAGCCTCATCACTGCAGCAGGTGATGGGGCTTTTTCTTGGCAGACACCACTGTAAGCAGGCTTTACGAGCCCGATTTCATCGATTCCGTACGGCCTTTGTCAATCCATGTCTCATCTCGCTCCACCTCCGACTTGGCTGACGAGTAAACGTTATAGCGGACCGTTCCGGCAACCAACAGGATGGTGACTGCTGCTGCAAACAGGATGATCAGAAGCCTACCCATTAAACCGGCTCAGTTAT
This sequence comes from uncultured Piscirickettsiaceae bacterium, assembly GCA_964344785.1. Classification (GTDB taxonomy): domain Bacteria; phylum Pseudomonadota; class Gammaproteobacteria; genus Thiopontia. Next base: position 19,841 of record CAYFOR010000026.1, read on the forward strand.
TGAGATATGGCTTGAACTTCATGTCTTCATACATGATGTGCTCGGTGAGCCACTCTCCAAGAAACTGCATGACCTCTTCAAGCTGGTTGATATCCGGGGTTGTTATAAACTTCGATGCTTGGGTAAAGAGAGAGCTGTGACTCTCCTTATGCGCCTTGATATGGGGGTAACCGATATGCTCCATTAACGCCTCTTCTGCCTGGAAGTGCGTCTGAACATATTCATTTAGCCGAACCAGTATATCCAGATAGACCACCTCATCCGGATCAGCAGATTCACTGAGTTCGATCAGTTCATTCACCATCATCACCATGGATCTGTGTTGATGATCAATCAGCGAGTGCCCGATCACATACTCATCATTCCATACGAACTTATCCATTTTCAAACCGCCCTTCCACCACCGGTATCCTGTTTATCGCCCAAGCTCATGCTGCACCTGCCCCACCATTATCAGGAGTGACTATCGATGCTCAAGATCGACCCCTAACGCATATTCCAGGCTCACAACAGCACGCTCATAACTGGCCAACGCAGAGATCCAGTCCTTGCGGGTATCGGTCAGCAGCGCCTGGGCATTCAGCAGATCATTCGCGGTTCCCAACTGCTCCTGATAGCGAACCGTATTCACCCGATAGTTCTCCTGGGCATGCTCCAGGGATTTGCGCAGTACCCGCACCTTGTCTCCGGCCTCCTGATAGGTCAGAAATGCATTTTTCCCTGCCAGCAGTACCTCCTGGTGCTGCTGCTGCAGGCTGTGGAGTGCCTCCTGCCAATCGGCACGTGCGGACGCCTTGTCCCTGTCATTCGCGCCACCATCCCAGAAATCCCATGAGGCCGTCAAGGTCAGGGAGAGATCATCCTTGGTCTCCTGGCCTGTCTTGAGGTTATGCTTGTTCTGATACTGACCCGCCAGCGTGACCGATGGCAACCGTTCACCTGCAATCTCACGAACCTCCTCCCTGGCAAGCTTGGCCGTGTAGTCCGCATAGAGGATATCGGGGTGCTCCGCTACCGCCCGTTCCCGCAAAGTGCTCCAGTCAAACGGGTACTCCTGCCACTCCAGCTTACCCTCTGCAACAATATCCAGGTCAATGTCACGGTCCAGCAGGCTGTTCAGGGAGGCAACCCCTCTCAAAGCCGTATTGCGGGCGGCAATGATATCCTTTTCGCCCTGCGCAACCTTGACGCCCGCCTGAAGCACATCATTGCGCCACACCTTTCCCTCCTTGTAGAACAGCTCTGTATGGTGGGCATGTGTTTTCAGGCGCTGAAACGCATCATCCACCTCATGCAGCAAGGCATTGGCCTCCAACAGATTGAACCAGCCCTGTTTGATTTTATAGCTGACGGTCTGCCGGGTACGCTTCATTGCATGCTGTGCCTGCTCATAGCTCAAATCGGCCTGACGTTGCTGGGAGGATAACTCCCCGCCGCTATAGAGGGTCTGGCTCATGGAGAGTGTTGCCGCAGCAGTCGAACTGTTGGTTTTGTTGACATCCGGATCTTCGACCACACCCTTGATGGTCCAGGTGGGCATGAACAGAGTTTGCGCACTATCACGCAGCTGCAAGGTAGATTCCAGACTCTGTTTCTGTGCAAGAATTTCCGGGTTACGTTCCTGGGCAACCTGCAGCAACTTCTCAAGGGTATAGTGTGCCGAATCGATAGCGATATCCCCCTGGGCAGATACCGATCCATGCAACATCCACATACAGACCACAATGAAGGTCATCCAGTATGGACTGGAAGTTCTGGAATCAAGGCATGTCAATTGATTCATGGCTCTCTGAAGCTGGTTTCAATGGTGCGAATCACCGGATAGATGAAGTAGGTGATCAGACGCCGCTTGCCTACCCGAATATCGCCGGTCAACTGCATTCCTGGAATCAGGCGGAAGTTATCCGGCAACTTGCGCAGGTTGTTGCTGGTTATAGTAGCACGTGCACGATAGAAGACCCCCTCCTCCCCACCGGTGGACTCATTCACAGTGTCCTCGGATATGAAGAATATCTCGGCAGAGAGATCGTTGTGCTTCTGATAGGGCAGCGCATCCAGCTTGACCGAGACGCTGGCCCCCGAGACCAGATTGCCGATATCGTGTGGCTCGATATCCATCTCCACGGTCAGTGGCACATCGACCGGCACAATCGTGATCACCTCACTGCCGGAACTGACCACCGCCCCCTCAAACAGATTGATCAGTTCCAACACCACTCCATCCACCGGTGCAAGGATGGTGACATCCTCGCTCTTGCGTTGCAAACGAATCAACTCCTCCTGCATGGAATCACGTTTCTTGACCGACTCAGACAGCTCCTTGCCAACCGATGCGTGCCACTCGCTGATGTAGACCTGCTTGTCCAGTTGGATCTTTTCATACTCTCCACCTGCAATAATCACCGAGGTCTCCGCATCCTCAACCACTGATTCCGCCTTCTCCACCTTGAAGCGAGACTCCACCAGCGCCTTCTCCGATACGATATTCTCCTCACTCAGACGCTGGTTCTTTGCCAATTCATGCTGTACGGTACGCAGATCGATCGATGCAACCTCCAGGGCAATCTGGGCCTGCTGGAGACTGGAATTGGCGCGATCCGTCGCCAGCTCGAACCCAGCAATTCGCGAGTTGAACTCTTCGATCCGGTCTCGGTAGATCTCACGTTGCAGTGGATTACCGATCTCTGTTACATCCGCCGTTTTCAAGGACTTTTCGGCCTGCAAGCGCTCGATTTCAGCCAATACCTGTTGATACTCGGACTGCAACTGCTTGAGGTCCGAATCTGCAAAAGTTCGGTCCAGGGTTGCCAATACCGCCCCCTTGCTGACATGTTGTCCAGGCTCCACATGAACGGAGCGCACCACCGAGCTGTCCGCCGCCTGAACCGTGATCTTGGGTACGGTCGTGGATAGACGGCCCCGTGCCGAGACGTTGGTGTCGATGACCGAAACACTGGCCCATACAACCAGGCTGACAAACAGCAGCGCCATCATCAGGAATGTACGGGTGACAATGGCCGGCAGAGGCCGGTTGACCAGCTCCTGCGCCGGCAGTTGAAACTCTTCGATGATATGACGGTTGTCCCGATCACGTTTCCAGCGCGCCAGACCGGCAATATCCTGCTCTGACTTTTTGTGTACAGGCTCCTGATTGGCCTGTTCAGGGATGTCGAATACACCGATATCCATCCCCTTGTTGGAGGTGCGGACATAACTTGCCAACCGCTTCAGCATATTGATTGCAACGTCCGGGGCCTTGGTAATATGAGCCATCAGGGCCTTTTCATCCACCTCGCGCACGACCGATTCACTGACTGCACGCACCGAGGCACTGCGTGGGGCACTGTCGATCAGTGCCATCTCACCAAACAGGGCACCTACCTCAACGGTAGCAAGGTGCTTGTGCTTGCCTGCAGTCAATTTGCAGATTTCCAGCTCACCGGAAACCAGCACATAGGCATAGTTGCCGGGATCACCCTCTTCAAATACGAATTCACCCGGGGCCAGTGTACGTTGCTGCAGGTTGCGCCCACCTGTTTGACCGCTCTGCTGCCGATTCTGAGAGATCTTACGACTCAACATTTAACCCCATTCAAGGTCATCTCTTTCTCCCATAGCCCCGCATACAACCCGTCAGACTGGATCAGATCGGTGTGGCTACCCGATTCGGCAACCCTGCCACTGTCGAGGACCAGAATATGATCACTGCTGATGATATGGGCAATCCGGTGCGAGATGATAATCAGGGTGCGTCCTTGGTTGATTTCATCCAGGTTATTCATCAGGTTGAGCTCATCCTCGACCCCAAGATTGGTAAATACCTCGTCCAGAATCAGAATCCGAGGGTTTCGAATCAATCCCCGGGCCAGAGCAATCTTCTGACGCTGGACAGTGGAGAGGTTGCTCCCGCCCTCTTCCAGTACCGTCTCATAACCATCCGACAGATCCGATACCATCGAATGCAGGCCGGCCAGTTTTGAAGCCCAGATCACCCGCTCAATGGGGGCACCGGGCATCGGCTTGGTGATATTTTCACGAATGGTCTCATTAAAGAAGGAGTTTTCGGTACCGACCAGGGAGACATTGATTCGCAGGTGTGCGAGATCCAGGCTCCGCACATCCTGACCATCAATGATGACGGCACCCTCCTGTGGAGTGGTCATCCCCTGGATCATGCGAACCAGCGTACTCTTGCCGCAGCCGGGGACCCCGACGATTGCAATGCGCTGTCGCGGCTTGATCTCAAAGCTGACATCCTGCAGGAGCTGCTGATCTTCCTTATAGGAAAAGCCGACCCCCTGAAACTCGATCCCGCCCTTGATCTCCGGTACCAGACCTGCGCGACGATACTCGCCCTTCCTGTCGGTGATTGAAGACAACATGCTGATTGCCATTGACAGCTTTTCAGTCTCGGCAGACATCGTTGCCAGTGCCACCAGTGGCCCGGTGATCTTGCCGGCAAGCATATTCACCCCAATCAGAACACCTGGACTCAACTCTCCGTCAAATACCAGCAGAACCCCGACAAAGATGACCACAACCGTCATGATCTGCTGCAGCATGCTGCCGATCTGAGAGGATGCGGCATTCACCTTCCCAAGCTCCATATTGGCCAGTGTATGGCTGGCAGCATATTCATCCCACTTCCGCTTTTGTGCGGTTTCCAGCGTAAGAGATTTCACCATCTCAATGCCGGATACCGAGTGCAGCAAGGTACTCTGCTTTTGTGTCTCCTGGGCATTGACGGTCTGCATGACCTCTTTCTGTCGCCGGGAGAAAAATGCATTGTTGAATGCAATCAGCAGTGCAAATACAAACACGATGGAGAACAGAAGCGGACTGTACAGAATCAGAATCGGGATAAAAATCAGTAGCGCCGTAGAGTCCAGAACCGTTCCGAACAGTTTATTCACCAGAAACTGACGTATGGTTGCAACCTGCTGTACCGTCTTGACCACCCTGGATGAGTCATTGTTGTGAAAATAGTCCAGCGGCAGATCCAGCATGTGCGAGAAAACCCAGGAGTTCAGACGCACCTCGATTTTACTGGTTACGAACAGGGCGATATAACGCCGCATATACCCAAATACGGCATTGAATATGTGTGCCACAATAATACCGCTGGCGATCACATATAGCGTTGAATAGGCCTCATAGTTCACCACCTTGTCCAGCACGGTCATGATATAGATGATCGGCAGAAAACCGAAGATATGCAGCAGCAGGGAGATCGCCACCAGTTGAGCCATCAGAAGCTTCTGCTTGCTGAGTGCCTGTACAATCCAGCGCCGGGAGAGTGGCTGATCATCATCTGCAAGGCTGTAGTTGCTCTTCAGCAATACCAGATGACCGTTCCAGCGCTGCAGGAACCGGTTGAGGTCAATCTCTTCCACCCTGGGCTTGACGGCCAGTGGATCAATGAACTGGATCGATCCACTCTCACCTTCAGGCTCTGCATCCAAATAGCCCGCGATAACGACATAATGGCCATTGTCCAACTGGGCAATCACCGGCAGTGCCGTATCAAGCTGGCGAATCGCCTCCCGATCTGCACGAATGGATTTCGCCTTCAGACTGTTCTTGTTCGCAATGCCGACCAGGCCACTGAGATCAAGTTCGCTCTCATCCAGCTCATGATCATGCACAAGACGGTCAACACTCAGGTTGACACCGTGCTTCCCTGCAGCCAAAACCAGACTCTTGATCCCTGAGTTCATCTTCCGAATTATAACAAAAAAGGGGGCACTTCAAGTGCCCCCCATCCATTTAACCATTTAAAATAAAATGGAAATTATGGCTACACCACATCCTGTGAATCATCTTGTGGCTGATTGGCATCCTCCGGCTCGCCACCATCGGACCCTGGCGCATCGGGAATATCTGCATCTGCAACCGGATCACCGTCCTGCATGGCATTATCAAGATCCTGAGCCATGTCATGCATCTCCTGATCGTTCTGATCACCCGCTGCAGACGGATCATCGCCAGCACCTGCAAATGGATCATCACCGGGTACCGTGTTGTCCGGCTCGGATACAAAGTCCGGAATGATGCCATCGCCCTGACCCGCTTCTGCCGAACCCCACTCATCTGCCCCATGAGTACCGTCCATGTCGCCATCACCATATCCATCAGGACCGCCATCGCCCTGCTCACCAGCCTGGCTGGCGGCATCCAGTGCAGCATGCATTGCATCTTCCGGGCTGGCACCGTTTGACATCGCATCATCAAAGGCACCCTGGGCCGCATCCAGCCCCTGCTGGAAGTCCTCTGGTGAGACACCCATCTCCTCTGCGGCAGCCTGGGCGGCATTGGCACCAGCCTCAAAGGCCTCTTCCGGGGTCGCACCATTGGCCATCGCATCCTGATAAGCGGATTCGGCAGCATGACCAATTTGATCACCTTCACCGCCCGCTTCATTGGCTGCAGTCAATGCCGCATCCAGTGCCTCATTCGGATTGGCTCCGTTTGACATCGCATCATCGAAGGCACCCTGGGCTGCATCCAGTCCCTGCTGGAAGTCCTCCGGTGAGACACCCATCTCATCCGCTACCGCCTGAGCAGCATTGGCCCCTGCACTGAACGCCTCCTCGGGTGAAGCGCCGCCTTCAATAGCCTCGTTATAGGCCTGGGCAGCCGCAGAACCGATCGGATCACCACTGTCATGATCATGATGGTGATCATCACCACTGTTCTCTGCTGCATCGATTGCGGCATTCATCGCCTCTTCCGGGCTGGCACCATTCGCCATCGCATCATTGAAGGCACTCTGAGCCGCATCCAACCCCTGCTGGAAGTCCTCTGGTGAGACACCCATCTCATCCGCTACCGCCTGAGCAGCATTGGCTCCGGCCTCAAAGGCCTCCTCCGGCGTGGCACCATTTTCGATCGCATCGGTGTAGGCCTGCTCTGCAGCGTTTCCGATCGGATCAACCACATCGTTGGCCGCATCGATGGCTGCACCCAGTGCATCATCCGGGTTGGCACCATTTTCCATGGCATCATCGAAGGCACCCTGAGCTGCATCCAATCCCTGCTGAAAGTCTTCTGGAGAGACACCCAACTCTTCAGCTACGGTCTGGGCGGCGTTCGCGCCCGCCTCAAAGGCCTCCTCCGGAGTGGCGCCACTCTCCATTGCATCGTTATAGGCCTGCTCGGCAGCATTTCCGATGAGGTCCTCATTACCATCCTCGTGATGTTGCTCACCGCTGTTCTCTGCTGCATCAATGGCGGCATTCATCGCCTCTTCAGGGCTGGCACCATTGGCCATCGCATCATCAAAGGCACCCTGCGCTGCATCCAGCCCCTGCTGGAAGTCTTCTGGAGAGACACCCATCTCATCAGCTACCGCCTGTGCAGCATTGGCTCCGGCCTCAAATGCCTCTTCCGGGGTTGCACCACTTTCGATGGCATCGGTGTAGGCCTGCTCGGCAGCATTCCCGATCGGATCACCGGCATCGTTGGCAGCATTCATGGCGGCATTCATCGCCTCTTCAGGGCTGGCTCCGTTTGTCATCGCATCATTGAAGGCACCCTGCGCCGCATCCAGCCCCTGCTGGAAGTCCTCCGGTGAGACCCCCATCTCCTCTGCGACGGTCTGTGCAGCGTTTGCAGCCGCCTCAAATGCCTCTTCCGGGGTTGCACCATTTTCCAGTGCATCGGTATAGGCCTGCTCAGCCGCCATTCCAATCTGATCACCCTCACCATCAGACATATCGCCGGTATTACTCATCCCTTCTTCAGCCATACAACTCTCCTTTGTAAATTTTATAAATAGTCAGATATATACAACATGCAACATGGCTACCCTATGAATGACATTGAT
>CAYFOR010000027.1:0-27305 GCA_964344785.1 uncultured Piscirickettsiaceae bacterium
TCACGTTGGAATGACGGCCTCGCTTCAGGGCCATTTCATATTGGACAAGACTTTCACTGGAGGAAATGGGAGAAATCTGTCATCATTCCGCAGCTTGTGCATGCGTGTGAAATGGCCCCGAAACCGGGGTCATTTTTTTAGGAACAGGAAGTAACGATTCAGCCTCTCTGAACGGTTGCAAGATACCAAGAAATCAAAGTGTACGATTTATCACAGATTCGGAATTTCTCCATTATTGCCCATATCGATCACGGCAAGTCGACCATTGCGGACCGATTCATTCAGGTCTGTGGTGGTTTGAGCGACCGTGAGATGTCGGCGCAGGTGCTCGATTCGATGGATATCGAACGGGAGCGGGGGATTACCATCAAGGCACAGAGCGTATCGCTCGAATACCGGGCAAGGGATGGACAGGTCTATCTGCTCAATTTCATCGATACCCCCGGTCACGTTGACTTTACCTATGAGGTCTCCCGCTCACTGGCGGCCTGTGAGGGGGCGCTGCTGGTGGTGGATGCCGCGCAGGGGGTTGAGGCACAGACCGTGGCCAACTGCTATACCGCAATCGACCTGGGGCTTGAGGTGGTACCGGTATTGAACAAGATCGATCTCCCCTCCGCAGAACCGGAAAGGGTCATTGAAGAGATCGAAGAGATCGTCGGCATCGAGGCGGAGGAGGCCAAGCGGGTCAGCGCCAAGACCGGGCTCGGCATTGATGAGCTGCTGGATGAGATGGTTGAACTGATTCCACCGCCGGAGGGCGACCCGGATGGACCACTGCAGGCGCTGATTATCGACTCCTGGTTTGACAACTACCTGGGTGTGGTCTCGCTGGTGCGGGTGGTCAATGGCCGTATTCGCAACAAGATGAAGATGAAGGTGATGTCGACGGCCGAGAGCCATCTGGTCGATCAGGTCGGCATCTTCACTCCGAAACGGACACCGCGCGACGAGCTGGTTGCGGGTGAAGTGGGCTATGTGGTGGCCGGGATCAAGCAGATCGACGGTGCACCGGTGGGTGATACCCTGGTGGAAGAGCGTAATCCTGCAGAAGAGTCGCTACCCGGTTTTCAGCAGATCAAGCCCCAGGTCTATGCCGGTATGTATACCGTGGATAGTGATGATTATGAGGATTTTCGTGATGCCCTGGCGAAACTCCGCCTGAATGATGCGGCACTGGAATATGAGCCTGAGGTCTCTCCGGCACTGGGATTTGGTTTCCGTATCGGCTTTCTCGGCATGCTCCATATGGAGATCATCCAGGAGCGGCTGGAGCGCGAGTATGACCTCAATCTGGTGACCACGGCACCTACCGTCATCTACGAGATCGAGCAGACCGATGGTGAGGTGATCCAGATCGACAATCCGGCGGACCTCCCTGTGGTCAACAAGATTCGACAGATTCGTGAGCCGGTGATTGTGGCCAATATTCTCACACCACAAGACTACGTGGGTGTGGTGATTGGACTCTGTGTTGAGAAGCGGGGCGTGCAGAAGAATATGCAATACATGGGGCGTCAGGTGTCACTGACCTATGAGCTGCCACTGTCCGAGGTATTGGTCGACTTTTTTGATCGTCTCAAGTCGGTCAGTCGTGGATTTGCTTCAATGGATTACCATTTCAAGGCCTTTGTCCCGGCCGATCTGGTCAAGGTGGATCTGCTGATCAACGGTGACCGCATGGATGCACTGTCGATGATTGTTCATCGGGATGACTCGATTTCACGTGGCCGTGTACTGGCCGAAAAGATGCGGGAGATTATCCCGAGACAGATGTTCGATGTGGCGGTTCAGGCGGCCATTGGAGCCAAGATCATTGCCCGTACCACCGTCAAGGCGCTGCGAAAGAATGTGACGGCCAAGTGCTATGGCGGGGATGTGAGTCGAAAGAGAAAACTGCTGGAGAAGCAGAAAGAGGGAAAGAAGCGGATGAAACGGGTTGGTAAGGTGGATATTCCGCAGGAGGCCTTCATGGCGGTACTGCAGACGGGTAAGAAATAGAAAAGAAATAACAGATTAAAACATGAAGTGCATGAAGAACATGAAGGAGAAGAGAGCGGTACCTTCATTAACTTCATGCCCTTCATGGTGAAAAGAAGGAATGGATATGCATTTGGATTTTTCGGGGGTGTTGCTGATTGCGCTGGTGGTGACCGGAGTAATCTGGGCGCTGGACGCAAAGTATTGGGCAAGAGAGCGACGTGACGATGAGGAGATGCCACTGCTGGTGGAGTACTCCCGCTCCTTCTTTCCAGTCATTCTGATTGTACTGGTGCTGCGCTCCTTTCTCTTCGAGCCCTTCCGTATCCCTTCCAGCTCAATGCGCCCAACGCTGGTGGTGGGTGATTTCATTCTGGTCAACAAGTACATCTATGGACTGCGGTTGCCGGTGATCGACACCAAGATTTTGGAGGTGAGCGATCCGCAACGCGGGGATATCATGGTCTTTCGCTACCCCGAAGCGCCCAGTATCGACTATATCAAGCGGGTGGTCGGCATTCCGGGAGATCGCATCAGTTATCGAAACCGCCGACTCTATGTCAATGGCAAGGCTGCGGAGATGACCAAGCATGGGACCCATCTCTGGATGAACAACCAGTGCCAGACCATCGACTCGCTACGCTTCCGCGAGCAGACCGATGAGAGTGATCATGAGATCCTGATCATTCCGCGGCGGGCCTCACGTGCCGAGGGGGAGTGGATCGTCCCGGAGGGGCACTACTACATGCTGGGTGACAACCGTGACAACAGTCGGGACAGCCGCTACTGGGGCTTTGTACCGGAAGAGAATATTGTCGGCAAGGCCGTTGCGGTCTGGATGAACTGGGACTTTACCTGTGGTGATGGTATTGGCTGGGGTCGCATCGGTGGTATTGATTAGGAGTGGAATGGAATGAATGGATTAAGAAGTATTTTGCTGTTGCTGGTGGGCCTATTACCATTATTGCTTCAGGCGGAAGGTGGTGCAGAACAGCCGACGATGCGTACCGTCACCGAGCAGTTTCAGGATTGGGCCATCTCCTGTGTTGAACAGCAGGATGCCACTGTCTGCGAGGTACGCCACTCCATTGTCACCCCGGAAGGGGGCATACAGGGGCAACTCAGTGTCTCTGGCCGTTCGGACAAGCCGGGTGAGTTGCTGTTCCAGGTTGCGTTGCCGCTGCTGGCTGATCTCAAGCGGACGGTAGCGATACAGATAGATGAAGAAGCTCAAACTCATATGCAGTATGCATTCTGCACCCCGGCGGCCTGTTTTGTGGCTGAGCCGTTGAATGACGAGCTGGTGGCACTATTCAAAAAGGGAATGGCCTTTACCATCTATTCCCGAAATCTGAGACATGGTGATGTTGTGCTAAAAGGCTCTCTGTTGGGCTTCTCTGCAGCACTCAACCGGCTGAAGAAGAAGGTTGAAGTCAAGTAACTGATGTCTCTGCAACCACTACAGAGATTGGAGAGGAGACTGAACTATCAGTTCTCTGATCCGGGTCTGCTGCAGCAGGCGATGACGCACCGCAGTAGTGGCAGTAATAATAACGAGCGACTCGAATTTCTGGGTGATTCGATTTTGGGGTTTGTGGTCAGTGATCTGCTCTACCGGCACTATCCTGATGTGAGCGAAGGGGATTTGAGCCGCCTTCGGGCACGTCTGGTGCGGGGAGAGAGCCTGGCAGTGATTGCGCGTGAGTTCGAGTTTGGTGATGCACTGCTGCTGGGGCAGGGAGAGATGAAAAGTGGTGGGCATCGCCGGGACTCCATCCTGGCCGATGCAGTGGAGGCGGTCATCGGAGCAATCTATCTCGATGGTGGGTTCGAGCGGTGTGAGCACTGGCTGCAACAACTCATGCAGCCTCGAATAGAGACCATGCCTCCGTTATCCAAGTTGAAAGACCCGAAAACACAGCTGCAGGAGTGGTTGCAGGCACGCAAGTACCCACTGCCTCAATATGCTGTTGAAAAGATTGAGGGGGAGGGGCATCAGCAGCGTTTTACCGTTGCCTGCCGGATCGAACAGCTGCAGATTTCCACCAGCGGCCAGGGGCAAAGTCGACGAAAGGCGGAGCAGAATGCAGCAACCGAGGCGCTGGAGAAGCTGGAGTCATCCCATTGAGCATGGTCGTTGATCACAGTGGGCGGATTGCGATTGTAGGACGCCCCAATGTGGGCAAGTCGACGCTGATGAACAAGATCCTTGGAGAGAAGCTGAGTATCACCTCGCGCAAGCCGCAGACCACGCGTCATCGCCTGTTGGGGGTGAAGACGGTTGAAAACTACCAGTTTGTCTATATCGATACCCCCGGGTTGCATACCCGTAAGGAGAGTGCGTTAAATCGCTACCTCAACCGTACGGCTAGCGCCTCACTGGATGATGTCGATATCATCCTGTTCGTGGTGGACTGCACGCAGTGGAATGATGAGGATGAAGCGGTGCTGGCACGGCTCAAAGGGCATGATCAGGCGGCGGTTGCGGTGATCAACAAGGTGGATCAACTGAAGGACAAGGAGGCGTTGCTGCCGCTGATGGCAACATTGGCAGAGCAGCACGCATTCACCGAGATTGTTCCGCTCTCTGCGCAGAACGGTAAGGGTGTGGACCGGCTTGAACAACTGCTTCAGGATCTGCTGCCGGAGGGGTATCCCTTTTATGAAGCAGATCAGCTGACCGACCGTAGTGAACGTTTTCTGGTTGCAGAGCGCATTCGGGAGAAACTGACCCGACAGCTTGGACAGGAATTGCCCTATGCGATGACCGTGGAGATCGAGCAGTTCAAGGAAGAGGAAGGGCTGACCACAATCAGTGCGGTGATCTGGGTGGAGCGTGCCGGGCAGAAAGGGATCGTCATCGGCAACCGGGGGGCACGATTGCGTAGCGTAGGCAAAGAGGCGCGTGAGGAGCTGGAGCTGCTGCTGGGGCGCAAGATCTTTTTGCAACTGTGGGTCAAAGTCAGAGAGGGGTGGTCCGACGATGAGCGAGCACTGCAGAGTTTCGGCTACCGTGAGGAGCTGGATTAGTGGGGCACCGTGACCAGCTCCAACAGGTGGTGGTCCTCCATCGACGCCCCTTCCGAAACAGCAGTCTGATTGTCGATCTGCTAAGCGAACGGGGGAGCCGTACCTCCCTGGTGGCACGTGGTGCCTCCCGAGGCAGGCATCCGCAGTCAGCCCTGCTGGAGCCATTTCGGCTGATACAGGTGAGTTGGAGCGGACGTGGAGAACTTCATACCCTCAATAAACTGGAGCCAACGGCTACTATCTGGCGGCTGGATGGACGACGCCTGATCTGCGGCCTCTATGCCAATGAGCTGTTGATGCGGACACTCCATCACGGTGATGAACACCCGTCACTGTTTGAGGATTATCTACAGTTGGTGGATGGTCTGCACAGTGAGGCGGACGAAGGGTGGCTATTGCGCCGTTTCGAGGTGAAATTGCTGGAGCAGGTCGGTTTTGGTGTGGATCTTCAGCATGATGGTGAAGGTATACCGATCGAGGCCGATTGTCATTATCACTACCATCCGGAAGAGGGGCTGTTGCCGTTCTCCGGTAACCATCACTCACGGATTGTGATCAGTGGCAGGACGCTACAGTGGTTACGCTCTACCGAAGCCGGTGCGGAGCGGAAGATATTGAGGGAGGCCAGGATTCTGTTGCGCCACGCGATCGATTACCATATCCCCGGTGAGTTGCAGAGTCGAAAGCTGATGGCTCAATATAGTTCGATCAGCTAGGAATGGTTAAGAATTAAATCGAGGATTATTGCATTGAGTATGGAGCTTTCCCCACTGCTTGGGGTCAATATCGATCATGTTGCGACACTGCGTCAGGCCCGTGGCACACGCTACCCTGATCCAGTTCAGGCGGCGCTGGAGGCAGAACAGGCGGGTGCGGACGGGATCACCATGCATCTGCGGGAGGATCGGCGCCACATACAGGAGAGAGACCTCTTTCTGGTACATGATGTGATTCAGACCCGAATCAATCTGGAGATGGCGGTCACCGATGAGATGCTCACCATTGCCGAGCGGTTGCAACCTGCCGACTGCTGTCTGGTTCCGGAGAAACGTGAAGAGTTGACAACCGAGGGTGGATTGGATGTGGCCGGGCAGCTTGAGCGAATGGGTGATGCGGTGGCGCGGCTGACGGAGGCCGGAATCAAGGTCTCTCCGTTCATCGACCCCGATCTGGAACAGATTGATGCGGTGGCACGAGTCGGTGCCCCGGTTTGTGAGATCCATACCGGCGGTTTTGCAGATGCCGGGAGCCGAGATGAGCGGCTTGCAGAGTTTGACCGCATCCGGGAAGCGGCACATTATGCACACTCTCTGGGTATTCAGGTCAATGCCGGACATGGTCTCCACTACCATAATGTGACGGCGGTTGCGGCACTGCCCGAGATTGTTGAACTCAATATTGGCCATGCCATCGTTGCCCAGGCACTGTTCAGTGGATTGCAGGGTGCGGTACGCGAGATGAAGCGGCTGATGGTCGAGGCACGCCGATGATCGTCGGTATCGGTACCGATATCGTACGGGTGGAACGCTTGGCGCACAGCCTGGCACGCTATCGTGAACGTATTGCCCAGCGCATCCTGGGCTCTGCTGAGTATGACGAGTTTTTACAACGTAGTGAGCGGCAGCGCCCATCCTATCTGGCGAAACGCTTTGCCGCCAAGGAGGCGGCAGCCAAGGCATTGGGAACCGGCTTTCGCAATGGTATTAGCCTGCAGCAGATCGAGGTGGATCATGATCCGCAAGGCAGACCGCTGCTGCGCTGGCATGGTGCCGCTCAGGATCAGTTGGAACGTATTCAGGCGACTACAGCTCACCTCTCGATCTCGGATGAGGAGAGCCACGCAGTCGCCTTTGTTGTATTGGAGAGACAGTAACCCATGAATTATCCAACCATGGAGACCGTCGTCGGCAACACGCCGATGGTTCGGTTGCAGCGCCTGTTGAGTGAGCAGGCCATTGAACGCGGAAACACGGTATTGGTGAAGCTGGAGGGTACCAATCCGGCGGGATCGGTCAAGGATCGGCCTGCCCTCAGCATGATCCGTCGTGCCGAGGAGCGGGGCGATATCCGGCCGGGTGATACCCTGATCGAGGCAACCAGTGGGAATACCGGTATCGCACTGGCGATGGCGGCAGCGATCAAGGGGTACCGAATGATTCTGGTAATGCCGGACCATATGAGTGTCGAGCGGCGTGCCTCGATGCGGGCCTATGGTGCCGAGTTGGTGCTGACACCACAGGCCGAGAGCATGGAGGGGGCGATAGACAAGTCACGTGAGCTGGAGGCAGCCGGAGTGGGCAAGATTCTCGATCAGTTTGCCAATCAGGATAATCCACAGGCACACTTCGAGGGGACCGGGCCGGAGATCTGGCGGGATACCCAGGGAACGGTGACCCATTTCGTCAGTGCCATGGGAACGACCGGGACCATCATGGGCAACTCCCGTTTTCTGAAGGAGAAGAACCGCGATATCGAGATCATCGGTGTACAGCCGGAAGAGGGCTCCAGCATTCCGGGCATCCGTCGCTGGCCGGAGGCCTATCTGCCCAAAATCTATGATGCCTCGCGTGTGGACCGTCTGATTGATGTCTCCCAGGCAGATGCAGAGGAGACCACCCGTCGCATGGCAGCTGAAGAGGGGATCTTCTGCGGCATCTCATCAGGTGGTGCCGTCACCGTTGCGCTGAAGCTGAGTGAAGTGGTGGAACAGGCGACCATCGTCACGATTATCTGTGACCGGGGAGATCGTTATCTCTCAACCGGTGTCTTTCCGGCCGAGTAACTGTTCAATCTCCTCTCTGTCGCGCTGGCTCTGGAAAAAGGCAATCTCTGTGGTGACCGGGATCTTCAACATCAGCGGCGAGAAGATGAAGTCGAGGCTATCTTCGAGCTGTTGCTGCAGGGCAGTGAGACGCTCGCTTGAGGCGTTGCCCTGGAGCAGTATGGTCAGCGTGCTCTCATCGTAGCGATACTCCTGATGGTCGGCGGGTAACAGGGGCCGGATATGGTTGAGACACTGCGTAATCAACTGTTCGCCGGCACTCTCTCCGGAGCGTTCGGAAGCCTCGGTAATCCCATGGATGGTGATGCGGAACAGGGAAAAGTGGTGTCCGCGATCGAGCAGTCGGCTGCACAGCTTGACCATCTCGTTTCGGCCGGGAATGCCGATATTCAGATCGATGGTACTCAGGCGGCGTAGTGAGAGCAGTTCAATGTTGGACTCTGCGGTAGAGCCCATCAGTGCAGTGGGTGCGTTGATCAGGCTGGATTGACTGGTGATCTCGGTGGCAACCCCCTGGTCGTTGTGCTGGATTCTCCCCTGGCTCAACATCCAGTGATAGTGTCCGGAAACATCTTCAATGCGGTGCAGCAGGGTGAAAAATTCATGATAATCCTGTAACAGTCCCAGAATCGAATCCCGTTCATCGGGATGGAACCGTTGAACAAATCCTGAAAGGGTTGTAATGGTGCCGGACTGCCCTTTCAGCAGCAGTTGAAGCAGTGCCTCGGAGGGGAAGAAGCGATCTTCAACAATATCCGCACTCCATGAGAGCGGTGTGGCGACCGGAAGTGAGCTGGAAAGCCGTTGTTTCAGGCGGTCAACCTCCTGATTGCGTTCCCAGGAACGGATCGCATGGGCGGTGAACTGCAGCAGGTCACTTGGGTAGAATGGTTTGGTCAACACCACAACGTTATAGCCCAACTGCTCCTGAATCTGGTCTACCGAGTAGTCGGAGAAGGCAGTAATGATGAAGATCTGGATATTGGGGTCCAGTGCTCTGATGCGTGTGGCGGTCTCCAGGCCATCAATTCCGGGAGGCATCCGGATATCGATAAAGGCAACGGCATAGGGCTGTTGCTGGGCGAGGGACTGTTCAACCAGACTGATCGCATTGTGTCCCTGAGAGACACAATCACAGGCGGTCTCCACACCATCGCCGAAGTAGGACTTGAGATTGATCTGCCAGCGCTCCCTCAATGCCCGTGCTTCAGGATCGCCCAGAATTTGCGCCCGTATATTCAGCTCCTCCGGCGCAAGTGTAGCCTGGTACAGGCTTAGAATATCCGATTCATCATCTACGGCGAGTAGTCGGAATCGTTTGGCGCTACTGTTCATGAGGCATGAATTATAGGCAGTGTCGATGATCTTTCAAACCGAAGTACGATATTTAATAAATTGGTCGTAATTAATTTTGGGGTCT
Organism: uncultured Piscirickettsiaceae bacterium; assembly: GCA_964344785.1. Taxonomy (GTDB): domain Bacteria; phylum Pseudomonadota; class Gammaproteobacteria; genus Thiopontia. Next base: position 9,213 of record CAYFOR010000027.1, read on the forward strand.
CCATTTTTTTGCAAATAATAGGGGGCAGAGATCAGGATAGAGTATTCTTCTATGCGCCGAAGATGTGGCAATGAGCCGAAACTGTTCTGAATGGATGTAAAATGGTATAGGTTCCATCAGGCTTTATTAATCAAGGGAGATTGCATACCGTATAGATCAATTATTGTGGATTGTTTATTTGTTAATTAGTGATATTAATTTAGATGTTAATCAAATGGAAAAATAAATCATAACGGAGAAGATGATGAGTATGAGAACAAGAAAAAGAGAGGATGGATTTACGCTGATTGAGCTGCTGGTGGTGATCGCGATTATCGGTGTTCTGGCAGCAGCCGGCGTGGTCGGGTACCAGAATTACACATCCGATGCACGCATCAACTCTGCAGAGAAGATCAACAAGGATGTACTGGGCTATCTACAAAGCGTTCGTGCAGCGGCCATGGGTGGTATTACCCTGGATACTGCAGTGAGCAGTTGTACGGCGGATGATGCCGCCTGTGTCACTCAGCTGATTACCAAGCTGGCATCAGACGGCTATCAGGCCGTTGCCGATGGTGCGGCCAGAAGTGCAGGGGATACCGAGGTGGCACTGATTGGTGCGGTGATCACCGTCTGTACGGTCATTACGCCGAACACCGCCGCCAGCCCATGCCCGGCAGCACCAACCGTAGGCACCCAGACCGACTATGTCTACAGTACGGTAGGGGCCTGGTAAGTGGCGTGTTCAAGGCGACAGGGATTACCCTGATTGAACTACTGGTTACGATTGCGATTGTCGCAGTCGTAGCCGGTGTTTCAATTCCTGCGCTGGATGGATGGGTTGAAAAAGGGCGGCTGGCAAGTGAGATGGATCGCATTGCCAGCCGCCTTCTTGTTTTGCGCCAACAGGCGATCAATGAGGGACGAAGCTATCGACTGCATCTGAGCGGCAATGTGCTCAGCAGTTATGCCTATGATGGTACTGCAGCCGTCAGTTGCGGTACCACACTGAGCCCACCCTCATCGTCCTGGGTGAATCTCTCGTCCACACCTGCCGCACCGGTGGGAACACCGGTCTACTCGCGTACCCCGCCGATTCTGCTTCAATCGGGCCAGGTTGATCCGAGTTGCACGATGGACAGCGGGCTTTGTGACTACCCATCCAACGGCGTCTGTTTTGACCGTTCCGGTACTGTGCCTCCAGCCGGTGCAACGATACGGTTTGCCCATAATGGGGCAGCGACCCATCGCCTGCTGATCTCTACCGGCGGCCATCTCCAACGTTTCAAGCGTCGAAGTGGTGGTGATGCGTGGGAGAGCTATTGATGTATTACAGCTCTGGAGAAGAGGGGTTTACCCTGATTGAGGCACTGGTCTCGGTCGCCATTCTGTCGATTGGTTTCGCCGGACTCTACAGCTCGATCGGAACCTCGATGAATGCCCTGAACAACTCCAATGTTCGTGGTCAACTGGACTACTTCGCGCAGACGGTACTGGATGATGTCACCAATGATGCCGATCACATTCATGAGTATCAGTATCTCGTCGATAATGCACTGCAGCCGCTGCAGCTCAACCTCGCATCGGCCTGTAGTGAAAGTGTGCTCTCCTGTGACAACCGCAATCGCTGGAGTGGCCTGATTCGCTCAATCATTGATGATAGTGCCGATGCAACCCTTGAAGTTCACCCGTTATGCAGTCCCTCCATTACTACATCCTGTCCGCTGTTCGGTACCGCAGCTGGCGGGCGCCGGTCTGCAGTATTGACCGTGAACGTCAGTTTCGGGCGTGGCAGCTATACCGCAAGGAGAGTGATTGATGTGCGCGATGCCGGTTAGACAGCGCTCCCGAATGGCCGGTGCAACCCTGGTTGAGTTGCTGATCTCGCTGGTAGTGGGCTCGGTGGTGGTTGCTGCCTCCTATGCCTCCTACCAGGTGGTCCATTCGATCTATGAAAACTCGCAGGACCTGACCGAAATTCACCAGCAGGGGCGGGAAGGGCTATGGATGCTGCGGCGTGATCTGCGGATGGCCGGCTTCGTCAATCGCAACAATCTCACCTTTTCGGCACTGCCACGGACCATCACCTCTCCCATTGCAGTGACCAATGATGTACCACTCAGTTGCGGAAGCAGCAGCTACATCAATGATCAGTTGACCCTGATCTATGACGATCTGAATGGCGCCACCGCTGCAGGAACTGACCTGCGCAGAAAGGTGAGCTATCTGGTCGGTTGTGACAGCGGGCGTCTGGTACTGCAACAACAGGTTGAGACAAGCAGTGGTGGTGCCTTTGCGGTAACCCAGTCACTGGTGTCACTGGTCAGTGATATCGGCAATCTGCAGCTTCAGTTCATCACCAGTAGCGGCACGGTTTCGGATTCGGTACCGTCTGCCAATCTGGAACGGGTCGAGATCGAGTTTGATGTATTGGGACTTGGTTATCAGAAAGGAAAAAGCGATAGTGCCCGCCTTAATCGCCACTACCGGGCAGTGGCCCGAACCTGCAATCTGGGGTGTGGATGATGTACCGCTTGCGATCGAAACAACAGGGCAATATTCTCATCGTCTCTCTGGGGCTGATGCTGATGATGGTCTTTCTCGGCACCAGTCTCTACTACCGGGTGGAGAAGGAGTTTCGAGTCGAAGAGAGTGGTCATGAGCAGTCACAGTCATTCAATGCGGCTGAAACCGGTCTGCAGCTCGGTCTGTTCTGGCTGGAGGATGTTGCCAGCAACGAGAACTATCCGGATACCGGGGACATTGCCGCAGTATCCGTACCGTCCATGGTATCTGGTGCATTGATCACCATCGCAAAGGGGGATACCTGTCACGGTTACAGCCGCTTCAACCCGCTGGACTTCTCTCCGGGAACCACCATGCTGAACAGCCCGATTTCGGACATCGGGCCACCATTGAGTGCGGGTCTGCAGCTACTGTCTACCGCACCCAGCACTGTGGCAGGCTGTACTCTGCTTTCGGTCCCGGAAGCGCTGTCACCCTCGGTTCAACAGCGGCTTGCAGATACCCAGTTCGAGTTCTATGTAGAGGCACTTCCGGCTGAAACGGCAGAGGCGGTGGGACAGCAGATTGGTGTCAGTCAGGTCTATGGTCACTCAGGCTCCAACCTCTCCTATCCGTACCGCATTCGGGCCGTGGGTCGTCATCACCCGTTGGCGGCAACTCCGTTCGATCCGACAGATGACGATCAGGCGCTGTTTGATAATCAGGTCATACTGGATATGTGGGTGCACTATGAGAGTTGATCAGAAAGCGGCAGTGGTCGCTCTTTTTGCGACAGCGACACAGTGGGCGGTTGGCTGCCCGCTGATTCAGGTTGAACAACTGGGGCGCTCGATTGGTTCAGAGGGCATTCACCAGGAGTCTCTTCACTTTGAACCGGGTTTTCAGGTGGTGCCCTCCGATGTTGAATCGCTCTGCCCACAGTTGGGTACGTTGGGTGAGGTGGAGCTGGAGCAGCGTTTTGTGGATGAACGTCTGGCCGCCATCGTTGCCATCCGTCTGGGACAGGTACCGAAGCTGGAGCAGTGGGCGCGTGACAATCTGCTCTCTCCCGTTGACAGGAAGGTTCATCCGCCTGCCGAGCAATGGGACCCGAACCACCACTTCAGGGTGGGGCATGGCCGTGCGGTGATCCGCTACTGGCGGCAACCTGTCGGCAGGGATGGTGTCTTGCGTGAGCAGCTTGAGGTGAGAAGCCCATCCCTGTTGCAACGTCGGGCAGAGCGTCTGCTCCGGCAGGAGGAACAGTAATGGTGGCACTGCGTTCACTTTGGGTCTTGTTCGGCCTGCTGTTGTTATCCGTTGGTGCAGTCGCCAAATCTCCACCTCCAGGGGTTGGTGCGAGTCTGCCCGCCAATATCATGCTGATGCTGGATACCTCCGGCAGTATGGGGTGGACACTGGGGGCCACCTTCGAGCGGCCCTATGATATTGCAGTGGATGGTGCAGGCCATATCTATCTGACTGAGTACTATCGTAACCGGGTGACCAAATATGATTCGGCTGGAAACTATCTTTTCTCATGGGGGAGTTATGGCAGTGGTAGCGGTTATTTTTATTACCCCCGTGGGATTGCGATTGATGGCAGCAATAACGTCTATGTGGCAGATCGCAGTAATCACCGCATCCAGAAGTTTTCCTCTGACGGTACCTATATCAATACGATCGGGGCATCAGTCCTCTACCGCCCTGGATATGTCGCCGTCGACAGTGTGGGCAACCTCTATGTAACCGAGTACAACTCCAACCGTGTCAGTAAATTCAACGCCAGTGGCTCACTGGTGGCCCGCTGGGGTAGTTATGGCAGTGGCAATGGTCAATTCAGAAGCCCCCGAGGCATTGCGGTTGACCCCAATGGTTTTGTCTATGTCTCTGATACCGTGAACCACCGAATTCAGAAATTTGACAGCAGTGGGCAGTATGTCAATCAGATCGGAGGGTATGGAAGTTCAACCGGGTCGATGATCTACCCCTCGGATATTGCAGTGGGCTCAAGCTCGGGATATCTGTTTGTGATGGACCGCGAGAATGACCGTATCCAACGATTCAACCTTGCCGATATCCCGGATGCACTCAACACCGAGCTGACGGCAACCGAGGTGACAGCCCTCAACAGCAATGCGCTGGTCTGGGGAAGCTGGGGCAGTGGCGATGGTCAGTTCAACAATCCCTATGGTATCGGTGTGTTGAATAGTAACGGTTACAGCGATGAAAATGGGCTAAATGACGGTGACCTGCTGGTTGCCGGCTATCAGAACAACCGGTACCAACGATTCAGTGAGGCGGGCGTGCATGAACAGACGGTCGGTACCAGCAATCGTCTGGAGCAGGCCAAGAAGGTCATCAAGGCCATTGTCTCCGACTCCGATCTTACACGAGGAGCCAACTTCGGCATGATCACCTGGAACAGTTCGGCCACGCTCCACACCTGTATCAGCCGCTCAGGCGCGGAGTCGATCAAATCCGGCATTGATTCGCTGACGGCAGGGGGAGGGACCTACCTGAATTACGCGATGGCAGAGGCACAGAACCGTTTCAATACGGCGTGTTGGCCCTATGACACCACACAGTGTCTGGTGGGAGGAGAACAGGTCGGGTTGCAGAAGAACTTCATGATCGTGATCAGTGACGGGGTCTGGAATGGTCACAGCACTGCGGAGAGTATCGTGACCAACATGAATCAGCAGTATGGAGTCAAAACCTTTGTGATCGGTTTCATGCTGGGGGGAGATGTGGGGGATGACAACTACGAAGCGCTGGCTGCTGCCGGTAACCCCGGTTTGACGCCACCGGCCTCACCGCTCTATGCCGAGAACTGGGAGGAACTCTATGCCCAGCTTGCGCTGGCCATCCGCAAGGCGATTGATGAGCGGCTCGAATTCTCCTTCACCTCGCCGGTGACCATGCCGGCGCTGAGAAAGGGGAACAGTCTCTACCGCTCCCACTTCATCTACCACAAGGACCACCAGTGGGAGGGGCACCTGACCAAATATGCCTTATCCAATCGGGATGGCACGCTGGTTGAACCACCTCTGTGGGATGCGGGAGCCGTGCTCAATCTGCGCAGCCCGGACAGTCGCAGACTATTCACGGTGGAGCCTTCGATCGATGCACCGGACCAGGTCAATTATGACAACTTTGTTGAATCCAATGCACACCAGTTGGCACCTATTCTCTATCCGGGGGCTGCGCTGGCTGGCGTGGACCCGGTACCACGTGCTGAATTGTTGATCCGTTTTGTTCGCGGACATGACGCCTTTGATGAGTACGCCGAGGCCAATACCGCACACAATCCTGCGCCCAGTGCCGAGTGGCGGTGGAAGCTGGCCGATATCTACAATGCCGAGGTGGCCGTGGTCTCTGTGCCGGATGCACAGGTGACCACCGCATCGGAACAGTCCTGGCGAGAGAGCTACTACCGTTACCTGAATGGCTACCAGAGCTTCGTCACGGCCCATGCCGCTCGACAGGAGATGGTCTATGCGGGAAGCAATGGCGGCATTCTGCATGCATTCAAGGGTAGTGACGGCAGTGAGTTGTGGGGATTCATTCCCCCTCCACTGCTGGACAAGCTGCGCAATATGGATATCCATACCGAGTTTGCCAATAGCAGCAACAGTATCTATGGGGTGGATGGCGCGGTGGTGGTCAAGGATATCCGCATCGAGGGGAGCTGGAAGACGGTACTGCTGGCCGGGCTGGGAGCAGGCGGTCGAGGATATTTTGCACTGGATGTGACCGATCCGGATGCACCGAAACATCTCTTTTCGGTTGAAAATCAGCCCGAGCATGATCGTGTACGGGTCTGGTCAGCCACTGGGGAGATGAGTGAATACTCTTACAGCAGTGGCAATACCATCGCACCGGAGTGGGACTATTCTCTGCTCGGAGAGGCCTGGTCAACGCCGGTCATACTGAATCTACACACCACGGCAGGGGATCGCTGGGTGGCGGTTTTCGGTAATGGCTATAACCAGAATCGGGATGAGATTGCGCAGGCCGCACTCTATGTGATGGATCTTGAAAACGGCGGGCAACTGCTGTTGAAGGCAGAGTTGGATGAGGTTTCCGGGGATGTGGTCAATACCGTTCCTGCGTCACCGGTTGCCATCAATGGCGATGCGCTCTCCGAGTTTCAGCACCGGGGGGCAGTGGTCTACGTTCCCGACTTCGAGGGCACCTTGTGGAAGGTCGATCTCTCGGATGCGGTTGAATCACTCTCGGTCAGTTCAACCACACTTTCCGTAAATCGTATTGGAAAACTGTTTCGTGACACGGCGATGACCACCCGCAATGGTCGGCTGGCCTTTCATGGCGCAACGGCTGCCAAGGGTTCTCTCTGGCTCTATTACTCCACCAGTAACCAGCAGGATCTCTACAGTCCGGGGGACCAGAATCGGCTCTATGGAATCGTGGACCCCGACTTTCCCCATCCCCGGGTTGTGGTCTCTACTGCATCGGTCGATATCGAGCCGACCCTGATGGATGCCGGTGTGGTTTCCACTACACCAACCTCCCAGTCCCAGTGCCCGCCACCACCCGACAGAGGCTGGTTCGCAACACTGGATGCCGGTATCAAGGTGACGGACCGGGCCAATGTCAAGAATGCGATCGTCTACTATCCGCTCTTTACGCCGAATGGCACCGATCAGTGTGCATCGGGTGATGCCGGCCTGGTCGGAGTCAACATGTATTGCGGAAATACGCTTTTCTATCGTCAGGTCGGAGAGGGGATACTCAAGGGTGGGGTGCACCACCGCGGACAGACCTACTACTCGTTGGGGGGCGAGGTGCAGAGCAGTGCGCCAACTACCGAGGACCCCTGGGGCATCCAGAATAATGTAGTTGTCAGCCCTCCACCGTTGAATCGCGTTATTATCGACAGTTGGCGCGAAGAGTTTTGACGAGATCATAGGGTAAGTACTCCGGCAACATGGGCCTTATTCAGTCGATTGCACGATCACAGGAGCAACTGGTGGCGATCTATATCAGCCACCAGACCATCGGCGTTTCAGTGGTCAATGATCGAGGCAGGCTGCCCAAGGTCTCTGCCTTTGATTTTTCCCATATTGATCGTGACAGCCTGGATGGAGGCATTCCCTCATTTCTGGACTATCCCGACATTGCCGCAGAGAAGCTGCGTGAGCTGCTCAAGAAAAACCGTATTCGGCGCAAGGACGCCTCGATCTCCATTCCGACCCATGATGTGATCATCCGCAAGGCGGAGATCCCGGTGATGAGTGATGATGAGTTTCGTGCTGCGGCCGAGATCGGCGGGCTGTGGGATGCCTTCTCCTGGATGCCCTCCTCACCCGATGAGTATTTTGTCGATTTTCTCTCCTTCGGGCATGACCATGAGCAGGGCATGATGACCGCCTGCATGGTGGCGGCACCACTGGATGTCGTCAACCGCTATACCGAGATTATCCGTATGGCCGGGCTGCGAACGGTGATGATCGATACCCATAACTTTGCGATATGGCGTGCACTGAATCGCTGGATACAGCAGTCTGATGAGACGGCTGAGATTGCGATCTGTGAGTTTGTCTCGGATCGTGACTATGTGACCGTACTGAAGGATGGTATTCCCGAGCTGACGGAGCTCTATGGAATGGAGCAGTTGCGCCAGCAGATGGTGGCCGGAGTCGAGATGCCGGAAGAGGCGCGGGCACAGCTGTTTGGCTCCTATGCCAGTCAGCTCTCCACGGTGTTGCAGAACCCTGTTCAGCCTGAATCGGAGGAGGAGAAGCTCCCCATCCTGCTGGTACTCTCGGATATTCCGACCATCCAGCAGCATCATGACGAACTCAAGCAGGTGATGGAGGCACATGGTCTGCAATTGGGGGAACTGGATGAGATTTTCAGCGAACCACCGGTCATCGCAGACAAACTGGAGACGGAACACAACCAGGCTGCACTGCTGGTCACACTGGGTCTGGGGTTGCGGAGGATCGAGCTGTTTCGAAGCAGCCACCAGATTCTCTGGGGAGCACGGGTGATCAATCTGCTGCCGGGGTATCGACAACTCAGGCGGGTACGCAAGCAACGTTTTCTGATCAACTTCTGGAGCGCACTGATTGGTATCCCCCTGCTTGCCGGGATGTTGTGGATCTATATGTTGCAGTCACAGCAGCAGCTGAAGCTGGCAACCGAGGTGGTGGAGTTTGACCGTCTGAATCGCTCCATTACACATCTGAACCAGACATTGAGTGAACGGGGTGAAGCGCTCTCCCGCCTCAATCGCCTGCTCAAGGTGGCCTCCCGAATCGGCAACAACTACGCACTGAGTTACACCTTGCTGGAACATCTGGTGGAACGTGTTCCACTGGATGTCCGTCTTGACCAGGTGAGTTGGGATGAGCGGGGTATCCTGTCGATTGAAGGAGTGGCCAGCAGTGATGACGAGATACTCAAAATGGTGGATGCGCTACGGTCCGACCCACTGCTGCAGCGTGTTTCACTAACCTTGATTGCCCAGGAAAAGGCTGAAAACAGCAGCAGTACCGCCCACGTTGTACAAAAAGAGCGAGGCTTTCTGTTGGAGTGTGAAGTGGCGGCAACCGCGATGAAAGAGGTAGAGCTCGGTGGCCATTGACTGGAATGCCGATGTCGGCGATCTGCTCAAACAGCTCTTCTCCGCTGAAGGCGGTGAAAAGCAGGAGCGTCCGAGTGGAAACGAAACCATCGGGATTGCGCTGTTGTGGCCGCTTCTGCTGGTGCTGCTTGCAGGCAACTTCCTCTGGTTGCTCTATCTGCCGTCAGAACAGGAGATCACTCGGCAGCAGAGCAGAGTGGAGCAGATTCCGCAGCTCAGGCTGAACAAGGTCGAGCTGCAAGTGCTGGCCAAGAGAAACCGGCAGGCGATTGATGAAGCGAATATCCAGGTGGAGGCGCTCCATCGCATGATGTTTGCGCATCGGGAGATCGATCAACTCTATCGAAAGATTCATGAGTGGGCGAGGGTCAACCGGATTGAGGTATTGACCTTGAAGAAGCTCGATGTCGCGCCGGTGGTGGAGGAGACGACTCCCCGGAATGGCGGTACTGCACAGCCTGCTGCACACTCTTCTGCACCAGCTGATCCACTGTTCTACCGGATTCGCCTGAAGCTGCGTGCCCATGGCGAGTTCCTCGATTATCTGAAATTGCGTGAAGCACTGCTCGGATTTGGTAAGATGATCCATGTCAATGAGGAGAAAATCCGCTCACTGCGGGTCAGTAGCGGACGTTCAGAGGGGGGGGATCGCTATCTGGATGAGGGCAAGGTGGTGATCGAAATGGTGCTTTCAGCCTATCAAAGCGATGCGAGCAGCCGGGGGAGTGCAAGATGAACTTTCAGAGAGTCTGGGTTGAATGTCGGTTTTCCTGGATGGTTGTCGTGCTATCCGTTGTGACCGTACCACTCCATGCCGAAGAGAAACGCAATCCGTTCATGAGTCAGCGAGCCATTGTCCAGCAAGGTCCGGTTGCGCCGGTACAGCAGGAAGAGAAGCAGGAACGCTATCTTCCGCCACGGGTGCGTGATGCGCTGCAGAGCTATCAGTTGATTGGTGTGATGGAGGGGAAACTGGGCACCGTTGCGCTGGTTCGCACACGTCTTGGGGAGCAGCTCGTCATCCACCAGGGTGAGCAGTTGGGCAGGGAGCAGGCGAAGGTACATGCCATCGATGCACATTCGGTCACGGTTCACCAGGGAGAACAGGTGATGCGGCTGACCGTCGGTACAGTTGCCACACCGGTGGTGGAGTAGAGAATGATGAAGGTGATGAGACTTCTGTTTGGAATCGTACTGCTCCTGCTGTTGAGTGGATGTGACGATCAGCGGGTCAAGCCGGACAAGGATGAACGGTTTGGAATCGCAACCAAGAAGGTGATGGACGAAGGCAAGGAGCGGCTGGAGAAAAATGCAGCGATGGGGCCGATCATTACCGACCGGCAACAACTTTCACGGCAGCAGAAACGGCGTACATTCATCGGAAAAGAGGAGAAGAAGAACCACCTGAAAGTGCGCACCACCGATGGTTCCGAGATCTTTCCGGTGTCGCTTCATTTTATCGGTGTGGATGTCCACAAGGGGTTCGAGATGTTTGCCGAGATGGTGAACCGCAATATTCTGGTGGGTGACGAGGTCAAGGGGGAGATTACCGCACAGCTCTCCAATGTGCCATGGGACAAGGCACTGGATGCGATACTCAACATGAAGGACCTGGCCAAGCATGTGGACCATGAGGCCAACATCATTCGTATTCACCAGCGTAGCGTATTGAGTGGGCAGGAGGCGTATGATCGCCAGCGGGCCGAGGCACTGAAACAGACACTGGAACTGAATGAGGCGCTTGAACCACTCTACACCGAGATCTTTCAGCTCCATTATGCAGACCCGGAGCAGATCAAGGGGGAACTTGAGACGATTCTTTCGGCCACCGCCGGGGGCAAGGGGGCGACGATTACCATCGATGTACGGACCCGGTCACTGATTGTACAATCGACCAAAGGCAATCTGGATCTGGTCGAGAAACTGATTACCAAGATGGACCTGCGTACCGAACAGGTGCTGATCGAGGCCTTTATCGTTGAGGTCAAGGACAACTTCAAGGAGGAGTTTGGTGCCCGCCTGGGAACGGCCTATCGTCAGCTTGATCGTACAGGAAGACGTACCAAGGAGGTGATGGGTATCAACTCTCCTACCGTGATTACAGACTATTCAGGCGGGGTCTCTGCCTCAACTCCGCAGTATGAGACCACCTTCGCCTCCGGCGGCTCCAACGACATCTTCAACCATCTGGTTACGGGGGCGGGGATTGGTCTGATCCATCGAACGCCGCTGTTTGATCTGAAGTTCGAACTGAGTGCGCTGGAGGAAGATGGAATCACCAATATCGTCTCCAACCCGCGAGTATTCACCCTCAACAACACCACCGCGACGATCGAGCAGGGTGATCAGATCCCTTACAAGTCATCCAATGCCGATGGTGTTCCGACGACTGAGTTCAAGGATGCGAAGGTCAGCCTGGATGTAACCCCAAGCGTGGTGGGGGATGGTAACCTGTTGCTGGAGCTGGAGGTACACAAGGACTCTGTGGAGGCACAGAATGCGGGCAGCGAACCGCCCATTACCCAGCGAATCATCAAGACCAAGTTGCTGGTGCCCAACCAGAGTACGGTTGTCATTGGCGGCATCTACACCCAGACCAATACCGAGGCAACCGTCAAGGTACCATTCCTCGGAGATCTGCCGGGCATTGGAAAGCTGTTTCGCAAGGAGACCGAGAATGAGGAGCGCAAGGAGCTGATGATCTTTATTTCACCTTATATTATTTAGGGCCTGTTAACACTATTTAAGCCACCTCTGTTAAGTCTGAATTTGTACCAATCGAGGCGTGAGGAGTGAGGTTTGGTTATTCCAAATGAATGACGAGCAACAATGAGTGGTACAAATTCAGGCTTAACCCAAAGGGCCGGGCCCAATTTTTGTACTGCTGCGTTGTCAATCGCTGATGTAGAGCAACTACACTGCGCTCATTCCGCCTTGTAGAACAAAAATTGGGCTCCGGCAGTGATGGCTTATAATAGTGTTAACAGGCCCTAGTGAAATGCATCAGATTTGGATGTGGGCTGTGATATGGATACCACGACAACGCTGATCTTTATTCCGAGAGGATCCTCCATATCCTTTCTTCACTTTTGAATACCATGTGTCAGGCAATATAATTGATAGAGATGAGTGATCGGGTACAGTCGGTCTCTCAGCCAGGAATCGTTAATTCGTTAATACAGAGTCAATAATGAGTCAATCCTCCTCCCTCTTTGAGTCGGCCAAGGTTGCCGACATGGAGCGCCTACAGCCCTTGTCTGTATCTGCTCAGGAGACTGTATCCGCTACGGAGCATCTGGATGAGGGTGGTCTTGACAAGGGGGTTCCGCTGAAGACGGTTGATCTGCTGGATCAGCCGCTGGATGATGCGGTGATACAACAGCTGCAGTCGGACCAGATCGGCATGCGTGAGGATGTGCCGCAGATGATTCCGGCGGATATTCTGGTTCGCGCCAGTGTATTGACCGAACCACAGGTGACCTCCTTGAAGGGGGCCGGACAGAATCAGCCGGATTATGACCTGATCTGCGATGTCATCAGCAAGCGAATCGTCACCGAAGAGCACATGGTGGAGCTTCTAGTGCGTGAATATGGATATCAACGGGTCTATCTGCGTCGAAAGGTCGATATCGAAACAGCGGCACTCTACAACTATGATGTTGAAAAGCTGGAACAGGCACGCATTCTCCCCTACAAGAAGCAGGGAGAGACGCTCTATGTTGCGGTGGCCGATGAGCGGGGATTGCTGGAATTCCCGGACTTTGCCCCGATCGATCAGGCGACTGTGGTGCCCGGCATCACCTCGATCAAGGAACTCAATGAGGGGTTTGTCGAGGTCCGGGAACGGATGTCGGCACTCAGAAAGGGGGAGACGGCCTCCTCCTTTTCCGGTGATGTGATCGGATTTGTGGAGCTGTTGCTGCATGCATCGGTCTCCGATGGTGTCAGTGATATCCACATCGAGCCCTATGCCAAAAGTGCAACGATTCGTCGGCGCATTGATGGGGTAATGCAGACCTGGCCAGTCAGTGAGTTTCTGTTTGATAATTTTGTTGCGGTGATTGCCAGGGTCAAGATTCTTGCGGCACTCAATATCTCGGAGCGGCGCTTGCCTCAGGATGGGGCGATTACCATCGAGCACGATAACCTCGATATCGATATTCGTGTTTCGGTACTGCCGGCGCTGTTCGGTGAGCGGGTGGTGATGCGAATCCTCAACAAGGGATCGCTCGATATGAATATCGACACTCTCGGATTTGGTGATCTTGAACTGGATCTGCTCAAGCAGGCCGTCGATGCACCACAGGGGCTGGTGCTGGTGACCGGTCCTACCGGTAGCGGAAAGAGCACCACACTCTACTCCGTGCTCAACCGTATCAATCAGCCGGAACTCAATATCCTCACTGCGGAAGACCCGGTTGAATATCAGATGGAGGGGGTTGGACAGGTTCAGATCAAGGAGGAGATCGGCCTCACCTTTGCCTCGGTGTTGCGCTCCTTCCTGCGACAGGACCCCGATGTCATTCTGGTCGGAGAGATCCGCGACAAGGAGACCGTCGATATCGCCATCAAGGCGGCACTGACCGGCCATCTGGTGCTGAGTACACTCCACACCAATGACGCAATCAGCACCATCTCCCGTCTGATCAATATCGGGGTTCCCCCCTATCTGATTACCTCATCATTGAAACTGGTGGTTGCACAGCGGCTGTCACGCAAGAACTGCAAGGAGTGTCGTGAGTCCGACACGGCCGTCACTGCTGCAGATCTCCGCAAGATCGGTTTTTCCGAGGAAGAGGCCGATGGGTTGACGGTATACCATGGCAAGGGGTGTCCTGTCTGTCATGGCACCGGCTACAAGGGACGGCAGGGCATCTATGAGGTACTGCCGATCAGTGGGACGGTGCGTGAAGCGGTAGAACAGCAGAAGAGTATCGATGAGGTTTTCGATACCGCACTACGCGATGGTTTTCGAACCATGCAGGAGATTGCACGGGAGATGATCGTTTCGGGTGATCTGTCTCTGGTGGAGTACAGCCGCGTAATGCTGATCAACTGATTGAGTGATTCATGGCCAGATTCCACTGGAAGGGGTTCGTCAATGGCAAGCGGATGGAGGGAGACATCGATGCGATGGATGAGACCCAGGCCAAGATGCTGCTTGCCCAGCAGCATGTGACGGTTCTGGGGGTCAAGGCATCCAGTGGGGTGGTGAAACGGGGGAAAAAGGGAAAGCTTCACCCCAAGAAGGGCAAGGTTCCACAGGATGAGCTACTGGTACTTTTGAAAAAATTCTCCAGCATGATCAATGCAGGGCTGCCGGTACTGGATGCACTGGGCATGTTGAGAGAGCAGGCCAACTCACCGGCACTGCTCTATGTGCTGGATGATATCTACCATAATGTGGAGCGGGGAAATCCGGTCTCCACCGCATTTGCCCAGCATCGAGAGATATTCGACTCGGTTTTCATCAATCTGCTGCGGGCCGGTGAGGTGAGTGGCAAGTTCGATTTCTTTCTGGCACGTCTGGTCAAAAGCGTGGAGAAGACCATCCATATTCAGAAGAGCGTCAAGAAGGCGCTGTTCTATCCTGCCATCCTGTTAACCGTGGCTACGGCTGTGGTGACCATCATGCTGGTCAAGGTGGTGCCGGTTTTTGTCGAGATGTATCGGGGGATGGGGGGAGAACTTCCGATGGCAACCCAGTTGGTGGTGGCCATCAGTGACTGGCTGCGGAGTCCACAGGGAGGGGGAATGCTGCTGGTCACCATTGTCGGCGGTGTCACCCTGTTGCGTTTTCTAAGCCGTCGAAAACCTGCGGTACGCCGCTTTGTCCAGCGGTTGATGTTGCGAACACCGCTGCTTGGAGAGATGATGATCCGTTCATCGATGTCGAAGATCTCACTGGTGCTCGGCAATCTGCATGTTGCAGGGGTTTCCATCAATCAGGCACTGGAGATCACCCGGGACTCCATCAGTATCCTGCTGATTCAGGAGTCACTGGAGCAGATGAAGCGGGGTGTGCTTGCTGGTCGGCCGCTCTCCGAGGTGGCACGTGAACAGGAGTTCTTTCCACTGGAGTTCTCTCAACTGCTGGCGGTGGGGGAGAAGACCGGAAAACTGGGTGAGATGCTGGAGGGGATGGAGAAGTATTACCAGGAGGAGTTTGATCATGCGATTCAGAACATGACCGCACTGATCGAACCGGTCATGATCGTTTTTCTGGGTGTGGTGATTGGAGGCATTCTGATGGCGATGTATATGCCGATCTTCAACATGGGACAGATGATGAA
This sequence comes from uncultured Piscirickettsiaceae bacterium, assembly GCA_964344785.1. Lineage (GTDB taxonomy): Bacteria > Pseudomonadota > Gammaproteobacteria > Thiopontia. The sequence continues at coordinate 24,603 of CAYFOR010000027.1, forward strand.
ATAGCCGCGTAACTGATCCAGCTCACCCCTGAAGTCCACCATCTCTACGTTCGAAAATGGTCATGTATACCTATACACTAACATTTTCTGCCTTGATCTGGTGGATTTCAGGGCCAATCTGAATCAGTTACGAATACTGGTGAATAGTTACATAGCCATCCCGAATTGTGTGGTGGATCTATGCCGAAATCTCAAGGGCAGGCAGCCGGTGTGGTCAGGCTGTTGTTCTGATCGATCAGATAGATCTGTCCGCTGACAGGATCATGGGCACAGGCAGTAAACCCGGTTGCCGGATTGGCACTGGTTGGAGTGGACTTGACCACATAGTTATAGGGACTGCTATCCCGGATGGTGTTGGAGCCGGAAAAGAGTCCGGTATTGATGGCACTGGTGCAGTCGCTCTGGGCGCAGGCACTGCCGCCGGGAACCGGCCAGTAACTGCCGGTATCGGCACGATGGTCGAGTTGCATCAGGAAAATGGAGCGCAGTGCGTTTTGTGCATCGACATTTTCGGTGTTGACAATATAGTTCTGGTAGCCGATGGCGCCGATTGCAGAGAGAATGCCGATCAGTGCAATGGAGATCAGCAATTCAACCAGGGTAAATCCTCTAGGAGCCTGTCCGAGAATAGAAGCCGTAGCGAGGGGAAGCTGATTTGAGGCAGATTTTTTCATCGTTTGAGGCGAATAGTGAGTACTATTTAACGAAAAGGATGGAAAAACATGACCAAATTCAGCTTTTCCACAGTAGGTTCTCTATTCTCGGACAGGCTCGTGAGGGTATGCATCCATGAATTCTAGTGGTTACTGCAGAGAAATCAAAAAATGAGGAGAATATCTATTCATTTTCGAGATCCATTATCTCCGCGTTGTATATGGGTTGATGGTATTTGTACCTCGTCAGGGCATCTGGGATAAACTCGCACTCATGCATTGAGTGAGTGTGGTTTTTGGAGGACTCTTTTTAAGATGCTGAATGGAATGACATGAAGATTCATCAACGTATTGCCCACTATACAAGAGAGTATGATCTCTCCGATATTCATCTGCGTGCCGGTGAGGCGCTCTCGATCCGCATTGATGGAGAGATCAGCTCCTTTGACGATGATATTGTCACTGTGGATGATCTCGCTGCATTTATCGACTTCCATCTCTCCGATGCTGATCTGTTACAGAGTTTTTCCGAAGAGAAGGATGCCGATCTGGCAATTGTAGTTGAAGATGTTCGATACCGTGCCAACTTTTATATGGCTGCTTCAGGACAGGCGGTCGTGATGAGAAAGATTGAATCAACCATCCCCACGATGGACAAACTGGGTCTGCCGGATGTGGTCAATCGGGTCTCCCAGGCTGAAAATGGCCTGATTCTGGTGACCGGCCCCACCGGTTCGGGGAAGTCGACCTCACTGGCGGCAATGATCGACCGAATCAACCGTGAGAGGCGGGGCAATATCATCACGATTGAAGATCCAATCGAGTATATCCACCAGAATCAGCAGTGTATTGTCTCTCAGCGTGAACTCGGAAGGGACACCATCTCGTTTGCTCGTGCCTTGCGGGCCTCTCTGCGTGAGGACCCGGACATTATTCTGGTTGGGGAGCTGCGTGACCTCGATACCATCCAGTTGGCGATGACGGCTGCAGAGACGGGGCATCTGGTATTCGGTACGCTGCATACCAATGGAGCGCCGAGTACCATCAATCGAATCATTGATGTCTTTCCTTCATCACAGCAGGACCAGGTACGCATCCAGTTGGCGCAGACCTTGAGGATGGTGATGACACAGCGCCTTCACCGTAAACGGGGTGGGGCTGGCCGTGTTGCATCGTTTGAGATCATGACGGCCAATAATGCCGTGCAGAATCTGATTCGGGAAGGGAAGATTCATCAGCTATACAGTGCGATGCAGACCGGGCGTGCAGACGGGATGGTTACCATGGAGGCATCCATACAGCATCTGGTCGCTTCCGGTTTGATTGATCCTCCTGTCGAGATGATATCCAGTCAGTCGACATTTTCATAACCGCCCTATTTCAATCCAGATGGTCTGTCGTTGATCCAGAACAATATTGAAAACGATTTGGAAAAATAGATCCTTAATTAAGGCGGTATAGGTCATCGTTATTAATATGGATCAGTGTTCTGAAATCTGGCTGTTATAAATTATCAGTAATTCATTTTCCTGTTTGAAATATAATGATTGTTGTAATATATTGTTACAAGATATGGGCCATATTATTTACATATAGGTTTGTTATTGATTCTGATTATTCAGATAGATCAGCACACAAGGAACCATGATGAAACTTGATAAAATGAGTGATGCCAAGCTTAATAGCCTGCTGAAAGAGGTTACAGCAGAGGTTGAGCGCAGAAAGAAGGTCAATTCCGAGAATGCAAAGGCGGAAAAAGAGTTGGCCGTACTGGCAAAGAAATATGGTGCGGATACGATCAAACGCCTCGCTGCGACTACCAAGGCATCAAAGCGTCGTGCAGCCACGAAGAAACGGGGCAAGGTAAAACCGGTTTACCGCAATCCCGATAATCACCAGCAGACCTGGACCGGGCGCGGACGTGCACCGTTGTGGGTGGCGGAGGCTGAAAAAACCCATGGCGGACGTGATGCATTACTGATTGCTAATCAGTAGTGTAACCCCGCCTTATTCACCAAACGGTCATTTCAACGGCTGACTCGCACATATT
>CAYFOR010000028.1:0-27207 GCA_964344785.1 uncultured Piscirickettsiaceae bacterium
CGTCATCAATAACCAATTGAATTTATTCGATTAAACGTTGGGACACCAGTGATCTCACCACTCTCTTCTTTCGAGTAGAGAACGCCATACGGAAAACGATGGGCAAGCGAACGCCTGACTTCACCATCTAACATCGTCCATGCCTCTGGATACTGTTCGGCACGCTTGATTGCAGCATAGATTTCCGTTGCAAAATCATAACCAAGAGCCGTTTCAATAGAAGAGTAATACTCAATTGCCTGATTCAACTCCATCTCTGCATCAGGGTGAAACCGAAAGTTCATCGGTTGAAGCGATTCCAGATCCGCTCGAAGACCTCTGCACCGTCCACTGATAGAGATCTACCTTCTCTAAGGTCCAATAACCTCTGTTGAGCAACTGTAGCCCAACGCTTGTCCATTTCAGACTCCGGTGGATTGAGACTACGCAGCAAAGTATCCACTACTGCAACTCTCTCTTCAGTTGGCAAAGAGTTCGCTTCATCAATGATCTGCTGAGTATTCATAAATGCATCTCCAGTAAGGTTTCCCAGATCAGTGTATCATGAGCAGGCACCTTTAACCTTGTCCCCAACCCATCTTGCTCGGTGGAATACCCGGGAGCACCGAATGGAAGAGCCGTCACAATCGATCCACCCCAGTAGCCTTTCCCACCACTGCCAGTCCCACTCCTGACTGCAATACCATTAAACGCCGACTGTTAAGAAGGCGCTCCGACAGCTCGACCAGACACTCTACCATGCTGATAGTCCTCCATGGGATGGTCACTTGTTGAGCACAGTTTTGAAACAGATTCCACCCATCCCACCTGAGAATCAGCAGTGATCACCATTGCCGCCACTCTATCCACATTAAAATCTCTCTTAACCCGGTCACGCATGACCAGGGCCGACTATCCTGTTGATGCTCACTTTGCCAAAGTACCATTTGGTAATTCTGCATTGCCCTCCGCTTGACTTGACCGACCGGTCAACCTATACTTGAATGCATGCGGTCAACCAGTGACACAAAGGATAGAATCCTCTCCACGGCAAGAGAACTCTTTCATAGTCGCAGCTATGCCGATGTCGGTATCAAGGAGATCTGTGATATTGCCAAGGTACAGAAAGGGAGTTTCTACCACTTTTTCGGCTCGAAACAGGACCTTGCAATGGCAGTCATTGACGATATGGCCGATGACTGGGCACACGGTTTTGTTGCCGAGGCTTTCGACCAGGATCTGCCCCCAATGGAGCGCCTGGATTACATGGTTGATGCCGCCTATTTCTGGCAAAAGGCCGCAAAGGACCTGGAGGGGCGAATGCCGGGGTGTCTGTTTGGAAACCTGGCGCTGGAAGTGAGCACAAGAAATGATGTCATCCGGGCCAAGATCAACGCCGTCTTCAACAAGGCCAGCAAACGGTTTCACGATACACTCGACCAGGCGGTCGAGCATGGAGTGATTCAGCCACTGGATACCGAGGCGACCGGTCTGGCCATGCTCGCCTATCTGGAAGGGGTTATTCTGCTTGCGAAGACCCACAACGATCCGGAAATCGTCCGAATTCTGGGACCGGCCATCAAAACCATACGGATCGAGTCTCACAAACACCAATAGTCGACATTTTTTTGCAACCAATCTTAACCGACCGGTCTATTATATGATCAACAAGGAGAATGACATGAATGAAGTTACCCAACAACTGGATGCCAGCGGATTGAGCTGCCCGCTACCCGTACTCAGAACCAAAAAGGCGATTGCATCCCTCTCATCCGGTGATGTACTGGAGATCATCTCCAGCGACCCTGGTTCAGCCAAGGATCTGGAGTCATTCTGTAACCAGACAGGCCATACCCTGCTTTCCAGTAGAGAGGATGAGAACCGTTTCATCTTCCAGATCGCTGTCGCCTGAACAGGGAGGGAATGACATGACACAACCCGCCACAATTGATGACTATCCACAAGATGAGCTGAACGCCTGGTTCGACCGCCGCTTTGAAGAGAAGATGCAACAGCAACAGCGTGAACACGTCCCTTCGATGACCATCATCGCCACCAAGGGAACGCTGGACCTGGGCTACCCCCCCTTCATCCTCTCCTCAACGGCTGCGGCACTGGGATGGGATGTATCGATCTTTTTCACCTTTTACGGCCTGAATCTATTGAAGAAGGATCTGGATCTGAAAGTGACCCCGATCGGCAACCCTGCGATGCCGATGAAACTGCCCACCGGCCCCAAATGGCTCAGAGGCAAAGAGGTCTCACTCCCCACCCCGCTCATGAGCCTGATGCCGGGGTTTGAGCGCATGGCAACCTCCATGATGATGAAGACCATGAAGAACAAAGGGGTCGCCCGCCTTGATGAGCTGAGAGACCTCTGTCTTGAAGCGGATGTGAAGTTCATCGCCTGCCAGATGACCGTTGACCTCTTCGATTACGGCAAGGAGGAGTTTATCCCGGAAATCGAGGAGTGGGTGGGTGCCACCAGTTTCCTGCCAAGGGCGCAGCAGGCCGATGTAAACCTCTATATGTGACAAACAGAACCATGAGCCGATCTGCCGGAAAGCCCAACCTGTGCCGACAGATCGGCGCCTCCGAAAGAGTGCCCGGAGTTACCCATAGTCCAGGGTAATCGCATCCTCTCCCAGCAGTTCACGCAGCCGCTGGAACAGCGTACCGGTTGGCTGCACATTCCACTCTTCGCCCATATCGAATTGCGCAGAGGCGAGTGGTTGATGATAGTAAATACGGACCGGACAGTGCCCCTCACAGAAAGGCTTGATTCTGGAGACCAGTTCCGGTACCAATCCGTTGCGCAGCTGTGATTGATGCAAAGTGATATTCAACCGTCTCATCCAGACGGCACGGGCACCGTCCAGATTCCAGAGTTCCTCCACATTCATCCGCAGCCCACCACTGTAGTCATCCTCGGTCACGGTTCCACGAACGACCAGAATTGCATCCTTCTCCAGCAGATGGCGGTACTTCTCGAACGACTCGGAAAAGAGGGTCATCTCCAGGCGGCCTGTACGATCATCCAGCACCAGAATGGCCAATGGTTTGCCGCTACGGGTCTTCACCACTCGCATCGAGACCATCAGTCCGGCCAATGTCACCAGCTTGTCTCGATCCGGTACCAGACTGTTCATACGCTGAGAGGTGAAGTGACTCAACTCCTCTTCATACTGGTCAATCGGGTGCCCGGTCAGAAACAGACCCAGCGTCTCACGCTCCCCCATCAGACGTATATCCTCACTCCAGGGATGCGCACTCTGATAGCTGACCTTGACGGCCGGTTCGTCCGCCCCCCCTCCACCAAACAGATCCGTCTGCCCCCGCTCCTGGTCACGGCTGTACTGCTCCGCCGCCTGCATCGCACTGGCCAAGCTCTCCATCAGGGTTGCCCTCGCCTCCCATCGGGGCTTGCCATCCATCTCTGGGGTAATCTCGTCCAGCGCACCGGCACGAATCAGTGACTCCATCACCCGCTTGTTGGCCTTGCGCAGATCAATCCGCTGACAGAAATCAAAAAGATCCCGGTAGGGCCCATGGGCTTCACGCTCCTCAATGATTCCTTCGATGGCGGCCTCCCCGACCCCCTTGATCGCTCCCAGCCCATACACCACATCGTAGCGTTCGGTTCCCTCCTGCTGCTGGACGGTAAACTGATACTGACTGTGGTTGATGTCGGGGGAGTGGATCGCAAGGGACATCTGTCGGCACTCTTCGATCAGGGTGACCACCTTGTCGGTGTTGTCCATATCGGCCGACAGCACCGCTGCCATGAACGGGGCCGGATAGTGCGCCTTCAGCCAGGCGGTCTGGTAGGAGACCAGCGCATAGGCGGCACTGTGACTCTTGTTGAAGCCATAGCCGGCGAATTTCTCCACCAGGTCGAAGATCTTCATCGCCAGTTCAGAATCGACCCCGTTCTCCACCGCCCCCTGCTCAAAGATCGAGCGCTGCTTGGCCATCTCCTCCGGCTTCTTCTTGCCCATCGCACGACGCAGTAGATCCGCCCCACCGAGTGAGTACCCCGCCAGCACCTGGGCGATCTGCATCACCTGCTCCTGATAGAGGATCACCCCATAGGTGGGCTCCAGGATCGGTTTCAGTGAATCATGCTGGTATTTGGCATCCGGATAGGAGATCACTTCTTCTCCATGCTTGCGATCAATGAAGTTGTCGACCATCCCGGACTCCAGCGGACCGGGGCGGTAGAGCGCTACCAGGGCGACGATATCCTCAAAACAGTCCGGTTGCAGTTTGCCGATCATCTCCTTCATCCCGGAGGACTCCAGCTGAAAGACGGCAGTGGTCTGACACGCTTGCAGCAGTGAAAAGGCCTCTGGGTCATCCATTGCAATCTTGTTGATGTCGAGCGGCTCTCCCCCCTGCTGATCGATCATCTTGATCGCCCAATCGATGATAGTCAGGGTACGTAGCCCCAGAAAGTCGAACTTGACCAGTCCGACCGCCTCGACATCATCCTTGTCAAACTGGGTCACCAGGCTGTGACTGTCCTCTTCACAGTAGATCGGGGTGAAGTCGTTGAGGTCGGAGGGGGAGATCACCACACCTCCTGCATGTTTTCCTGCATTGCGGGCCACACCCTCCAGTGAGCGGGCCAGATCGATCAGATCCTTCACCTCTTCTTCGTTATCGTAGCGCTCCTTCAGCTCCTCCGATTCGACCAGCGCCTTGTCGAGGGTCATCTTCAGATCAAACGGGATCAGCTTGGCGATTCGGTCGACCATGCCGTATGGATGCCCCAACACCCGCCCCACATCACGTACCACCGCCTTGGCGTTCATCCGCCCGTAGGTGATGATCTGCGACACACGATCGACCCCATAGGTCTCTGCCACGTAACGAATCACCTCATCACGCCGATCCATGCAGAAGTCGACATCAAAGTCGGGCATCGATACCCGCTCCGGGTTCAGAAAACGCTCAAACAGCAGCTCATACTCCAGAGGGTCCAGGTCGGTAATCTCCAGTGCGTAGGCAACCAGTGATCCGGCACCGGAGCCACGCCCCGGTCCCACGGGGATACCCTGTTTTTTGGACCAGCGGATAAAGTCGGCAACGATCAGAAAGTAGCCCGGAAAGCCCATACTGTTGATCACATCCAGCTCTACCTGCAGACGTTCATCGTAGGCCGGACGCATCTCGCTGATCCTCTCCGGCTCCTCGAAGAGCTCTTCAAGCCGTTTTTCCAGCCCCTCCTGCGACTCCTTTTGGAAAAACTCATCAATGGTCATTCCCTGTGGAATCGGAAAGGCCGGCAGGTAGTTCTTCCCCAGAGAGAGCTCCACATTGCAGCGGCGTGCAATCTCGACACTGTTCTCCAGCGCCTCGGGTATATCGAAAAAGAGTGCCTCCATCTGTGCTGCAGACTTCAAATACTGCTCGGCAGTAAACCGTTTCGGGCGTCTCGGATCATCCAGTACCCGCCCATCATGGATGCAAACCCGCGCCTCATGGGCATCAAACTCATCCGGCTGAAGAAAGTGGACATCATTGGTAGCCACCACCGGCAACTGGAACTGCTGCGCCAATGCAACCGCGCCATGCACCCAGTTTTCATCACCACTACGCTCGGTACGTTGCAATTCCAGATAGAAACGTTCCGGAAAGAGTCCCGACCACCGCTCAAGTCGGCGTTCGGCCTCCTGCTGCTCCCCTGCCAGCAGTGCCTGCCCGATATCTCCGTTGGTACCACCAGAGAGGGCGATGATCCCCTCCGTCAGCCCGTCAAACCATTCCTGCTCGAGTTGTGGAACCCCCCGGTGCTGTCCATCAAGATAGGAACGCGAGATCAGTGTCTTGATATTTTTATAACCGACATCATTCTGCGCCAACAGAACCAGACGGGACGCTTCACCACTCTCCAGGCTCGGACGAATCCGCATTTCACAACCAAAAATCGGTTTGATACCGGCACTGGTAGCGGCACGATAGAACTTGACCGCTGCAAACAGGTTTCCAAGATCGGTCACCGCGACCGCAGCCATCCCACCTCCCTCGACACCTGCCATCAACGGGCTGGGAGCACCTTTCTTCTCCAGACGCACCACCCCATTAACCATGGAGTATTCAGTGTGAAGGCGCAGATGGACAAACGACATATTTCAGTGGCCTTACAGTAGGACCTCAATCGACCGGACCAGTGAGGGAGCCCCATGAATATAGATTTGATAATAGACCCAGTAGATTCCAACACAAAGCGCCGTCAATACCAACCATCCACCGAATACCCCCGTCCATGCCTTGCCATGACGGTATCCCCGTTCTATCACCACCTCTACCATCGGTGCCAGAAAAAAGCCTACCAGTGAGAACCCTAACAGAAACATCAACATCACGATTGCGGTCAATAGATAGGGGTCCACCACTACCTGCTGCAGTTTGACGATCAGCAGATCTTCCAGGGCGTTGAGTACCAGCAGTGATCCGGGTAACACGAAATAGCGGCGCAGCTGACGCTTTTTGATCCCGGCCACTGTCACTATCCCCCAGACTGCAAGAGGATCTTCTGTACTGGACGGAAGCTGCGACGATGTTGCTCCAGTACGCCATAACGCTGCAGTGACTCCAGATGTTGACGGGTTGGATACCCCTTGTGGCGGTCAAAACCATACTCCGGATGTTGCCGGTGTAGTGCCACCATCATCCGGTCTCGCTCCACCTTGGCCAGAATTGAGGCGGCGCTGATTGCCTCAACCTTGCTATCGCCCTTGACAATGGCCTCCGCCGGGACACTCAACTCCGGCAGACGGTTGCCATCCACCAACACCCGATCCGGTGGCGTGGTGAGCTGCTCGACAGCCCGTTTCATGGCCAGCATGGAGGCATGCAGAATATTGAGTTGATCGATCTCCGTATGGCTCGCCTCGGCAACAGCCCAATCCAGTGCAACCGAACGGATCTCGACGGCAAGCTGCTCCCGCCGTTTCTCGGAGAGTTTTTTGGAATCAGCCAGTCCAACGATGCCGTGATTTTCCGGTAGTACAACCGCAGCCGTGACAACCGGCCCAATCAGCGGCCCCCGTCCCACCTCATCCACACCGGCAATTCGACTCATGCAACCATCTCCGCAACCAGATCGGCCAGTCGCTCCGCTGAGGCCCCCTCGCCAAGTGCTTCTCTCACCTCTGCCAACCCTTGCAACATGGTGTTGCGTGCATCCCCCCGCTGCAGTATCGGCAACAGGTGATCCAGCATGGTTTTTGCCGATGCATGTTCCTGTAGTAGCTCTGCTACCACCGCCCGTCCAGCGATGATATTGACCAGTGAGACCCAGGGTGTCTTGAGCATCCGGCTGATGATGGCATAACTGAACGGTGCCATACGATAGACCACCACCATCGGCCGATCCAGCAGTGCCATCTCCAGGGTGACTGTCCCTGATGCGGTGACAATGGCATCACAGGCATGGATGGTACAGTGGGCATCCCCTTCTACCAGCCGGATCAGGTCACGGTGCTCATCGATAGCGCTGTAGAGCTCATCAGGCAGTTCGGCCACCTTCGATAACAGAAACTGGGTATCCGGCTGCTGCCGTGACAGCAAGCACGCCATCTCCACCATCTCGGGAAGCAGCGCCTGTACCTCACTTCTGCGACTGCCAGGAAAGAGTCCAACCACGCTACGATCCGGATCAAGTCCCAGTCGGTTGCAGACCACTGCACGCTCTTCGCCACAGCCGACCTGGCCTACCAGTGGGTGGCCTACATAAGTTGCCGGCAGGCCCACCCGTTCGTAATATGAAAGTTCAAATGGGAAGATCAATGCCATATGGTCCACCAGCCGCGCTATCTTGTAGATCCGACGCTCGCGCCAGACCCAGATCTTGGGGCTGATGTAGTAGAGCACGGGAACCCCCAACCGCTTTGCCGTTTTCGCCAGGAGCATATTAAAACCGGGATAGTCCACAAGAATCAGCAGGTCGGGGCGCTGCTCTCTCATCTGGTTGCGCATCTCTCTTAATACACCGTAGAGTGTCGAAAAATTACGAATCACCTCGACCAGCCCCATGACCGCCATTTTCTCGATTCCAACCAGCACCTCGAATCCGGCCTGACGCATCCGCTCCCCCCCCATACCGAAGCAGTGGGGCGGATCAGGACGCTGGTTCAACGCCTCAAGCAAACGGGCCGCATGAAGATCCCCGGAAGGCTCTCCAACGCTGATCATGATCTTCTTAGGCATGATGATGCACTGGTGATCGAATACGTTGACTCAGTAGTGAATGTAGCGGGAATTCATCCAGTCCGAGCAGCACTGCAACAGTGCTGACAGCAATCGCTATCTGATAATGCCAATCCTGCTCTGCTCCTGCTCCAGAATGAAATCCCGGAACAGTGCCAATTCGGGATGATCGCTGACCAGTTCACTGATCTTCTCAACTACCTCCGAGAGTGGTTCATTTCCCATGAACATCCACTTGTACGCTTGCTTCATCGCGCTTCTCGCCTGCTGATCAAACCCCTTTCGTTTCAATCCAATCAGATTGAGGCTGACCGGCCGGGCCAGGTTTCCAGAGACCTGAATATAGGGCGGAATATGCTTGTTGATCGCACTCCCCATGGTTGAGAAGGCATATGAACCGATGGAGAGAAACTGGCTGACCAAGGTAAAACCGCCGAGTGTGACATGATCATGAATGATGACATGCCCAGCAAGCGAAGTATTGTTCACCAGAATCACATGATCGTGGATGATGCAGTCATGGGCCACATGGACGTAGGCCATGATCAGATTATGGTTGCCAATACGGGTGACCCCTCCACCCTGGCCAGTCCCTCGATTGATGGTACAGCATTCACGGAAGGTGTTGTCGCTTCCAATCTCCAGTGTGGTTCGCTCTCCCTGAAACTTGAGATCCTGTGGGTCCTCACCAATCGAGCCGAACTGAAAGAAGTGGTTGTTCTCTCCGATGGTAGTCGGCCCCTTGATCACCACATGCGACTCAATCCGGGTCCCTGCCCCAATGACAACCTCAGGACCGATCACCGAATAGGGGCCGATCTCAACATCTTCTGCAATCTCCGCAGAAGGGTCAACGACTGCAGTTGGATGAATCACTTGTCGAGTTCTTTCTCGGCACACATGAGCTCAGCCGAGGCCACCACCTCATCACCAACCATGGCCTTGCCCTTGAATTTCCACACATCACGGATGCGGCGAACCAGTTCAACCTCCATCAGCAGCTGATCGCCCGGCTCTACCGGTTTGCGAAAACGAGCATTATCGATGCCGACAAAATAGTACAGTGACTGCTCGGTAGGCAGGCATTCATTGGTCTTGAAGGAGAGAATACCGGTAGCTTGTGCCAACGCCTCCATAATCAGCACGCCGGGCATGACCGGAATATGGGGGAAGTGCCCCTGAAAAAAGGGCTCATTGATGGTGACATTCTTGATTGCATGGAGAGACTTTCCCGGCTCATAGTCGACTACCCGGTCGATCAGCAGAAAAGGGTAGCGGTGGGGCAGGTGTTTCATCACCTCATGAATATCCATCTGGTTCATTTTGTTATTGGTAACGATTGAAAAAGAGTTGATATGGCTTCTCGGACCGTACGCTGAAGCTTGTCACCGCACGGCGCAAAAACGCGTAGTTTAGGCGATTTCCGTCAAATAATATACTGGCACTTGAACAACATGGTATTGACACGTACAGAATCACACATGGCGTTCAAGACAAGAGCAGGAAGTGACTTTATGGTGTGCGGCAGGTGCTCTTCAATAACCGACAAGAGCCTTCCTATTTCGGCTCCTCTTCCATCGCCTCCAACCGCTTTTCCACACGCCTTAAACGTTGTATGGAGTCGTTCAGCTTCTTGAACTGCACACTATTGCGTCGCCATTTACGGTTTTCGTCCGCCGTTGTCGCCGATGAGTAGACCCCGGGGGTATGGATCGAATGAGTCACCAGTGTACGTGCGGTGAAGTGGCTACCTGCAGCAATCTCTAGATGACCAGCAACACCGACCTGTCCGGCAAAGGTACATCCGGCTCCAATGTGGGTGCTGCCGGCAACACCGAACATCGCCGCCATCGCACAATCATCGTCAACATGGACATTATGGGCGATATGGACCAGATTATCGATCTTGACCCCATTCCCGATCACGGTATCCTCCAGTGCTCCGCGATCAATCGTGGTATTGGCCCCGATCTCCACCCGATCTCCAATAATTACTCGCCCAAGCTGTGGAATCTTTACCCACTTTCCCTGATTGTTGGCAAAGCCGAATCCGTCTGCACCCAACACTGCACCCGGATGGACAATGGTCTCCGCACCAATTTCAGTATTCTCCATCAGTGTCACGTTTGCCATGAGGCGTGTACCTGCCCCCAGCTTGCATCCCGATGAAACCACACAGCCTGGACCGATATAGACCTCCGGACCAACCTCACAACCGGATCTGACAATGCTCCCTGGCCCTACCCAGGCACTCTCAGCCAATTGTGCATCAGGATCGACTATCGCCTCAGGATGCACGCCAGTCTGTTCCATTTCAAATGGATGAAATAGCGCAGCTGCGCGGGCATACCCCAGATAGGGGTCCTCCATCAGCAGGCAGTTTCCATCATATCGTGGTGCCTGATCCGGATGCAGAATCACCGCCGCAGCGGCAGTCGAGGCCAGACTCTCCTGAAACTTGGCCGATGTGAGGAAAGAGAGCTGTGCGGAGGTTGCTCTATGCAGCGGGGCAATATCCTCAACTTCAACCGAGGCATCCCCCTGAAGCTCAGCACCAATTTGCTCTGCAACCTCTTCCAGCAATACCCCCATCAGACTGCCCTATTTTATCGGAGTACTCGCCAGTCAGGGTTTGCCGGAAGCGGCCTGCCCTTCCGTCACCTCTTTGGCAGCGTCCTTTTCCAGCTTGTGCAATACCTTGAGGGAGATATCAATCCCGGGTGAAGCATAAATCACCGACTCATTGACAATCAGATCATAGTTTTCGCTGCTGGCGATCTCATCGATCGTCTTGTACACCAGCTTCTGCAGTTTCTGCAACTCTTCACCCTGAGCAATACGCAGATCAGCACCGTATTCCTCATCCATCAACTTCAATTCACTACCGCAAGAGCGGATCTTTCGCAGTTCCCTCTGTTTCTGTTGCTGGCTCAGTGCCACCGACTCGCGTTCGAACTCCTGCTCCATCGACTTGCATTTCTGTTGAAAATCGAGAATCTCATTCTTCCGCTGACCAAACGCATCCTCCAACCGTTTTGTGGCTTCCGTTGCCTGGGGAATCTTCTGCAACAACAGGTTAACATTGACAAAGCCGACTTTGTGGCCCTCAGTGCGCTTATGCCCCTCGGCATTCGCCAACATGGAGGCCAGCAACAGCATCACTCCGACAGTAATGTGCATCCTCACGCTCACGATCTCCCCCGCTAAAACATTTGCCCCAAACGGAACTGGAATGTCTCCAGATTATCCCCACTCTTGTCTTTCAGTGGAACAGCCCAGCTGAATGAGAGCGGCCCTACAGGCGATATCCACTTTGCACTCACTCCAGCCGATGCCCTCAACTGCTCACTCAGATCACCCGTCGTATTGGCAACCGTGCCGGCATCGACAAAACCACTGACCCGGGTCGACTTGACTTCCTCCAGGAATGGGACAGGGAGGATGACCTCCGCATTGACCACACCTTTCAAGTCACCACCAACCGCATTACCTGCCGAATCCAGGGGGCCAATGGAGTTACCGGCAAACCCGCGAATCGAACTCTCACCACCCGCATAGTATCGGCTGAAGAAAGGAAGATTGCTCTGGTCACCATATCCGTCACCGACCCCCACCTCGCCTTTGAGCAGCATGGTGTATTTCTCCATCAGCGGCATGAAGACATCATGGCGATAGCCCAGCTTGTAGTATTCAACCCCACCCGGGGTGCCCATCTCGGCATGGAAACGCTGATAGGCACCCTGGTCAGGGAAGGTCGCACGGTTACGACTGTCCCTGCTCCAGCTTGCATTGAACTCGAATACACTGAAGGAGGTACCTTCTGCAGCGAGGAAGGTTGCACACTCATTCCCGCTGGCCGCCGTACCACAGGTCGCATTGGTCATGTGCTGCGGCTCAAATCCGACAAACAGACGCTCATACTCACTGGTGGGGAGCCCCATATCGAAGTTTGCACTGGTCTGGTCATAACTGTAGGTACTGACCTCATCTGATGAGTCGCGTTTGCGGTAATGGATACCAGCCCCCAGACTGACGCCATCCTGGGTAAAGTAGGGGTCCATGTAACCCACACCGTAGGCCGTCTCGGTATTACTGTTATTGAACTCAAAGTCAACCCGCTTGCCGGTCCCCATGAAGTTGTCCTGCTTCAGGTTGGTGCTCATCACAACACCCTGTGTCTGTGAATACCCCACACCAAACATCATGCTACCGGTCGACTTCTCCTCGACCTGCAGATCAAGATCCACCTGATCCGTTGTACCCGCGACCGGAACGGTATCCACCTTGACATCATCAAAGTAGCCCAGCTTGCGGATTCTCTGCTGTGAACGCTCCACCTCCTTGTTGGAGTAGCGGCTGCCTTCGTACTGGCGCATCTCACGCCGAATCACCAAGTCCTGAGTCCGGGTATTGCCGGAGATATTGACCCGATTGACATAGACCCGATTCCCGGGATCGACCAGAAATGTCAGCGCGACCGTATGATTCTGCTCATCCATTTCAGGAATTACATTGATATTTGCGAAGGCGTACCCATCCTCGCCCAGACGATCTGCAAGTGCCTCATTGGTCTCTGTAATCGCCTTGCGAGAGAAAGTTTCCCCTGTTTTCAGCGCGATCTTGTCCTGTAGCTCGGACTCCGGTACGACCATCTTACCCTTCAGTGCAATATCACCCAGGGTAAACTGGTTCCCTTCCCTCATGTTGATGGTGATATAGATCTCCTGCCTGTCCTGGGTAATCGACACTTGGGCAGAGGTAATCTCGAAATTGATATAGCCCCGATCCAGATACCAGGAACGTAACGCCTCCAGGTCACCGGTCAACTTCTGCCTGGAGTAGCGGTCATTCTTGGTAAAGAACGATAGCCAGTTTCCTGTTTTGAGCTGGAACAGATCACGCAGGTCATCACTCTCGAACGCACCGTTGCCGATCAGTGTAATCTGTCGGATACGGGCACTTTCACCTTCATCCACATCCACTCGAACGGCCGACCGGTTGCGCTCAAGCGGTGTCACGGTTGTCTCGATTTCAATCCCGTAGCGCCCCATGGCCAGATACTGACGCCTCAATTCGGCCTCCACCTTGTCCAGCAGTGCCCGATCCAGTACACGGCCTTCAGCAAGCCCGACCGACTTCAGTGCCAGCTTCAGGTCTTCCGTATCAATGACCTTGTTTCCGTCAATCGTGATATCCGCAATCGCAGGGCGCTCAATCACCGATACCAGCAGAACATTGCCCTCTCTCTCAAGCCGCACATCCTTGAAAAAACCGGTTTTGAACAGTGACTTGACGGCAGATGCCGATTTCTTTGACGTGAGTTCATCACCCACCTTCAGCGGCAGATAGTTGAAAACCGTACCCGCCGCGATTCGCTGTAATCCTTCAACACGAATATCCTCGATGGTAAACGGAGAGAATGCATTCGTTATCGTAGAAAACAGAAACAATAGAGCTGCCAGAAGAGTACGTTGAATCATTTCAGAGTTTGTCACGTAATAACATTCTTGAATTAAAGGAGTTGCAGGATGTCATTGTATAGTGCCAACGACATCAATCCAACCAGAAAAACAATTCCAATTCGCTGGCCGATGATCATCGCCTGCTCCGATAACGGCCCTCCCTTCACCCACTCCAGCAGATAATAGAAAAGATGGCCGCCATCCAGTATCGGTACCGGCAGCAGATTGAGCACACCAAGACTGATACTGACCAACCCCAGGAAAGAGAGGAAGGTGACCACACCACTCTCCATCGAGCTACCGGCATAACGGGCAATGCTGATGGGGCCACTCAGCCCATCCGTCGAGGTTGCACCCACCACCATTCGACCGATCACCTGCAGGGTCATGCTGCTCATCTGCCAGCTCTTCTCGGCACCCCGAATCAGTGCCTGCAGGGGACCATATTGCACCACCCGATAGTAAGTGGTTCGATACTCACTCAGATCCACCGTCGCCCCTATCCGGCCAATAGTCTGCTCCCCCTCATCAACGACAGCCGGTGTCAGTCGTAGCGGGAAGATCACCTGGTCACGTTCAATGGTGATCTCCAGTGGTTGAGCCGGGCTCTCCCGCACCCACTGGACCCACTGCTCCCAGGTTTCCACAGGCTCACCGGCAACGGTCAGAATGAGGTCACCCTGCACCAACCCGGCCTGTTCCGCTGCACCACCAGAGACCACTTCACCAATCCTTGGGGCAACCTGTGGTCGATCAATGGTAAAACCAAGCCCGTCCAGTAATGCTCTCCCTTGCGGAATGTCCGCTCCAAACGGATTTTCCAACTGTCGCAGATGAATCACTCCGTCGGGGTCCGCCACCTGCAGTTCCAACGAGTCTCCAAGAATTACGCTGCTGAGTATCTCTTCCAGCGCCTGCTGCCAGTTCTCAACCGGTTGGCCATTGACCGAAAGAATCTCATCCCCCTGCCGCACTTCCGCAGCCGCCGCAACAGATCCTGCATTGACCTCACCAATAATGGGCTTCATCCCTGAAACTCCAATCATCTGGACCATGGAAAATGCAACAATCGCAAACAGAAAATTGAATAGCGGCCCTGCTGCAACAATAGCAACCCTTGATGAGAGCGGCTGTACTTCAAAGGAGAGGTGCCGCTCCTCATCGGACACGGGTTCACCGGAACCCTCGCCCAACATTTTGACATACCCTCCCAACGGTAGCGCTGCAATCACATATTCAGTACCCGAGCGGTCTCTCCAGGACCAGAGCGGTTTGCCAAAGCCCACTGAAAAGCGCAGCACCTTGACACCAAGCGCCCGCGCAACCCAGAAGTGGCCCAACTCATGAACCGTCACCAACACACCAATCGCGACAATAAATGCAAAAAGTGCCGTCATGATTGCCCTCTCTTCTCAACAAGCGCGGACGCAAATGAGCGTGTCTCACTGTCTATTGCCAACACCTGATCGATACTCTCCACCGCCTCCACCTTGATCCTGTCCAGTGTCTCTTCTATCACTACCGAAATCTGCCCAAAACCGATTCGGTTGGCCAAAAACGCCGCTACGGCAATCTCATTGGCCGCATTCACTACCGTCGTTGCACTACCACCGCTACGCATTGCCTCAATCGCCAGCCGCAGGCAAGGATAACGGTTGTAATCGGGTTGTTCAAAATCAAGGCGGGCGATCTGGAACAGATCCAGATGGCCCACTCCCGAGCCGATCCGCTGCGGCCATGCCATTGCATAGGCAATCGGTGTACGCATATCCGGGTTGCCAAGCTGTGCCAACACCGATCCATCACTGTACTGTACCATCGAGTGGATCACGCTCTGCGGATGAATCACCACCTCGATCTGTTCCGGTGCCAGACCGAACAGCCAGCATGCCTCAATGAACTCCAACCCCTTGTTCATCATGGTTGCGGAGTCGACTGATATCTTTTTACCCATGCTCCAGTTGGGGTGGGCAACAGCCTGCTCCGGGGTGACCTGGTCGAGCTGATCGATCGGATGGTTACGAAAGGGTCCGCCTGAGCCGGTAAGCAGTACCTTCTCAACCCCATCCGGCACCTTTCCAATGGTGCCGTGACCCGGCAGACATTGGAAAATCGCATTATGCTCACTATCGATCGGCAGCAATTCCGCGCCACTGGCGGCCACCTCCTGCATGAACAGGTTACCGGTCATCACCAGCACCTCCTTGTTCGCAAGCAGCACCCGCTTGCCCGCCCGAACAGCCGCCATCGTTGCCCGTAGACCTGCTGCACCGACAATGGCAGCCATCACCTGATCGACCTCCGGGGCACTGGCGACCCGTTCCATCCCCTCATTGCCTGCCAGCACCGTGGTCTCACAGTGAAGTGAGGCCAACAGGGCGGAGAGTTGCTCTGCTCCCGTTGCATCGGGCACAACGGCATACTGAGGATGAAAGCGCTCACACAGTTGCGCCAATCGCTCAATCTGCCGGTTTCCTGTCAATGCGAATACCCGATAACGGTCTGTATGCCGTGCTATCACATCGAGCGTGCTCTCTCCAATGGAGCCAGTCGCGCCCAAAACAGTAATCTGCTGCACACTCATATTAAAGTGCTCCCCAACCCAGCAGCATCATCAACAGCAGATAGAATGGGGCTGCTGCTGTCAGGCTGTCGACCCGATCCAGAATCCCGCCATGTCCCGGGATCAGCTGACCGGAGTCCTTGACTCCGGCGCTGCGTTTATAGGCACTCTCTACCAGATCACCGACTACCGAGAAGATCACAATCACCACAACCGACAGAAGGAGCAGGGGAAGGGGTATACCTGGCAGGGTCAACAGCATGAATGCAGCAGCCGCTACAGCGGATGAGACCACGATCCCGCCCAGTACCCCCTCAATACTTTTTCCGGGGCTCACTCTGGGTGCCAGTTTCCGCTTTCCGAAACGGACCCCGAACAGGTAGGCACCGATATCCGCTCCCCAGATCATCAGCAGCAGAAAAAAGAGAAGCCCTATCCCCTGATCCTGTTGATGAATCAACTCAAGCGATCGCCACGCAGGAATCAGCACCAACACCCCGGCAAGTGGGCTGAACAGCCGACCGAACAGCCACTGGCCCTGTTCCGGGTATCCTTTCAACCAGTAAAGTGCTGCAACCCACCAGAGAATTGCCGGCCACAGCAATGTGGTGATTGAAAGTGAGCGGCTCAGATAAAACAGGGCAACCAGCAACAGTGCGTACATTACCCGCACCTTACCATCCCTGAACCCGCAAAACTGCCCCCACTCCCAGCCACCGGCAAACAGCAACAGTGCCAACAGAAACGAGAAGGGTTCACCCTGAAGCTTTACCACCGCAAGCAGCAACAGAGGCCCAAGCAGAATCGTACTGAGTGTCCGCTGTTGAAAGGTGGTCAGTGCCATCAGCCTTTCTGCACCTGTTCACTCGTTCGCCCGAAGCGGCGCTGCCTGGCGCCAAATGAGGCAACTGCCTGCTCCAGTGCAGCCCGGTCGAATTCAGGCCAGTAGAGATCACTGAAATAAAACTCACAATATGCCATCTGCCACAGCAGAAAATTGCTCACCCGCTTCTCTCCGCCGGTACGGATAAAGAGGTCGGGCTCGGGTAAATCACTCAGAGCCAGATGCTCATGAAAGTGCTCTGCCGTGACCTCCTGGGGGCTCAGGCGACCGGCAGCAACCTCCCGGCAGAGCGCACGGGCCGCCTCGGTAATGTCCCAGCGCCCTCCATAATTGGCTGCAATCGTCAGTGTCAGCCCATCATTGTCTGCTGTCATTCTCTCTGCATCTTCAATGGCTGACTGCAGCTTCTCCGGAAACCGCCCCTTGTCACCAATAATACGGAGGCGAATACGATTTTCATGGAGCCGTTTTACCTCACTGTGCAGTGACGAGATGAACAGCCCCATCAGATAGGAGACCTCCTCCTCCGGACGTTTCCAGTTCTCTGTACTGAAGGCAAACAGCGTCAACGCCTCTACCCCCTGCTCCATGCAGTACTCAACCGTTGAGCGTACCCGCTCCACCCCACGCTTATGCCCCCAGAAGCGTGGACGTCCCTGCCGTTTGGCCCAACGTCCATTGCCATCCATCACGACGGCGATATGACGGGGGATGTCAGTACCAGTACCGTTGACCACTAAATTTCCATCAAGTCCGCTTCTTTCTCCTGAACGACCTTGTCTACCTCATTTACATAGCGATCTGTCAGTTTCTGGATATCGTCCGAGGCACGGCGCTCCTCATCCTCCGATATCTCTTTCTCCTTGACCAGATCCTTGAAATCACTATTGGCATCACGACGAATATTGCGTATTGCCACCTTGGCTGTCTCCCCCTCATGCTTGACCACCTTGACCAGGTCACGACGGCGCTCTTCTGTCAGTGGAGGCAACGGAATACGGATGGTGGTGCCGGCAGTGGCAGGATTCAGCCCCAGATCCGACTCCATGATCGCCTTTTCAATCGGCTGCACCATCGCCTTCTCCCAGGGTGCCACGGTAAGCGTACGTGCATCGGTAGCGGTGATATTGGAGACCTGATTCAGTGGTGTTGGGGAACCGTAATAGTCCACACTGATCTGATCCAGCAGACTGGGGTGGGCACGCCCTGCACGCAACTTGGCAAGCTCATGCCGCAGTGAGTCCACACTCTTGGTCATACGCGATTCGGCGTCTTCTTTTATTTCATCAATCATCGTTCATTCCATCTACAACCTTTAGGATGGCACCACCCGGGTACCCTCTGACTCATCCAACACAGCCCCTTGCAACCCACCCGGACGCATCATATTAAACACCCGAAGCGGCATATTATGCTCTCTACAAAGCACAATTGCAGTCAAATCCATCACTCCAAGGGATTTCTCCAATACCTCGTCGTAGCTGATCCGAGCAATTTTGGTGGCAGTCGGCTCCATGACCGGGTCAGCCGTATAGATCCCGTCTACCTTGGTCGCCTTCATCACCACATCGGCCTCAATCTCAATGCCTCTCAGACAGGCTGCGGTATCGGTCGTAAAGAACGGATTACCCGTGCCGGCGGCAAACAGAACCACCTCCCCCTGCTCCAGTGCCTGAATGGCATCACGAGTGGTGTACTCATCACAGATCTTGGAGATCTTGAAGGCCGACATTGCCCGCGCAGGTACACCGTTTTGAGACAGGGCATCACGCACGGCAATGGCATTCATCACCGTTGCCAACATCCCCATCTGATCACCGGTTACCCTGCTGACCCCTACCGATTCCAGACTGGCCCCTCGACAGTAGTTGCCGCCACCAATCACAATACCAACCTGAACTCCGAGTTTCACAATGGCACCGATCTCTTCAACCATCTGGGACAATATGTGGGGGTCTACCCCCTGGCACCCCTCTCCCATCAGGGCCTCACCACTCAGTTTCAGCAGTATCCGACGGTAAATGGGCTGATGCGACATCTCAATTCCTCGTTTTGACTCACTCAAAAAAAAGCCTTCCAGGGTTGGAAGGCCTTATTCACTTCAACTACACCACAACGGGCAATCTAACCCTTGACCTGGGCCATTACCTCATCTGCAAAGTTCTCTTCCTTCTTCTCGATTCCCTCACCAACCTCAAGACGGGCATACTGCAAAATAGTTGCATTGTTGCTTTTCATCAACTTCTCGACACTCTGGTCCGGGTCCTTTACAAACGGCTGCCCCAGCAGGGTGATTTCATTGACAAATTTCTTCATCCGGCCAACGATCATCTTCTCAATGATTTCAGGTGGCTTGCCACTCTCAGCTGCCTGTGCAGAGAAGATCTCCTTCTCTTTCTCCAGTGCCTCGACCGGGATATCCGCCTCGGAAAGGGCGATCGGATTACTGGCCGCAACATGCATGGAAACATCCTTGGCCAATGTGGCATCTCCGCCCTGCAGCGCAGTCATGACGCCAATGCGCCCACCATGAGAGTAGGCACCAATCACTCCACCCTGAGAGTCCACCACTGTAAAACGGCGTACGGTCATGTTCTCGCCCAGCTTCGCGATCAACTCCTGACGACGCGCCTCGACGGTAAGCTCACCACCGGCCAGAGCCATCTCATTCAATGCAGCCACATCAGCAGGATTGCCGGCGAGTGCTGTCGTCGCAATCTGATTGGCGAAATCGATGAACTCATCTCCCTTGGCGACAAAGTCGGTCTCACAGTTGACCTCGACCATCATTCCGGTCGCCCCATCCTCGCTGACCGCCATCGCAACCACGCCTTCAGCAGCAACACGGGAGGCCTTCTTGTCTGCCTTGGCCAGACCGGACTTGCGCAGCTGCTCAATCGCAGAATCCATATCCCCATCTGTCTCGACCAGTGCCTTCTTGCACTCCATCATCCCTGCGCCGGTACGCTCACGCAGCTCTTTCACCTGACTTGCTGTAACTGCCATTTCAGTACGCTCCTTGTTAATGCAGTATTACGCCGGTAACGATTCAGCAACAACCCGCAAACTGAACCGTTACGCACATGCTTCTGTAAAAATAATTACGCGGTCTCTTCCGCCACCGCCTCTTCCGGCACTTCAACAGCCGCTACCGTGGTTGCTGCACGGGCATCGACAACGGCATCAGCAGCAGCCCGTACATAGAGCTGAATTGCGCGGATCGCATCATCATTGCCGGGGATCACATAGTCCACCAGATCCGGATTGTTATTGGTGTCCACCACGCCAATCACCGGAATGCCGAGCTTCTTTGCCTCATTGATAGCGATCGACTCATGACCGGTATCGATAACCAGTAAGGCAGAGGGGAGACTGGTCATATCCTGAATACCGCCAAGGGTACGCTCCAGCTTCTCCAGCTCACGACTCATCATCAGCCCCTCCTTCTTGGTCAGACGCTCCAGTCGTCCATCCTCTTTCATCGCCTGAA
Source organism: uncultured Piscirickettsiaceae bacterium (assembly GCA_964344785.1). Lineage (GTDB taxonomy): Bacteria > Pseudomonadota > Gammaproteobacteria > Thiopontia. The sequence goes on from CAYFOR010000028.1 coordinate 20,553, forward strand.
TATCCTTGAGACGGCGGATAGATTGCTTGACTGTCTTGAAATTGGTCAACATGCCGCCCAGCCAGCGGTGGTTGACGTAGGGCATTCCAGCGCGCTCGGCCTCTTCGCGTACGGTCTTCTGTGCGGCACGCTTGGTACCTACAAACAGCACCTTGCCATTCTTGGCGGCAATACCACCCAGAAAGTTCATCGCATCCTGGAACATCGGCAGGGTCTTCTCCAGGTTGATGATATGAATCTTGTTGCGGTCCCCGAAGATATAGGGGGCCATCTTGGGGTCCCAGAATCGGGTCTGGTGACCAAAGTGGACACCAGCCTCCAGCATTTGTCTCATGGAAACAGACATGATTTTATCTCCTGTGTATGGGTTAAGCCTCCGCATGTTGCAGTGACCATCCTGCCGATCGCCAGGACACCCGGGCCACTACCTCGTTTCATGCGTGAGAAGTAAGCCCCCCAACCGGAAGCCGGATGGGGGGCGGATAAATTTGGCGCGCATTATACACCGCACTTCCTTTCACCGCCAATGAAAAATAGCGGCTACAATGGCCCCATGAGCATACTGATCAAGACACCGGAAGAGATTGAAAAGATGCGTGTCGCCGGGCGGCTTGCAGCCGAAGTACTGGAGATGATCGAACCCCATGTCCGGATCGGAGTCAGCACCGAGGAGCTGGACCGTATCTGCCACGACTATATCGTCAATACCCAGCAGGCTATCCCCGCTCCACTCAACTATCACGGTTTCCCAAAGTCGATCTGTACCTCCGTCAACCATGTCATCTGCCACGGTATTCCCAACCACAAAAAGCTGAAAGACGGGGATATCATCAATGTCGACATTACTGTCATCAAGGATGGATATCATGGCGATACCAGCAAGATGTTCGCACTGGGAAAACCATCCATCCGGGCTCAGCGGCTGGTGCAAGTGGCCCGTGAATGCATGCTGGCAGGCATTGAGCTGGTGAAACCGGGCCTGCCACTGGGTGACATTGGCTACGCCATCGAACGCCATGCAAAACAGCATACATTTTCGGTGGTTCATGAATATTGTGGTCACGGGATCGGCAAGAACTTCCATGAAGAGCCGCAGGTGCTGCATTACGGAAAGAAAAACACCGGTCCCATTCTGGAGACGGGCATGACCTTTACCATTGAACCCATGATCAATGCCGGAAAGCGTTACAGCAAGCTCAATCCCCATGATGGCTGGACGGTGACCACCAAGGACCGCAGCCTCTCCGCTCAGTGGGAACATACCCTACTGGTCACGGAAACCGGAGTCGAGATTCTGACCCAACGAGAAGATGAAGATGACCTTTGAGGCTGAGCTCTCCAGACAGTTACAGCAGCCCCTTGAGATCCAGCCATTACGTGCACTACTGGAAGATGAACAGAAACAGATCGCAGAGGCCTTTTACCAAGGCACACCGGTCAAGAAGCTGGTTCGTCGCCGCAGTGACGTAATCGATCTACTGCTTCAAGGCATTTGGCAACAGACCATCCAGCTTCCAGGTGATTGTGCCCTGGTTGCAGTCGGTGGTTACGGTCGCCGGGAACTCCACCCCCACTCTGATGTAGACCTGCTGATTCTGCTGGAGGATGAAAATCGTGAGAGTCAGCAGCAGATCAGCAGCTTCGTGACGCTGCTTTGGGATCTGGGGCTGCAGATCGGGCAGAGCGTCCGCTCCATTGGGGCCTGCCTGGAAGAGAGCAAGCAGGACATCACCGTCGCAACCAACCTGCTGGAGTCTCGACTGCTCAGTGGCCCCGCCCCCTATTTCAAACAGCTAAAGCAGACACTGAGCCAGGACAGCATATGGGCCAGCGGCCCCTTTTTTATCGCCAAACGTAACGAACAGCAGGCCAGACACGCCAAGTACGACGACACCGCCTACAATCTGGAACCCAACATCAAGGAGGGACCCGGGGGGCTTCGGGATATTCAGAACATCCTCTGGGTCACTCGTCGACACTTTGGCTCCAATAATCTCAAGGAGCTGGTCGACCACCACTTTCTGACCAAAAGCGAATACAGCGACCTGGCGGCAAAACAGGAGCGACTCTGGGAGATCCGCTTTGCGCTTCACCTGATCGCCGGCCGTGCCGAGGAGCGTCTGCTGTTTGACTATCAGCCCGAATTGGCACGCCACTTCGGTCATCTCGATAGTGAACTCAACCAGGGCGTGGAGTCATTCATGCACAGCTATTTCCGGGTCATCCACGGACTTAGCCTGTTGAACGAAATGCTGCTGCAGCTATTTGAAGAGAAGCTGCTGACCCCGGTGGAACAGCGAACACCGAACCCGATCAACGACCACTGCGGCATCCAGGGTGGATATCTCACCCTATTGAGGCACGATGCGCTGCAACACCATCCTGAGCTGGCACTCGAACTCTTTCATACCCTGCTCGACCAACCGAATCTGAAGGGATTGACTGCTGAAACCATCCGTCACCTCTGGACCTACCGGCAGCAGGTCGCCGACCATTTCCGCGACCATCTGCCGACGCGACACCGTTTTCTCGAACTCTTTCACCGCGGCGAAGGGCTGACCCATACCCTGAGACGAATGAATCGTTACGGTCTGCTCGGTGCCTACCTGCCCGAATTCGAAAAGATCGTCGGACTGATGCAGCACGACCTGTTCCATGCCTACACCGTCGATGAGCATACTCTGTTTGTGGTACGTAACCTGCGACGCTTTACCGTAGCGGAACACCATCAGGAGTTTCCACTGCAGAGCCGGATGATCGCAGAGCTGAAACATCCTGAACGGCTCTATCTGGCAGGCCTGTTTCACGATATTGCCAAAGGCAGAGGCGGTAACCACTCCGAGCTTGGGGTCGAGGTAGTACACGATTTCTGCAGTCGTCTGGAAATTGAGGCAGAGATGAGGGATGAGGTCGCATGGCTGGTGGAAAACCACCTTGCAATGTCCACCTTTGCCCAACGGCGGGATATCGATGACCCCGATGAGATCCGGAATTTTGCTGAAATCGTGGGCAATCAGACACGCCTGAACATGCTTTATCTGCTAACGGTTGCCGATATCCGCGCCACCAACCAGAACCTCTGGAACCATTTCAAAAGCGCACTGCTGCTCAAGCTCTACAATGCCACTTCCCAACTTCTTGGACCGACAGCCGATACCTCCCCCTACCAGGAGCAGGCAGACCGCAAACAGGCACTACAGCAACTACTCAGTGAGGGGATTGCCCGAAATGATATCGAGCAATTCTGGCAGGGACTCGGCGAGGAGTACTTCCAGAAGCATGACGCCCAGGATATCTACTGGCACACACTGGCCATACTGAAACAGCCTGAACGTCCACTGATCGCCTTTCACAAGCAGAGTCACCAGGGTGGAAGTGAAATCCTTGTCTATACCCCGGACCAGAAAAATCTCTTTTCAATTCTGGCCCACACTCTGGAGGCACATCATCTCGACATCCAGGCTGCACGAATCAATACTACCTGTAACAGCTACGCCCTGGATATCTTTACGGTACTGGATCAGAATGGCAAGACACTGGAGGACCCCGAGCAGTTACAGAGGATTGAGCACCACCTGAAAGAAGAGATCAACGACCCCAGGCTGATCCACCAGCCAATCAACTATCGGCGCAGCCGCCATCAGAAACATTTTCACAACCAGGCAAAGGTCCGGTGCCGCCAGGATGAGCGGAAAAGACAGACTGTATTGGAGATCAACGCAACCGACCGTCCCGGCCTGCTATCCGCACTCTGTCAGGTCTTCATGTCCAGCAACATTCGCATCCATGGTGCCAAGATTGCCACATTGGGAGAGCGGGTCGAGGATATCTTCTGGGTCACGCACCAGGATAAGCGACCACTGGATGAACAGGAGATTGATCAGGTGATCACACCACAGATCTGCAGCGCCCTGGATCAAGAGTAATCAACTCGATCAGCCGCACCATCGTCATCACCACAAAAAAGCCCCTCATCCGAGGGGCTTTCGCTGAATACCACTACCGACAAGTTCGGCAATTACTCGAAGATAAACTCTCCACTACCGAGGCGGTTCTTGATCTCTCCGATCACCCGCTCCTCATCCGCCTCATCCTTGGCCACAAAGGTGACCGAAAAACGGATAAAGTTACCGGCATCATCCCAAGGCACGGTCGAGATCATCTTCTCCTTGATCAGGTACTGCGAGAATGCCTCTCCACTATCAAAGGTAACACCATCCTTTGTTGCGCTGGGAGCCTTCACATAGAGATAGAAGGTTGCCTTGGGCTTATCGATGGTAAATCCTGCACTGCGTAGCGCGTCAACCAGCAGATCATGGCGGCGCGAGTACTTGGCTGCGGTCTTTTCAGTAATTTCGGGGTGGTCGAGACAGTAGACACCGGCATGCTGGATCGCTGCAAACTGCCCGGAGTCATTGTTATCCTTGACTGCAGCAAATGCCTTCACCACCAGCTCATTACCCGCCACAAAAGCCAAACGCCAGCCGGTCATGTTATACGCCTTGGAGAGGGACTGGATGGCAATACCCACCTCTTTTGCCCCCTCTACACTGAGGAAAGAGAGCGGCTTCTCGCCATCAAACATCAGTGCCGCATACGCCTCATCGGAAACCACAACAATGTCATTCTCCTTGGCAAAGGCGATCACCTTCTTGTAGAAATCCTCGGTTGCCACTGCCCCCGTCGGGTTGTTGGGATAGTTGATGCAAAGCAGCTTTGCACGCTTCTTTTGGTCGTCTGTCAGACTATCCAGATCGGGCAGGAAATCATTCTCCTCCAACAGCGGCAGATTGACCACCTCACCTCCCAACCCCTTGGTGGTGCTACCCAACAGTGGATAGCCGGGAGTGGTCATGATGGTGATATCACCAGGATTGATAAAGGCCATCGGCAACAGCGCCAATACCGGCTTGCTACCGATACCGTGGTTGATCTCATTGACCGCATCCAGCCCCTTTGCCCCGAAGACGTTATCCATATAACGAGCCGCCGCATCCTTGAATGCCTGCACACCATTATCGGTATAGCCACGGTTTTCCCAGTTCTTTGCCTCCTGATAAAGTACCTCAACCACCTCAGGCTCCGCCATCCAATCCGGCTCACCCACCCCCATATCGATCATCTCTACCTCAGGGTTGGCCTCCATTGCGGCACGCTTGGCCCGTTTGATCTTCTCAAACTTGTAGATATTGGTGTCCTTGCCAAATTGATTCCCGCCAATGCGCTGTGCAAACAGCTCCTGAATATAGCTCTCCATCGTACTTGGGTCCTCTATCCGTGATGTATGCAAAAAGTGCGCATTATATACAACCCCCACAGCTTCCACAGCGCCAATCCTCTGCATTCAGTGCCTGGTAAAACCAGCTTAAATGCCGTGGGTCGAGTGGAATTTCGTTGGCATCAAACAACTCGGCAAGCCAATCCATATTCTCCAGAATCCACGCTTCCTCTTCGAGCCCCTCTGCAAATGCCGGGTCATCTGGATAGAGATAGCTATAGATACCGAAGGTCCCCATATCCTCATCCCGTCGTTCAACAGGAATCTCAATGGCTTTTCCATGAAAGGTGACCTCCCACTGTCCCAGGCAGACGGTATGGCCCTGCTCACTCCATTTGGCTGTGAACGGATTATTCCCACCCTGACCACTACTCATCATCATTCACTATTGCACCAACATCAATCTCTTCACCCGACAGAAAACAGACTTCCATCGACTCAAGGTACCCCCCATTCACGAATACATGGGCAAGGTCTCCCGTGACCACAGCATACTCACGGATACCGAGCACCAGTTTTACTGTCGAGCAGGCGGAATTTTCAAGAGTCAGTGTACTGAAGCAGACAGGAATAGTGACACTCAGTCAGGCCAATCAATTCCCACAACTAATGCTGTCACTGCGTGGATAAACCAACTATACAGCATGAGCACCTGGACTCATCACTTTTCAGTAGATTAATGGTCGGGGCGAGAGGATTTGAACCTCCGACCACCGCAACCCCATTGCGGTGCGCTACCAGGCTGCGCTACGCCCCGAAGAAGGCTGCGCATTCTATCTCATCAATAACCAGAAATACAGCTCATTTTAGAGGCCGCCCCTACTGTTCTACCCATTTTACAAGCACCTCCACTACCCCTTGTGCCATTACAATGCCGGTAGACACATCTGTAGTGAGACCATTTTTTCAAGGATCAGGTCGCCAGTGGCAGACAAAAACTTTCACTCGCTTCATACCGAGCAACAGAGGCCACCCCCGGAAACCACCGGGTAGATATCATACAGAGGTGTAAAGCACGGCTGTCTGTCGATTATCTTGCGTTATGCAAAGACATCGATCAGTCTGCCTTCTCCGGCCGGCTTGTCTTCTGCTGCCACATGCTCCCCCTGCACAGCCGTACTGCCTGCCACAGTGGATGCCTCCGTCGATACCGCTTCTGTTTCTGTTGGTGGGGAAACCGGCTCTTGCGGTTTTTGTGGTTGTAGTGGCTGAGCCAGGCCACCGATACTGCCAATATCCATTTCACAACCTCCAATCTCTAATTTGAGTGGTCTTATCTTTATTATTGTAGTTCCCATATACTGAAAGTCGACTGAACCACCATTGACCGAATTGACTCACAAAAAAAGTAACCGAAGGAGAACGATGAAATAGGTC
>CAYFOR010000029.1:0-27001 GCA_964344785.1 uncultured Piscirickettsiaceae bacterium
ACGTCATCAATAACCAATTGAATTTATTCGATTAAACGTTGGGACACCAGTGATACACATCATCATCCACTTCGCGGATACGACGTGCAGTGGTTAACCCATCCCAGCCAGGCGGCATGCGCATATCAATAAAGATCACTGCATAAGGTCGCTGCCCCTCTACTGCCTGTTGTACAAGTTGTAGCGCCTCTTGCCCCTGAACAGCAATATCGATCTCAAACTCTGCTTCAGCTGTACCTTCCTCACTCTCCCAGTCGATTGGTGTATCCAACCCTTCCAGAAACCTCTGGACACCCTCTTCACTCTCTCGTGGTGCAAGAAAGTCAAGATAAAGATCGATGACAGCCCTGTCATCATCAACAATGAGCACCCTGCGGTTGAAACTCACCACCGCTTCAGACATCGGGCTATTGATCCACCTTGAACGGGAGCTTGAAACAGATCTTTGCTCCGCAATCGGCCCCCTCACTCTCAACCGTCATCTTCCCTCCCAGTTTGTTTACAAAATTGGCTGCTGAGTGGAGGCCAAAACCGCTGCCATCGACCTTGGTAGTAAACCCATGGTTGAACAGCTTCGGCAGATTTTCCGGTGGGATACCACAACCATTATCTGCCACGCAGATAAGAAAATAGTGACCATCCGCTTTTCTGGCAGTAAGCTCGATACTCCCATCAATCTGCTCACGCTGCATCCGCTCAAAAACCGCTTCTCGACTATTCTTTAACAGATTCAACAACAACTGAATCAACTGATTCCGGGGAAGATGCAGCTTTCCAGAAACCTCTACCACATCAACCTTGACCTCGATATTCTGCTTATCCAGTACCTCTTGCTGCATCACCATAATATTCTGCATCAGCTCCGCAAGGCGGAAGCTGGTATTCGTGTGCGACATCGCAGCCGAACTCTTCTGGATACGAATAATCTCGGAGATATGATTGACACCCTCCTCGATCGCCTCGGCACTTGGAACGATCTCTTCTGCAATCATCTTCTCCAACAGCTCTCCAGAGCGTTGAAGCAGCGCAGGAATATTGTGAATCAGTCCCTTCTGCTCAATCTGAAATTGCTCAATCTCCGAGGCCAGTTTTACCCCCGACTCCATCAGCATTGAAGCAATTTTACTGACATTTCCACCCTGTTTGATGATACGGGTAGAGCTCCCGTACAGCCCTGTAACAGCATTTCCGATATTATGCAGGATGACCGTACTCATCTCGGCAACTCCGGACTGGAAGGCATTATATTGCGCCTCCTCCTCCATCCGTTTCCGCTCTCTCATATCCTGGGCAGCCACCACAATGTAGCGCTCATGCTCGGATGGCTGCGCCACCTCTCCCGAAATCATCACAGGGATCTCTTTACCATTCGCGCTCAACATCAGCTGCTCGATCTTTTCCCCTTTACCGGTACGAATCAACTGATCCAGCGGGGTGTCGACCGAGAAAAAAAGGTCGTCTCCTTCTGCCTCCTCCTCCACAAAAAATGCTGCAATACTCTTGCCTACCATCTCTTCAACCTGGTAACCGAGCAACTGGCCTGCAGCCGGGTTGACCTGTTCAATGAACCCTTCACTGGTCGTTACGAACAGTGCCTCGGTAATCGAGTCGAGGATACTCTCGATATAGAAATTGGCCTCACGCAGTGACTCGGAAAGCTGTTTGTAACCCTCTTCTCTCTCCCTGGCCTCAATAAGCTGCTGTTGCAGCGATGCCACGCCCCCTTCTTCCCCAGCTTCGACCACAGACTCATTCTGCAGTTTCCGCAGTTGCTGATCAAGTTCCGAGTTACGCAGCTCCAGCGCTGCAATCCGCTGTTCAGCCTGTTCCAGAGTCAAATTCATGCGGCTCCCCCACTGCGCTCACCAGTTACACCCACTGCACCGGTCTGCCAATATGAAATCCCTGCAGATAGTGTACCCCTACGTTCACCAGAGCCTCTGCGATCTCCCGATTTTCGACTGATGTAGCCGCGACCTCCAGCCCCAACACCTCTCCAACATGCAGGATCGACTTGATCATGGCCAATTCCAGAGGATTGTGAATGACTCCCTGACTCAATCGACCACTGATCTTGATCATGTCCACAGGCAACTTCTGCAAACTGCTGAAGGAGCGATCCATACTACCGTAATTGTCTATTGCAACCCGTACACCCAGTTCATGCATCTCGGAGATGAAGCGCTGAACCATGGTCATCTGCTGATAGGCTATCGATTCGGGAATCTCAAAAACAATGGTCTTGGGAACGACCCCATACCGCTTCAGCTGATCACGCACAAAAAGATTAAACCCTTCGCTGACCAACGTGCCGCCCGAGAGATTGATCGAATAACTGTTACCGTCCGTTGCGCCCTTCAACCTTTTGAAAGTATGGGTCACCACCCAACGGTCCAGTGCAGGCACTAGATCAAACCGCTCACTGTTTGGCAAAAAGTCGACCGGACTCACCACATCCCCGCCATTACTCTCCATCCGCAACAACACCTCATGATGCACTGGATCTGCCGTACCTCTTCCACGCATCTCTACAGGCTGCAAATAGAGCTGAAACTGACCATTGCTAATGGCCTCCCGAACCTCATTGGCAAGAACAACCGCCTGGCTCTGATCTTCTACCTCCTGTTGATCCAGGTGATAGATGTAGGTTCGATCTCCACCCTCCATCTCTTTGGCGGCATAACAGGCCTGGTCGGCCCGATTGATCACCTCTCTGGCATCTGTCAGGTAGTCTTTGCGGAGCATTGCAATGCCAATGAAGACATCCAGCTTGAACTCCAGTCCACGCCACTCATAGCGATTCTTTCTGACCGCATTGCCGATCCGTCTGGCAACCCCCCTGGCCTGATCCACAGTGACGTTATAGAGCAGCATCGCAAACTCATCACCACCTATGCGGCAGAGGATATCCCCATCTTTCAATTCATTGAGCAGATAACCGGAGAGTGTCTGCAAAGTCTGATCACCAACCAGGTGGCCCGCTGTGTCATTGACCTCTTTGAAATGTTCCAGATCCAGATAGAGCACCGCATACTCTCCGCCCTGATCCTGTATACGCCGCATCACCAGATTGAGCTTCCGCAAAAACTCATTCCGATTGGTCAAGCCGGTCAACGGGTCATGTCGGGCCTGGTAGGTCAACTGCCTGTTGAGCAGGTAGCGCCGGGTGATATCCGTAACATAGCAGTTGATATAACTCCGCTCATGGATTGGAGCCAGTGTAACAAGAAAAAAAGAGTCCCCGTTACCAACCTCGACCTCAAGCACACGCCCATCCTGATAGACAGAACGTACACGCTTCGCCCAGGCACCTGTAAGCCGATCACCGGGCACGGTGACATCCATCAAGCTGAGAATGGGATCACTATGAGGATTACGGTACAGCAGCTCCCCCTCTTCACTAAAACGCAGGATCGGACAGGGGCTCTCTTGCGGGTAGGAGGCCAACCGCTCTATCTCATCAAACGCCTCCTGTTTCTGTTGACGGTTATTCCAGCTAATACAGAGTGTTCTTGCAAGCTGAAAGATCTCATCCCCTGTAAATGGTTTGTAGATCAGCAGTGCATCAAACTGCAACACCTCCTGGATCTCCTCAATACTGCGATCCGTATAGGCAGTAACAATAACGATAAAAATCCTGGGATCCAGTTCACGAAGCTTCTGCGCTGTAGTCAAACCATCCCACCCAGGCGGCATGCGCATATCGATCAATGCAACGGTAAAGGGGCTATTCATCTCATAGGCCATCTTGGCCAGCTCATAGCCCTCTTCCCCTTGTGAGGCCCCCATCACCTCAAAGGTAAACATCTGTTCCTCACCCGCCCCCTGTAGCCGATGCAGCCCAACCTCATGCATCAGCTGATCGACCTCATCATTCTCGGGAGCGAGGATCTCCTTGTAGGTTTCGATCACCTGATGGTCATCATCAATTACCAGAATTCTCTTGTTCATCTATCGTTTGTTTGGTACCGATATAGTAAGGCTGTCATCCCCATCACCGACACCAACTTACTGGATCTGAGGAGAAGAATCGAGTGTAAACCTATAATAAACCTTATGCAAACTGGAAACACCAACACTCCGGTTTTCCGGTATTTCCCGTTCGAAAACACAGCTTGTTATCCATCATTCCAAAGGCGATATTATGCCAGTACTCCAAAGCCCCTTGCATACTATTGCTATGTGCATATCTGGACGTTGCATGATTTTGTAGAGAATCACCCCAAATGGGACCATGAAATTTACCTCATAATAGTAGGTTTTTTGATCAACTTCTGTACTACACTACGACCAACAGTAGGAAGCATGTTGGGAACAACCATATTCCAGGGGGTATTGGGATGAGTACCTTGGCAGAGATAGAGGTAGACCACCGGCAGATGGTGGTCGCAATCGAAACCGCAGTAGATCTGGTAGGGATGAATGACACCAGTCACGGCAAGCGGGTCGGTTATATCGCCACGCAGATTGCCCATACAATGCACAAGGAGGAAACGGAACTACAATCAATCTTTGAGCTGGGATTGCTGCATGATTGCGGCGTCTCTTCCGATCAGGTGCATGGCAATCTGGTAAGCCACTTTGATTGGGAGGATGCTCACATCCACTGTGAGATTGGTTATCGACTGCTGAAGGACTTTGAGCCACTGGCCCATTTTGCACTACCGATTCTCCACCACCACACCCCATGGAATGAACTACTCTCCAGCGGAATGAGCGAGGAGGTACAGTTTCTCGGCAATCTGATCTTTCTTGCCGACCGTATTGATGTGATGTCAGCGGCCCACTACGGCAAGGATATTCTGTTGGCGAAGCGTCAGATTGTGGAAACGGTCCGCAGCTATAGCGGCACCTACTTTAACCCCGAACTGGTGGAGATTTTTTGTAAGATTGAACAGTCTGAAGCGTTCTGGATCGCCCTGGAGGATCGTCACGTCAACCGCTTTGCACGGGACATGGAGCGTTTCCAACACATGCAGCCGCTCAACATGGCGCAACTCAAGCAGATGGCGCAGATTCTTTCTTACATCGTGGATCAGAAAAGTCCATTCACCGCCCAACACTCGGCCCGGGTGGCGATTCTGGCTCGCTACCTGGCGCTCGCCTACGGGTTAACCGAAATTCAGGCCAACAAGATCGAGATTGCAGGGTTCCTCCACGATATCGGCAAGCTGCGTACCCCCGACGATATTTTGCAGAAACCCGGACCGCTCAATCCGACAGAGCGCTCTATCATGAACCACCATAGCTTTGAAACCTATGAAATTCTACGCCAGATTGATGGGCTTCAGGATATCGCCATCTGGGCTGCCTACCACCATGAAGAGGTGAACCGGGGCGGCTATCCATTCCACCCCAAGGCACATGAGTTCAGTATCGAAGCACGCATCATCGCGGTAGCCGATGTGTTTCAGGCGCTGGTGCAGGATCGCCCCTACCGTAAAGGGATGACACTGGAACAAGTACTGAAGATGCTCAACCGCTTTATTGAGAGCGGCAAGCTTGATCCTGAAGTGGTCAGGATTGCCAAGGCACATGGTCAAAAGTGTTATGACATCTCTGCCGGTATAGCGGAAGAGAACCGCGGCAATGAAGTGCCGGTCTTCTTCAATCAGATGTTTGGGATGGATGAGGACATTATCTGAACATCCGGACGTATTCACACAGCCGTTGTACCGGCAAGCCAGCGGTATTTTAGCCAGCCTTGATACACTCTTCCTCACTCGCCTCCCAAAAATGGGGGCCATAGTCAAGAAAGAGTTCCTCACCCGGATGTATTGTATCAACCACTTCAATCCGTGCCTTTTTCCAGCGTGTTGAAACGACAAAGCGCACATTGGGATGATCGGAATGGTTGATATAACGTGTGTAATTCTCTCCAACAATCGTACAGTCAGTACAGACCCACAACAGATAGTGGGAGCTGATATAGGGCTCCTGTTCAGCTTCGATATCAGAAATCCGCTTTCCCAGATACGGTCCAACGCGATCTCCGGGATAGAGCATCACCCTGGAGAAAAGCCCTTTCCCACACCGGGGTACTGTGGAGGCACGAACCTCAAAGTCTTCCTGCTGATAACTGAATGCCCGCCTTGCCATACTTATTCAATCGAATAATAGAATTTATACCATCTCTATGATAAACTAGAATCAAATAGTATAGTAATTTCCTTGGAAACAACACACCGACCAACTGTTGAGAGAACTCCATGCTGAAGCACAAATTTCCAGTGGTCATGCTCTGTTTGGCATGCATGTCAGCCACCTCTGCCCTTACTGTCGCTGAACCGGCGCCTCCATTCCCACAGCCAGCACCTCAAGCATATCCATATGGTGCCCCTGGAATGGTCCCCCCTCAATGGGGAGCCATTCCCTATGGACCGTACGGCCCTCCTGGAATGGTCCCTTACGGCCCACCGGCAGGGTATGCACCTCCCAGCTTTGGTGGACCTGGAGGTTACCGTGCACCATCCATCAATCCCTCATTCAATCCTCCTACCATGGAGCCACCCTGGGGTAATGACAAGTCCTTTGATATGAGCCCAATGAAGTTCTGGCCGGTTCCAGGGACAGGAAACCCTTGGCACTACAAGCCATGGGAGCCTGGTGCACCATGGGGGGATTCCGGAAAATTCTCTGATCCGCCCGATGAGGCCTTCCATGAAGCTGAAGATTTTCTTGCCGATGCACCCAGAATGCCCGGCGGCTGGGAATTGCCCAATATCTCAATGCCCAGTCCATTTGAGATCGGTGAGCAGGTTGGAGATCAGAGTTGGCTGCTGCCAGAAAACTTCAAACTCCGTGACCGCAAGCGTCCCAAGCGCTATCGCAAATATTTCCAGAACGAGAATTGAACAGTGGGTGGATGGGGCTGTCCACACGAAACCAATGGTGTATGCCAAAAAGTACCGAATGAGGCATGTGATCCCGGGATGAAGGGTTGCGTGCTGGCGGGCCGGTTCCGCTTCAGCACGGAAACCAAGAACCGACCCGGAGGGCCCAAGAAACGCAAATTTGAACGGGGACCCGATCCAGCATAGTGCCATTTTCACTCAGCTCTCTACTGTCACACTGGTTTGGTAATGGCCCTGAATCTGATGGACTGGATCACTGCCTGCACCAGACCATTGAGGACCTCAACCCACTGCTGCTCCATAACAGTGGTGAGTTGGAGCGTTTTCGCAAGCCGTTACAGCATGCGGTCACATACGTTGACCAACTGCTTGAAAAACTCCCTCCGGTAATGCCGCTGACGAGTGACCAATTTGGCAGCAACCCACTTGTTCGCGCCCTGTTTGTCTCACCCTACGAATTGGAAAAGAGCCTTTGCTGCAGTGTTGCAATGCGTGAACACCAGCCTGCCGCTTTCAGTGAGCACCAAACCATCTATGCCCTGATGGGTGTACGCTGGGAACGCTCCTTACGATACGGTATGGAGCAGCATAACGGAATGATACTCAATGGTGTGCCACAGCATGTCATCAACTTCAAGGATCACACCTTCACTTTACCTGCAAACAGTGAGGAAGAACTGCGCAAGTTAATCCGTCGCCAGTTCATCGAGCGGCTGACCAAAGAGGTGGCTGAAAAAGTACAACGCCTTCGACAACAGCGTGACCAGGCTCATCTTGACATCAAACGTCTGGAAACCCAGATACGCAAAGAGGGAGACTCCACATCACTACACCAGCAGTTGGAGCAGACCCGAGAGCAATGGAACAGTCTGACTTCCCAACTTGGTGTAGAGAAGACGATCAGCCACTTCAAGGAGGTCATGGAGAAACCGGAGGAATCACTATGGCTGGAGCCCGTTCATCTACAAATTGACAAGAAAAGCGTTGAGCGCCCCATTGACCAGGGTGGTGAGCCTCTGGAGCTATTCAACCTGCATGGTGCCGACCGAAGGATCTGGTCGATTCTGCTGGTCTCTTTCCCCTGGAGCCCACAACCAAGCCAACAAGAGCAACTGGAGCAGGCGCACCGCTGGCTGACCATCTCATAACCCCATTGATACTCCCTGCTGCCCCAGACAGACCGAAAGTTTTGACTATATGCAGGCTTGCGGCGAAACAGACCGTACATATTCAAGGAGCTATGATGTCAAGCTGGCAAACAGAGTCGGCAACTGCTCCGGCAAGCGATCAACGTGGTCGATAATGGTGTAGTTGTTGGCACCAAAAATTCTCTTCACATAGTCATCCGCATTGACATCGAGCGTCAAACAGTAGGTCAATACACCCGTGGTGTAGAGTTCCTCAACCGCCTTTTTGGTGTCATGACGAAGATGCTGTGGGTCACGTTCATCGATATCTGCCGGTTCACCGTCTGTTACCAGCAGTACCAGCTTGCGACTTTCCTGCTGCCTGAGCAGATGGTGCCCTGCATGGCGAAGTGCCGCACCCATTCGAGTCGAAAGACCGCCCTTCATACCTGCCAACCTTGACTTGGCATCATCATCAAAGTGCTGATTGAAGTCTTTAAAACGATAATACTGCACATCATGACGGCCATCTGAAGCAAATCCGTGTACGGCAAATGGGTCGCCAATCCCTTCAATGGCTGTAGAGACAAGCGTTGCTGCTTCACGCGTCAATTGCAGGACTGTTTTATCAGAGCCTTGCATGGCTTCATTGGTCGATTCAGACAAGTCAAGCAGTACAACAACAGCCAAATCACGATTTTTTAGAACATTACGCATGGTAATGCGTGTATTGGGTTGTTCGCCCATACGGATGGCAATCATCGCATCAATAGCGGCATTGATATCGATTTCATCCCCATCTTCCATATTACGTACCCGTTGTACACCCTCTGGTGTCAGCAGATCGATGATCTGTTTGATGCGATGAGCAACAGGCTTGTATTCATCAATAATGTTCTGAATATCTTCGACAAAACCTTTTGGTTGGCGACGTTCATAAACAGTTGCCCAGTCAGGACGATGCAGCTGGATCTGGTAATCCCACTCCTGATAGTGGAATGGATCGGAGACCGGCTCCTTGCCCCACATATCATTAAAGCTCTGCTGGGAATCGGACAGATCATCCTCATAGGGAAACATTTCGTCAGGGCAGGTCCAGATCTCCTGGGCATCATCACCGGCCAGTTCACAATCCACCTCATTGGCCATCTCCATGATGGTCATCACACGGCGAACCTGACGCTGGCTGGCAGGAACGTATTCCGTGCCCCCCTGTGACCAGTCAAACTCTGCAAACTCCCAGACATAACGGTTGTCGTCACGGTATGGAATACGAATACGCTCAAGAATACGCAGACTGGGTACGTTCTTGCGTGATGAATAGAGGTTGAACAGCTCCGTACCCATGTGCCATGAGTAATTGTTGTCATCCTGTTTATCGGGAATCTCTTCGTGGAACCGTTTTACAAATGCTGCAACCTCTTCATCATCCGTGGTTACGCGGTCATCCAGCAACATCACGGCGATATGCTCAAGTTCAAGCATCGCGGGATGCTCGGGATGCTCATCTTCATCGGTAAGACGTAGCAGGGTACCCCAGAGTTTCTTCAGCCCGGGAAAATCTTGAACAGCCTTGTATTCGATTCGGGCATCTTCCAGAAAGCCGATAAACCACATCTGCGCAGGACTGAGCTGCTCAGCTGAAATTGCAGATGTCGAGTACGCCATATGGGCAGCCATATGGGCAGCTGTCGCACGATAAAGCTCCAGACCAGCAACCTTGTCATCATCTTTACCATAGTCATCAACCGCGTCCGGCATATGAATGATATTGTGTTCGATATAGGGACGAAAATCGGTATAGTCGGCACCGGTCGGGCGCAGGAAAAAATCACGGCCCCACAAAGCACGCAGGTAAAAGTTCAGTTTGCGTTGCACCTTGACGAACAGAACCCCACGTCGCTGTTTCTGCAGCATCGCCAAAGAGTCCTGAGATTCCAGATTGAAATACTTCGTCAGGTTGTCAAAGTCACGACGATAGGCCTGTGCGCCAAAATTGGCCCATGCTCGCAAACCACTTAAAGTCAGTTTGCCCAGTAGCTCATCGATATGGTTCAGCATCGGACGCAAACCACGTGCAGCGGTTGACGCCAACTGATGAATCAGGGTCAGGTAGCCTCGGAGTAACTGTGCATCACCCAGGTTTCGGGAGGCGGATGGCAGACTACTGAACAACAGGGAGATCACTTCACCGGATGTCATCGATGAGAGCTTCATCGCCGCGGTTAGCGTGTCACCAATGATATCTTCACCACACTCTTTAACAACCAGCGGCATTTCCTGCAGGTAGTTGATTACCAGGTCATTACCCCGGCCTAATTTTGCGAGCGCGATGGCTCCATCAAGGTATTCTTCCAACCCGGACGGCGACATAACACGTGCAGCTTCATGGAATGTGCCTTCGAGCACATCATGAATGTGCGAATCGATCTCTTCCAGGTAATGTTCGTAATCTTCGAGTTTTATGCTCATTATTCGGGCCTCCTGTTGAGGAGATGTTTACACACCATCGCTGACTGCTTGCTCTTAGTACATCCATATAGCAGTATCTTGCCCGGCCATCCAGGACCTCGCGTTCGTTGCCTAAAGACCAGTTAAAAGGCTCTTTATTGTCTACAGCGGCACTGTAGACAACCACAACTCATCCAAAGTACGTCTGTACAGCCGCGTTCAAGGTATCACGCATATCCGGATCATCCGTCAATGGGGTAACCATGGTCATGCTGCAGGCCGCTTCCGCCTCAACCCCCTTGGCAATCAGTTGTCCAGCATACACCAGCAAACGGGTTGAGATGCCTTCGTCCAGGCCGTGACCTTTCAGATTACGCGCACGGTGGGCAATCTGTACCAGCTTTTCTGAGGTCTCCTTATCTACACCTGATTCCTTGGAAACAATCTGTACTTCGGTCTCCTCTACCGGGTAGTCAAAGTCCAGGCCACCAAAACGCTGCTTGGTCGATTGCTTCAAATCTTTCATCAGGCTCTGATAGCCCGGGTTGTAGGAGATCACCAGCTGGAAATCTTCGTGTGCTTCAATCAGTTCACCTTTTTTGTCCAGAGGCAAGGTGCGACGGTGATCCGTCAATGGATGAATGACAACCGTGGTGTCCTGACGCGCTTCGACGATTTCGTCAAGATAGCAGATTGCACCGATACGGGCTGCAGTTGTCAGTGGGCCATCCTGCCATTTGGTACCATCTTTATCCAGCAGGAAGCGCCCCACCAAGTCCGATGCTGTCATGTCTTCATTACAGGCTACAGTGATCAGCGGGCGTTTCAGTTTCCACGCCATGTGTTCAACGAAGCGTGATTTACCACAGCCTGTCGGGCCTTTGAGCATCATTGGCATACGTGCATTGTAAGCCGCTTCATAAAGAGCAATTTCATCAGCAACTGGTTCGAAGTAAGGTTCTTCGTTGATGATGTACTGATTTGGATCTATTGTAGTTTCTGACATGACACACCTTTACATTTGATGTTTCTGTTTAGGAATTCGTTTATTGATCACTGTATGTTTCATATTCGCCATCCCAGCCCTGTGATCTGGCTATCTCCACGGCTTTTCCATGGATCCGTTGATGGCGCTCAAAAAGTTCTGTGGGCAAACGACTGACAAGGCAGCCATATTTATCCCACTCGGCATTAACCTTCTGTAACAAAGCGTCAATCCCGGCTAGGTTCCAGCCCTCACAGGTTTCTGTTTCCGGGATCAGCTCAAAAACCCATGCGTCACGAATCGTTTTACCAATATTGGTCATACCACCAAAGAGGTCATGATTGATTCCTACATATTTATCGGGTTTTACTGTCGGTCCAGCCATAATTGAAACCTGTAATTGTCTATTGGCCTTTCATGAAAAAAGCCCCTGCCCACATGAATGTAGAACAGGGGCTTTTCTTTTCAGGTAGTTACCCCGGTTCGCTTAAACAGCTTTACCGCGGTAGATAACCATGGATGCACCAGCACACTGCGCAAAGTTGTCCAAGCCCAGCAGCTTAACATGGTTCTCTGGGTGGGCTTTATGACACGCTTCACATTCTGCCAGGATGGCATCAACGTCGGTTTCACCGAACATTGGCAGTTTCCACATGTACCAGAAAGATCCGGCTGCATGCTCAGGCTCAGTGTGCTCGATAGATGGGTTCCAGCCTTTGCCTACGATGTACTCGATCTGGGTACGGATCTGATCTGCATCCATATCAGGCAGGTATGAGAAGGTTTCAAACTTACGGCTCTGCGCAGCATCGCTCAGGTTTGAGTTGTAATCTTGCATTTCACTCATTGTGAATACTCCATTAAATAATTAGGTTCAGGTTCGCTTCAGAGTCCCTCTCCCGGAGGAGAGGGAGGACTGAAAAAAACTTACTTGTGAGACACGTCCAGCTTGTCGACAGTATCGAATTCGAACTTGATCTCTTTCCAGGTTTCCATGGCAGCAGCCAGTTCAGGGCTAGACTTGGCAGCAGTAGTGAGGATGTCCTTACCCTCTTTCTCCAGCTCACGACCCATATTACGTGCTTCAACACAAGCCTCAACCGCAACACGGTTAGCAGCCGCACCTGCAGCGTTGCCCCAAGGGTGACCCAGCGTACCACCACCAAACTGCAGTACAGAGTTGTCGCCGAAGATGCTCACCAGTGCAGGCATGTGCCATACGTGGATACCACCGGAAGCAACCGGGATAACACCAGGCATTGAACCCCAATCCTGATCGAAGAAGATACCGCGTGAGCGATCTTCCTTGTTGTATGAATCGCGCATGATGTCGATCCAGCCAAGAGTCGCTTCACGGTCACCTTCCAGCTTACCGACAACCGTACCGGAGTGCAGGTGGTCACCACCAGACAGGCGCAGACACTTGGTCAGTACACGGAAGTGGATACCGTGGTGCGGATTACGGTCAAGTACGGCGTGCATTGCACGGTGAATGTGCAGCAGCATACCGTTTTTCTGACACCACTGAGCCAGCTGGGTGTTTGCAGAGAAACCGCCAGTCAGGAAGTCATGCATGATGATTGGTGCGCCGATCTCTTTAGCGTACTCGGCACGCTCCATCATCTGATCAGCAGTTGGTGCAGTAACGTTCAGGTAGTGACCTTTACGCTCACCAGTTTCTGCTTCTGCTTTCAGAATCGCCTCCATAACGAAGTCGAAACGGTGCTTCCAGCGCATGAATGGCTGAGAGTTGACGTTCTCGTCATCCTTGGTGAAGTCCAGACCGCCGCGCAGACCTTCGTAGCAGGCACGACCGTAGTTCTTCGCAGACAGACCCAGCTTAGGCTTAATCGTACAACCCAGCATAGGACGGCCGTATTTGTTCATGATGTCACGCTCGACATAGATACCCTGGGGTGGTCCATTACAAGTCATAACATATGCGAGTGGGAAGCGGATATCTTCCAGACGCAGAGCACGCAGTGCCTTAAAGCCGAATACGTTACCAACCAGAGAAGTCAGTACGTTTACCACAGAACCCTCTTCGAACAGGTCAATCGGATAAGCGATGAAAGCGTAGAAGCAAGTGTCATCACCAGGAACGTCTTCGATCGCGTAAGCACGGCCTTTGTAGTGGTCCAGGTCAGTCAGCAGGTCAGTCCATACTGTAGTCCAGGTACCAGTTGAAGATTCAGCAGCTACCGCAGCAGCAACCTCTTCACGAGGCACGCCAGGTTGTGGAGTTACTTTGAAGCACGCCAGAAGATCACTCTCAAGTGGGGTGTATTCCGGCATCCAGTAAGTTTCGCGGTACTCTTTTACACCCGCATCATATTTTTTTGCCATCGGTTATATTCCTTCTCGATTTCCTTTGATCAATGGTCTCCGGACAACTTCCTTCCGAATTAATGACCTCTCAATCTAGCCTCTGACACTACAACATCATGTGTCTGCTGTCGGTTAGATGAGCGGAATATAGCTCCATCAAAATATAATAAAAAATTATTCTTTTTTATACGGTCAATTTACTTTTGTTTATCAAAGATGGCGATTATCATAAAAAGGCAATAATAATTGATGGTTATCGTTCATGCATTTCACCCTGCAACAACTGAAACTGTTTGAGGCGGTCTCCCGACATGCCAGCTATACCCGTGCAGCCGAAGAACTCCACCTGACCCAGCCCGCAGTATCGATCCAGATCAAGCGCCTGGAGACCCAGCTCGGTGTCCAGCTGCTGGAGCCTGTTGGAAAGAAAATACTACTGACTGCTGCCGGCACCACGGTACTGCAGACCAGCCGTGAGATCCTTGATCGAGTGGAACACCTGAAAAGTTCGGTGACTGAGCTCAAGGGGGAGGTCAAGGGACCGCTACAGGTTGCTGTGGTCACTACCGCAAAGTACTTCATGCCTCATCTGTTAGGCGGATTTCTGCAGCAATATCCACAGGTGGAGCCCAAAATGCAATTCACCAACCGCGCTCGGGTAATGGAAAGGCTGCTCAATAAAGAGGATGACTTTGTGGTGATGGGCCAGATCCCGGACAAGGAGCGCCTGGAAGCCTACCCATTTCTCCACAATGTACTCGGGATCGCCGCCGCCCCCAACCACCCGCTGGCAGAGCGCGAGAACATCTCCCTGGCAGAGCTGGCACAGGAGCGCTTTCTGAAACGTGAACCCGGCTCAGGTACACGTAAGGTTTTCGACAAGATGTTGGCCGACCAGGGGCTCTATATCGAACCCTATATGGAGTTGAGTAGCAGTGAGGCGCTCAAACAGGGGGTGATGGCGGGTCTCGGTCTGGCCATTCTCTCTCTCCACAGTGTGCAACTGGAACGGGAGAGTGGAAAGCTGGTGATACTGGATGTAGAGGGCTTCCCTCTGGTACGACGCTGGTATGCCACACACCTGAAAGGGATCAAGCTCTCTCTGGTAGCACAGACCTTTCTGGAGTATATGCTCACCGAAGGAGACAATCTGCTGCACCTCCACGCAGAGTAACTTCGTTCCGGCACGAACTACCTCGGGTTTGCTACACCCCACCTCCCTGGTGGACCATCTCGTAATAACGCTTCTCCAACTCCGCCTTGTGGTCCACCTCCTCATTGGAGAGCCAACGAAAAAGATCCTGAACGGGACCGGGCTGTGATTCATCAGCCAGCGCACCATACTGCTCCAGTGCCAGCTGCTCTCTGGAGAGTGCATAGAGCAAAATCGACTGGTCATCGGTAAAGCTATCGATCGAAGGGGTCTGAATCGCATCAGTAAATCGCGGATCCACATTCATCTGTATCAGACGCTCTTTCAGCTGCTGTTGCAGGTCAGAGTGAGAACGGAGCGCCTTCAGCCGTTCTGCATGGAGATTCTCCTCCTCTGCCAGTGACTGCACCAGCCAGCGTAGCGGCTTGCTCACCTTGTGCTGAAGCTGACGGTAAAAAGAGGCTGCGGCCTCTTCAAACTGAATGGCGATATCGATCACCTCCATCTCACTGCTGGTCTGACCGAGCCGCTCCTTTTTTCCACTATCCCCTTCCCGCATCTCATCCATTATCCAGCACTCCGTACCAGTTCTTCATCAATACTGGCAGCCACCCGATGACCATCGGCCACCGCATGGACCACATCAGGACCATTGACACAGTCTCCTGCCGCCCATAACCAGGACTCTGAAGTGCGCCCCTCTTCACTCGCCTGAAGTCGGCCACGGTTCCACTCCAGCCGTTCGGTCAACGACTCACCCAGCAGCTCAGGGGCATCCGACATCTGTCCGATCGCCTCGATAATCATCCCTGCCGAATGGCACTGCTCATCTTGCTCATCATAATGAGGGGAAAAACGCCCCTGCCCATCAAAAATCGAGCGGACCCCCCAGGTCTTCAGTGACTGCAGATTACCATCCACCACCACACATTCCTGAGGGCCACGAGATGGACAGAGAACCACCCCTTCTTCATCTGCCTCACGAATCTCCTCCGGGTCGGCCAACAGGTTGTCACGGTCTTCCAATGCAGTGACCACGACCCGCACCTCTCCCCATTGCTGGCGTTGCAGGCGCGCTACGGTACGGGCAATATCCATCGCCACATTCCCGCCCCCGATCACCACCACCTCTTGCGGCACTTCAAAACTCCCCTGCTCGGTCACCAGACGAAGCAACTCTACCGCCTTGCGCACTCCCTGATGATCCGAACCTGGAATACGGGTGGAACGCCCCAGATGGAGCCCGATCGCCAACACCACCGCATCGTACTCCTGCTGCAGCTGCTCCATGGTAATGGAAGCACCCACCTCAACACCGTAGCGAATCTCCACTCCCATGTCGGTAATCACTTCGACATCACGATCCAGCATCTCATAGGGAAGACGGTACTCGGGAATGCCATAACGGGTCATTCCACCCGCATGCTCACGCGCCTCATAGACCACAACCCGATGGCCCATCCGTGCCAGATCCCAGGCGGCCGTCAATCCAGCCGGGCCCGCACCGATGACCGCCACACTGCGCCCACTCGACTCGGTCGCCCTGCTCTCCCGGGTGATCTCCTTGACCCGCTGATGGGTCACGCCATCCATCGCATATCGTTTGAGCCAGCGGATCGCCAGTGGTACACCCCGCACCCCGATCGAGCATGCATCCTCACAGCGGTGGGTGCAAACTCGGCCGCAGACATGTGAAAAGGGGTTGGTCTGATAAATCCAGCGTACCGCCTGCTCCAGATCCTGCTCATAGATCGAGCGGATGTACTCAGGGGCATGCATTCCAGTCGGACAGGCATCATGACACATCCCGCACTGCACACAGCGCGAGGCCTCTGCCAACGCCTGCTCAGCGGTAAAACCATCCACAATTTCATCAAAGTTGTCCAGCCGCTCCTCGGGAGTGCGCTCTCCCATCGGTTGGCGGTTCAGATCAAGCAAGTCCGAGCAGTCACTTTTCTGCCATCCTTTGCCAAAGGGGGTGCCATGGATGCCCTTCTCACTCGGCAACATGAAATAGCTGTCGATCTCCTCCTGAGTGCAGGTATGGACATACTCCTTTGACAGATTAAGTGACCCGGTCGGGCAGATATCCACACAGAGTGCGCACCAGCAGCATCGACCATAATCGACCGCCGGACGCAAATTACGGATACCCTTGATCTCATCCACTGGAAGACCCGGGACTTCAACCATGGTAATCGCAGCATTGTCACAGATCTTCTGACAGCTACTGCAGCCGATACACTGTGCATGCTCATTTAAATGAAAGCCACGGTACCCCTCTGCAGCAAGGCGTGGCTCCAACGGTTCGGTTACCGCAGGCCGACCGAGAAACGAAAGCGCCCGTAGCGGACGTAGCAGACTACCTTCGTCTTTATAGTCCATTGCCACCTCCTTCAGAGATGAGAGCTACATGTGGAAAGCTAAAAGCTAAAAGCTGGAACCACAGAGGCACAGAGGCACAGAGTTGTACTAAGTAGCTTTCTCTGTGTCTCTGTGACTCTGTGGTAAAAGCTGTTCTGCTTTCAGCTTTTAGCTTGTGGCTTGTAGCTGTTCTGTTCATCGATCCACCTCCGGTGGACAGGCATCGAGTGAGAACATGGTCTGTGCAACATCCTCGATGCGCCCGCCGGTCACCAGCTCTTCCAGTACCTGAACCGCATGCATTGACGAGGGACCGCGCACATGAACCCGCCATGGCTTCTCACTACCATCTGAGACCACGTAGTAACCCAGCTCGCCCTTGGAGGACTCCACCCGTGCATAACTCTCACCCACCGGAACCCGCCATGCCAGTGGATTGGGAATCGGGGTACGCAGCGGTCCACCAATGTCCGGTAGTGCTTCGACCACCTGACGCAGGATACGGATACTCTGGATCAGCTCGGCCCGACGTACCAGTGTACGGGCCCAGGCATCACCGGCCTCTTCCACCGGCACCTCAAACTCCAGTTGGTCGTAGATCAGGTAGGGGTCATCTCGACGAACATCAAACGGCAGTCCACAGGCACGCAGATTGGGACCGGTCACTCCGTAATCGAGCGCAAACTCCTGTGTGAACGTACCCACCCCCCTGGCCCGTTTGATAAAGACTCGGTTCATGAACAGCAAATCATCGTAGTCGGAAAGGCGGCTCTCGATATAGTCCAGCGTATCACTGACTCGTTGCAGAAACCCATCCGGCAGTTCACGTCGAACACCGCCCGGAATGTTGTAGATGCTGTAGACACGCCCCCCGGTAAACTCCTCGAACAGATCCAGAATCAGATCCCGGTCGGCCACCCCCCAGAACATCGGACTGTACATTCCGGTAGTCGCCGCGTGCCCTCCGAAGGTGAAGAGGTGTGCCGCAATACGTGAGAGTTCCAACTGCAGTACACGGATCCACTGGGCACGCTCCGGCACCTCAATATCGGCGATCTCCTCAACCGCCAGCGAGTAACAGACCTCCATCGGTGACGGATCAGGCACACAGATTCGCGGTACCAGAGTGATATTCTGGATCCACAGACGCTGCTCCATCAGCTTTTCAAAACCGCGATGAAGATACCCTCCATCGGCATGGGCCCGCACCACGGTATCCCCCTCCACCTTCACCTGTAGTGCATAGTTCCCCTCAATACCCGGGTGGTTGGGTCCGAAGTTGAGTTCAAATTCATGACTCGGCGGATGGTTGATCAGCTGATAGTTCTCGGCACGCATGACTCAGTACTACTCCTCCTCCCGTCGGCGGAAGTCAACCTGGTTTCCACTCCACAGCGGTTCCCCTACCCCATCGCGCTGACTGAAACGCTGTTCGCTCGGTGGTACCACCACGCCGCCACCCGCCGACTCCAGTGCCTTCAACCAGTCTGGGTGGTAGTCCTGCCAGTCAAAGGTCTGCTCCACAAAGGCCTCACTGTCAAATTCCTTGCGCATTGGTGGTGGTCCATTCCACTCGGTGAGAATGAATTTCTCCATATCCGGTGCCCCCTCAAAGTAGAGACCATACATCTCATGAATATCCCGCTCAAAGAAACCGGCCGGTTTGTAGAGGTCATAGATTGACTGGAAGCGCGCCGCTGTACGGGAGATGCGGATATGGAGAGAGAGCAGTTGATTCTGCTCATAGGACCATAACTGATAGACCAGCTCGAACTGGTCCTGCTCGATCCAGTCGACACAGGAGATCGCTGAAAGATGGACAAAGCCCATCTCCCCCTTGGCCGCCTCCAATACGAGGGTCAGATCGTCGGCAGGAAGATCGATGCGGGTGCGCCGTTTTTCGACATCACTACGGGTAACCTCTACTCCGTCGATACGGCCCGTCAGATCCTCCAGCCATGGAGAAAAACCATCCAGACTCATAACCGCATCTCCAGTGGCTGCAGTGGCAATTGCGCCTCTTCCAACAACGCCGTGTGCTCCCCTCGCGTGCCAGCACCAATCAGTCCATACTGCTCCGCCTCACCGATCACATCGGTCGGGGTCTGCCACTGATTGCCAAACAGGTGCTGCTGATTGCCGAGGTAGTAGTCGTAGTTGCTGTAGTACTCCTTCCACTTCTCCGCCTCTCCGCGCTCAATCCGGGACATCAACTGACGCAATCCGGCAATCACCGCCTCTGGACGGGGCATGCAGCCAGCAATATAGAGGTCCACCGGCATATACTCATCCAGCCGCTTGGCCGTGGCATAACTCTGCCAGTACATGCCACCATTGACGGTACAGGAGCAGATGCCGACCACATAACGGGGGGCACTCATCTGCTCGTAGGTCAGCATCACCCGTTTCAGAGTCTTGATCGAGACATAGCCTGTGATCAACAGAATATCGGCCTGTCGCGGGGTCACCATCGGCGAAAGCCCCAAACGCTCCATATCGAAGCGGGAAGTCATCGCCGGCGGGAGCTCAATGGCACCACACCCTGTGCAGTAGTGCAGAATAAAGAGCGAGCGAGCACGCGCAAAGTTGGTCAATTCATCAAA
Organism: uncultured Piscirickettsiaceae bacterium; assembly: GCA_964344785.1. Classification (GTDB taxonomy): domain Bacteria; phylum Pseudomonadota; class Gammaproteobacteria; genus Thiopontia. The sequence goes on from CAYFOR010000029.1 coordinate 19,866, forward strand.
TACCCGCTGCATCAGATTGCCTTCACTCATTGCAGCCCCCTTTTTTCAACACCAAGGCGCGGAGACGCAGAACACGCAAAGGTTCTTTTTTTCCGATTCCATCTCTGCGCCCCTGGCGTTCTTGCATCTTTGCGTTTATAGAACAAAAGCCACCCCCAATAGTCCAATCAGTACCGGCCACTTCCATAGAAGCCGCACCACATCCTCCGTTCGATATCGAGGGAAGAGGTAGGCGATGGAGAGCGGGATGGTCAACACCAGAAAACTCTTGACCAGCAGATCAATCCAGTTCTCCCCGCCACCGAGAAACAGTGAAGTGTAGAGCACGGAGGCTGTATAGAACTGGAATGCCTGCATCACAAACAGGCCACCCAGATACTTGCCCCCCATCTCCACCATCGGCCCGGTTGCAATCTCGGCAGGTGCCACATAGATCTCGAACGGGTGCTTACCCAGCGAGCCCTGCAGGGTCACCAGCCCGGCGATGGCCAGTAGCGGCATCTCTACAATCCCCCAACCACTGAAACCTACCTGCTGTTGCTTGTCGATGATTTCGATCAGGTTGGCACTCCCTGCATGGTAGGCCACCCCGAAAATCACGATTACAAATGGAATGTCGTAGGCCAGCATCGCGGTCAACGCGCGCGAGATACCAATTGAACCATTGGGGTTGGCACACTGCCCCACACCCAGGGCCAGCCCCAGGGATGGCACCATCATCAGATAGGTGAGGGTAATGATGCCACCATAGGCCGCCACACCATCCATCCCCGGCACCGGCAGCAGGGTCTCGGCAGCAATATACCCCCCCATCGCCATCACGATACCAATGTCATGGAGGATGCCGTGCGAAATCTGGGTCCGCTTTCCAAACAGCTTGACCACATCATAGAGTGGCTGAAAGAAGGGAGGACCAACCCTGCGCTGAACACGTGCCCCCAGTCGGCGCATCCACAGCACCATCATCAGGCCGATCAGGAAGGCGACCAGCGGCATCAGCACCAGCTCAATCAGCAGATGACCGATACTCATAAACTTGCCTCCCACCACAACAGCAGGAACAGTACCAGCAGTATCATTCGGCTCGGCTGCAACTGGTGATAGAGCCCCAACACGGTGTCCGCCATAAGCGCCAACAGTCGCATGACACCATTCTCCATCTGCTGGAACAGTGACCGGTACCACGGCTTGATCAGATGCATCAGCCCGGCATAGAAATTGTTGCTGTAGTGGTAGTGGTTACTGGCATAGAGGAAGTGCCCACCCGCATAGTTATCCAGAGGATTGACCCGACGACTGGACCCGGCCCCATAGAAGACCAATGCAGCGACCGCAAAGCCTGCAAAGAGCACTCCGGTGATCACCCGCATGTCCAGGCTGCCCCCATCGGCAATCACACCACCAGCATTGAAATCAGGCATCGGCAGGCCGACCGCCAGCAGTGCATCCGACACCCACTGTAGTGGAATACCCGGAAGCACGCCAGTCAACAGAATCAGTACAGAGAGCAACAGCATGGGTATGGACATACTCCAGGGCACCTCACGGATCTGCTGGTGTTCCATCCGTAACGAGCCGAGGAAGGTATTGTGCAACAACTTGTAGACCGAAAGAATGGTACCCAGCGTGCCGATTACGGCACCGACAAACAGCAGCACCTCCCCCTGATCCAGCAGGGAGCGGTAGACCAGCCACTTGGAGACGAAACCATTCATCGGTGGCAACCCCGCCAATCCGATAATCCCCACCAGCATGGTGACGAAGGTGAGTGGCATCCGCACCACCAGTCCGCCCAACTGGTTGAGATCGGAGGTGCCGGTGCGGTAGATCACTGCAGTAACTGCAAGGAACAGAGCCGCCTGATAGGTGGCATGATTGAAGATATGAAGCATACCGCCAGCCACACCCAGTGGGTCCATCATCACCACACCCAACAGCATGTATCCCCCCTGACCAATCCCGTGCCATGCCAGCAGCTCACGGGCATCGTTCTGGCGCATCGCGGTAAAGGTCGGAAAAACAATCGTTGCAACCGCGATCCACGCCAGTATGTCCTGTGGTGTCACACCAGAGAATGAGAGCGACAGCCATGCCCCCTGTGCCAGTTTGAACAGCACCAGAATGATTGCAAACAACCCCAGTCGGGACGAGATGGCCCCCAGAAAGGCGCTGCCCGGCCCCGGGGTACCTGCGTAAGCCGGTGCCTGCCAGAGATGGAAGGGCAGCAACCCCATCTTGATGCCAAAACCCGCCATGGTCAGCAACAACAACACGACCGCCTGCTGTACCGAGAACTGCTCCAGCGCAACAGCAACTGCGTCAAACTGTACCGACCCCACCTCGGAGGCAACCATCGCAACTGCCGCAAAGATCATCATTGCACCCGACATGGCGTAGATCAGGTAGCGGTTGGCTGCATCCCAGGCACGCCCCCCCGCCAGCGCCATCATCATGAAGGCCGACCAGCTTGCCAGCTCCCAACCGATGAACAGCGAGATCAAGTCTGCACTGGAGAGCAGCCAGTACATGGTCAGCACATTCAACGCCAGTGCAAAACGCAACAGACGCAGGCTTCCTCCATCCTGCTGATACCTCTTCCCCCACTCTCCCGCCATATAGAGTGATGCAAACAGCGCAGAGGCCGCCGTGATCAACGCAAAATAAAGTCCCAGCCCATCCAGTGACCAACCGATTCGATAGCCAAACATGGCAAACTGCAGCGATGCATCAAAACTTTGCTGCTCTCCGACGACAGAAACCATGCCACCAATCAGCACCAGTTGCATCAGATAAAAGAGTGTCTGTAGCCAGCCACCGCAACAGCTGCGTGACCAGAGGGTGGCCAGGGTGGTTATGGTCATCAACAACCAGAGCAGATCAAGCTGTGTCAATTCCTCCATCATTCACCCCCCTCTTGCGGTGCCACAACGGATATCAGCAGTTGCGTGTCCCCTGCCTGATGGGCAACCGACTTCATCCCTTCGGCAACCTCACCGATTTCCCAGGCACTGTAGAGCAGCCCTGCTGCCAATACCGTCGAGACCAGCAGGCCACTGAACCCTCGTCGCAGTGAAGAGTCTTCATCCACCTCAACAATGGTCCCGCTACCATGGTAGTAACGTGCCACCACCCGGAACAGGTAACCAGCCTCAACCACCGTTGCAAACAGGAATGCCGCAATGGCCACGGCATTGAGCCAGCCACCACTCTCCACCAGACCGGTCAGCAGGCTGAATTTGGCCCAGAATCCCGGCATCGGAGGAACCCCCACCAGCGACAGCGCAAAGATTACAAACAGCGCCATGCCCCAGCGATTCAGGGTCTGCTCGGTCAACAGGAACATCCCCGGCTTGACCAGCAGATGGTGGAACGACAGCGCAATACCCACCATCAGCCCCACCTCGACAGAGAGAGAAAAAGCGATGAAGATCATCCCCAACTGTCCGATGGAGGAGTAGGCCAGCATCCGGCGCAGATCATGTGCTCGCCAGGCGGCCAATTCACCACTGACCGCCCCGAGGATCCCCAATACCAGCAGCGCCTGTGTTGCCGCCTCGGTGGGAAAGAGCAGAATCAATACGCGCACGATCATCACCACAGCCAGCTTGGAGACCACTCCCGCCAACAATGCTGAAAGGCGAGGTGAGATTGCGCCATACACCTCAGGCACCCAACTGTTGACCGCAAACAGCTCGGCTTTTACCCCAAACCCCAGCAGGATCAACAGAAAGGCGGAAATCGGCAGCGTAGTCTCACCGGATGCAACCAATTGAGCCAGGTGCGCCAGATTCAACGTTCCACTGTGGCTGTAGATCAGGGCAATGCCGGACAGTGCCAGCACTGCACCTACTCCACTGAGCAGCAGATAACGAAAACCTACAATGGTACCGGCACGACTATCCACAGCAGCGACCAACCCAAAGGTCGCCACCGCCATCAACTCATAGAAGACATAGAGATTAAAGAGATCACCGGAGAGTGCCATACCAGCTGAGGATGCTGCCAGCAACAGCATCAACACCTGTTCGCGTGGCGGCCTCCCCTGCGGCCAGAGTAGCAGTATGCCGATCAACAGGGCCAGCAGCAGGAGCCAGGCCAGCCCATCCAGATAGAGGTTGATCCCCATCGACGCAACAAACCCACCCATCACCAGAGAGATCGGCTGTTGTGCCACCACATCACCCAAAGAGAGTGTCAACAGCAGCATCGCCACCATCGTACCCAGCCCAAGCCAATTGGTCACCAGTGGGCCTCGCTCACCCATTGCAGCTGACAACGGCTGAATCAGAAACCCTGTCAGCAGCGGCAACACGATCAACAGGGGCAACCACTCAGTCAGCATGGCCACCCTCCCCTGCCTGCTCTGCCACAGGTGGCGACTGAATGGGTCGACCACCACGTGGGGTATGGCGTGACTCCGTGGTGTATCCCCCCAGTTCCTGATCCAGTATCTCCTTCATCTGTTCCACCACTTCCGTGCGATTCAGCGTACCGCACTGCCTGCGCACCCGAATCAGCAGCGCAATGGCAAGCGCCTGAATGCCGACGCCAATCACGATTGCAGTCAGCACCATCGCCTGCGGTACCGGGTCAACCATCATTTCAGGGAACGCGCCATCCAACCAGATTGGCGCCTCTCCTCCCCAACGATACCCGGCCAACACCAACAGCAGGTTGGCACCGGCCTCTGCAATCAGCAGTGCCAACACCATTCGAAACAGATGGGTTGAGAGAGCCAGCCCGGCAATACCGATTGTCAGCAGGCCAATGGCTCCAATGTAGAGCACCCACTCGATCATGCCGGCTCCTCCAGCGACAGATGCAGCAGCAGTGCCGCCAACTCTGCCCCCACCTTGAGCCCCACTGCAATGTACAGTAGCGGCAATGTTCCGGCAGAGTGGAGCATGCCGATCGTGCCGGTATCAAGCAGCGGCGTCAGAAAAGCCTTGCCCTGCAGGATTGCCACGATGCCGGTCAGAATGAACAGTGAACCTGCCCCTCCCTCAATCCAGCGAATCGCACCATGCCCCAAGGGGACTCGATAGCGATTTGATCCTGCCAGTGCAGGCAGAAACAGTGCAACAGCGAGAATGACGCCACCCTGAAAACCACCACCCGGTGTCAGATGGCCATGCACCACAATGTATAAACCGACCAGCAGCAACAGCGGCATCAATAACTGAATGGCCGACTCCAAAAGAGAACCCAGAAAGACAGGTGCCGCTCCTGATCCACGACCGGCAAGCGGTGACAACACCAATCCAACCGCAGTCGCAGCGGTAAAGAGAATGGCCAACTCGCCAAGGGTATCCAGCCCGCGATAACCGAGCACCACCGCTGTAACCAGATTGGCCGCCCCCAACCCATCCTCAGCGGCATTGTGGATCATTGCACCCACCCGCATCGGCGGTTCACCAAAAGAGGTTGCGACAAATAGTGAGAAGAGGAAAAAGGCGATGCCGCCACTCAAAAGCAGCGGGGTCCACTCCAGTGAGCGCTGTTCTCTACTCATGATGGCTGGCCTCATGCGTAGTTTCACCTTCCTTGCCCAGCAAGCCGAGGCGGCTCAGTGCCAGTGCAAGGATCAGGCTCCCCAGCCCTGCACCAACCACACCCTCCGTCATCGCCACATCTGGAGCACGCAGCCAGACAAACAACATGGTCAAACCAAGCGAGAGGATTGAGGTTGCCACCACCGCCGTCAGATGGCTTCGCATCAACAGTGCAGCGACTGCCGCAATGAGCATCAGCAAAACCAGAAGTGATACGGCCCAGAGCGAGAGTGTTGACTCCATCATTCCGTTTCTCCTGTGTCCGTCCTTCCCTTCTGCCAGGGCTCAATCCCGGAGCGGAGAAAGGCTCGGGCCAGTGTCGATGAACCCACCGGGTTGGTCATCAACAGTAGCAGTGCAATGATGATCAGCTTTGACCACCACTCGGGATGGTGAAAACCGACCCCGACCAATAGTGACAACACACCCAGTGTAACCGCCTTGGTCCCGGCCTGAATCCGGGTAAAGACATCCGGCATGCGCACCAGCCCCAACGCACCCAGCAACATGAAGGCACTGCCAATCAGAAGAAAAAGGTCACCAATCCAGCTCACTGCCGCTCTCCACCATGCCGCTCAATCACACGCGCCAATGCAATGATTCCAACAAAGGCCAGTGCAGCAAACAGTAGCGCCAGATCAAGGTAGAGCGAACTCTCAAACAGCAGTGCCAGCAACACAATCACACCCGTTGCAATCACGGTCATGGTATCCGCTGCGACAATACGATCTGCTGCCAGCGGCCCCAACAGAAACCGAGCTACCGTCAACAGGATCGACGCCCCCATCAACAGCATCACCAGTGACATCACGAATGAACCACTCAACGCAGAAACCCCTTCAGTTGCTGTTCAAACGAAGCTGCGATTTCACGCGTTGCCTGCTGCAGACGCTCATCCGAACCCATATCAATCCCCAGCGCTGATCCATCCACCCAGTGTATCAACAGACGATTCTGTTCCAACTCAACGGTCAGGGTGCCAGGCGTCAACGTGATACTGTTGGCCAACATCAGTTTTCCAATCGAAGAGCGAAGCTCGGTCTCAACCTCAACCAGCACCGGGTCCAGTGGCAGAGATGGGGAGAGTACTCGCCGGGCCATATCCAGATTGGCACGCACCAGGGCACGGATGAAGAGTACCGTGTAACGCAGCAACGCAAGCAGCGCACTGGTAGAGAGTATCAAGGAACCCGATTCATGATCACCACCCACACGGCTATTGCCTGTCAATACTACTACGATCATTGCTGCCATAGAGCCTGCCACCCATTCTGCAAGTTCCAGCGATCCACTCATCAATATCCACAATAACAACAACGCAGCAAACAGCAGCATACCTCTCCCTTTAATCCCATATCGCCCCAAGGTAACAGCACTTCACAACCGGCCTGTCAGAGACCTTCACGGGATAATACTCCGATGAGTTATCTCTGTCGTATGAATATTTAATGAACGATAACGTCAATCGGTAGCCAGATTGCACTCAAAGTACCAAATTACATATTCATCAAGCCACAACAATATGCTTATAATCACTGGTGTCCCAACGTTTAATCGAATAAATTCAATTGGTTATTGATGACG